>CAYGDD010000042.1:673-1665 GCA_964348575.1 uncultured Candidatus Saccharibacteria bacterium | reverse complement strand
CCTAAAAATCGCACAAGTCCCCAAACAGCAACAATAACAAACAGTGCAAGCACGCCCCAGATCATCTTGTCCCGTCCTTCTTTGTGCGCGTCTTCACTGCCAGAGTTTTTTATGAATATCGCAAGACCCCAGATAAAAAAAAGGAGAGCGAGCGCAAACGCAATCGGTATGAGGTAGCTACTGACCATTCGATAGATAAAAGAGATCATCTCCTCGAGTTGTTCACCGATAGCAAACGCTGGAATTGGAGCAAAAAAGAGCAGGGCAAAAACGATTACCTTAAATCTAGATAGCTGCTTCATTTATCTAAGTCTATTCCTAAAAAACGGCCTGGTCTATGAAGAAATCCCCATCTAGGGTCGTATCTCTACCTACTTGACTTTAGCCTTATATATGATATAATTATAGTGAGTTCTTTACCATCATCCATCAACCCATTCCCTAAAACCCTTCCCCTGATGCCAGGAGGCACCATGAAGTCCGTTGAGATTCCGAGCTGGCTGACGTGGCTCGGCGGTGCCCTCGTGGCAGTCGTCGGGTATACAATCTCCAGCTCCTTGCCCGGCATACTCGAGTACGCCGGATACATGATCACCGCGGGTGTCGCCTTCGCCGGCGCAACCCGCGTGCCGATCGCCCACAAGGCGGTCTACACCATCCTGGCCAAGCGTATTCCCCTCGTCACCGACGAGGGGTACGCCTGGACCATCATCTGGCTCACAGATCTCGAAGAGGTGGACTGCAAGGAACACCCCATCGAAATCCAGATCGACGACGTCTACTCCTCAGACAACATCCCCGTCCACATTGAGGCGAGCGTCCAACTCGCCATCAACGACCCCTACCTCTTCCTCAGCGTCGACAACCTCGAAGGCAAGAAGGACGACAAGGGGCGAAACAAGGGCGGGATCATTCCGCAACTCACGGAAGCCGCAGTTCGCGAGTTCGCGAGCGAGTATGTTGCGGCGGACAACCCGCGCCTCCCCGAAAGC
>CAYGDD010000042.1:0-663 GCA_964348575.1 uncultured Candidatus Saccharibacteria bacterium | reverse complement strand
GTAGAAGGGGCGCGCTGGTCAAAAAGAAGAGCGAGATGGCAGACGCCATCCGGGCGACTCTCATCCGGCAGCAGAACAAGCAAGCCGGCTGGGGCGTCGACTTCCGGCGCGTCGTGGTCTCCGACATTCGTCTCCCGGAGCGCCTGGCCAACGCCTTCACCAATATCGAGGTGGAGGAGGCCGAGCGGATCGCAGAGACAATCGAGCTCGAGCACGTCACCAAGCTCGCGCAGGATGTCGTTCGGAGAACCGGCGTGAGCTACGAGGAGGCCCTGGCAACCGTCCAGTCCGAACGCGGCAAGGCCGAGCGGATCAGGGTGGAAGGCAAGGGCACCGGCGACCTCACCAAGGCCGCTGGCGTCGTCAGTCGCAAGGGAAGGAAGTAGAACATGGCCGACAAGAAAGATGACAAAAAGCGCAAGCCGCTGGCCGGAGCAGGGGGATTCCTCCTCCTCGCCGGCCTGGCGATCTGCGTCGGCGTGTTCCTCTTCGGGGGCGCGCGCCGGAAGCAGCAGTCCGACGACAACAAGACCGCAAGCTCCCCGTGGGCTGGTACGGCAACCCCGGCAACCCCCGGTCGCGTCTGCACCCTCAATGAGGAAGGAGACGTCATCGGAGACTGCACGTACGTGGACCCGAAGACGAGTTCGGACACGCACGTGC
>CAYGDD010000041.1:0-3636 GCA_964348575.1 uncultured Candidatus Saccharibacteria bacterium | reverse complement strand
GGTAGTAGGCCGGTAATATATGGTAAACACCTGTGAACAATTAGACTATCAAGTTGACTATTGTGATTACTCGCGACTAGTAGGCCCTTCCCGCCCCTAATAGTATCTAGATTATCTATATGAGAAAGGCCGGTGATTTTGATATTAAGAAAGTACCTGAGAATAATTCGAACGGGAAGAAAAAAAATATACTGAAGTACTGTGGCCGTGTATCTGTAGATCATATACCCTCGTTACGTAGCTTCTCTACTATTTCTCTAGCTTTATTACCTAATTTTGTAGGCATCTTGAGCCTAACGCGCACAAGTATATTGCCTCGCCTACCACTCCTGTCTATGGGCACGCCCAGATCCTTAATCTTTAGTATTGTGCCATCATCTGTTCCCGCGGGAATTGGCACGGTACGTTTGCCGTCTAGGGTAGATATCTCATAATCTGCACCCAGGATAGCGTCAGTGAGCTTGACAGGAAGGTCCATAATAAGGTCATGCCCCTGTCTGGTAAACTGTTTGTCAGCTTCTATGTAAACTTTGACATATAAGTCTCCAGGTTCACCATTCTTTACGCCCTCACCAAGGCCAGTCATGCGGATCATCTCACCGTTGTCGATGCCAGCCGGTATAACAATCTTGAGATCGGAGCCCCTGTTGATAATCCCGTGTCCTGCACAGGCTTTGCAGTTAGACTTGTACTTCTTTCCCGCACCTGCACAGATTTTGCAAGCAGTCTCCATAATTACACTGCCAAAGAAGCTCTGCCTGCTTTCCTTTATCATACCCCGGCCCTTACAAGTGGTGCACTCTTCCTGACCTGCACTCTTGTCTCCGCCTGTGCCGTTACAAGTATCGCAAGTACTGTTTTTGTTGATTACAACCTCGCGCGTGATACCAAAGATACTGTCACGGAAAGGAATTTCTAAATCTACAGAGATATCACGTCCACGTCTTGTACTCTTACGCCTACCGCCAAAGAAGTCTGAGAAGATATCTCCCAGATCCATCTCAATTCCTCCAGCATTACCGCTAAAGCCAGAGAAGTCCCAACCGGCCGTCGGCCCTCCTTGACCAGAGTAGCCACTTCCACTCCCGCCGAAGGTCTGGCCGTATGTATCGTACTCGGCTCGCTTCTTCTCGTTACCAAGTACTTGATAAGCCTCATTAATTTCTTTAAATTTACTCTCATCCCCTCCCCTATCTGGATGATACTGACCAGCAAGCTTGCGGAAAGCTTTCTTGACGTCGTCCTTAGTAGCGCTCTTATTTACTCCTAGGACTTTGTAGTAATCTTTACTCATAATTATTTACTAGAGCTCTCACCTTCATCTCCTTCCTTAGGCTTCTCGTTTTCGGGTTCACTCTTATTATCTTCTTCCTGTCCCTTGTCTGCATCCTTAGCTTGACTGCCAGCCATGGCGGGGCCTATCTTTTGCATCTCTGTGGCCAGTTCGTCTGAAGCCTTTTTGATCTCATCTATTATATCAGAAGTTTTAGTCTTGTTTAAGTTCATTATCTTCTCTTCTATAGTACTCTTGAGTTCTGGAGTAATTTTATCACCTGCTTCCCTCACAGAGCGCTCTGCTGTGGTTATAAGAGCTTCTGCCATATTGCGCGTGTCTACTAGCTCGCGCTTCTTCTTATCTACTTCTGCGTTAATTTCGGCATCCTTCTTCATCTTCTCAATCTCTTCCTTAGATAGTCCTGACGAGCCCTCTATGCGAATGGACTGCTCCTTGCCACTTGTCTTATCCTTAGCCTTTACAGACAATATGCCATTGGCGTCTATGTCAAAGGTGACTTCAACTTGTGGGATACCTCGGCTGGCTGGAGGGATACCTTCAAGGGTAAAGCGTCCGAGGGTTTTGTTGTCGCTTGCCATCTCGCGTTCGCCTTGGACAACATGTATCTCTACTGATGTCTGGTTATCGGCGGCAGTAGAAAAGGTCTGCGACTTACTAGCTGGCACAGTAGTATTCTTATCTATCAGTTTAGTGCTTATGCCTCCCAACGTCTCAATGCCGAGTGACAGCGGGGTCACGTCAAGCAAGAGTACGCTCTTAACATCACCCTGCATTATGCCGGCCTGAAGGGCAGCCCCCAGAGCCACTACCTCGTCAGGATTGATACTTCTATTGGGTTCTTTGTTAAATAGTTTCTTAACTTCTGCCTGTATTAGAGGCATTCTAGTTTGGCCTCCTACAAGTACTACTTCGGCTATATCAGAGACGCTAAAGCCCGAGGCACTAAGTGCTCTCTTTGTTATCTCAATAGATTTATCTACATAGGGACGAGCAAGGTCCTCAAGTTTAGAGCGGGACATCTTTAGCACAAGATGCCTTGGGCCACTAGCATCTGATGTGATGAAGGGGATGTTTATCTCCGACTCCGGAGTGCTAGACAATTCGTGTTTGGCCTTCTCGGCCGCCTCCTTCAATCTTTGAAGAGCGAGAGCGTCCTTGCGTACATCTATACCGCTTTCCTTTTTAAACTCCTCCGCGATCCAGGCTATGATGGTCTGGTCTACGTCCTCTCCACCCATATGCGAGTCACCATCAGTACTTTTGACCTCTATTACATCATCGCCCACTTCAAGGACAGAAACATCAAAGGTCCCTCCTCCAAAGTCGTACACAACTATCTTCTCATCCTTGCGCTTGTTAAATCCATAGGCAAGAGCGGCAGCTGTGGGCTCGTTAATTATACGCTTAACATCAAAGCCTGCTATTTGACCAGCGGCCTTGGTGGCATTACGTTGAGCATCATTGAAGTAGGCCGGGACGGTAATAACCGCCTCGGTGACCTTCTCGCCCAGCTTGGTCTCGGCGTCGTGCTTAAGCTTCTGCAAGATCATGGCGGATATCTCCTCTGGCCTGTACTCTTTATTATTAAGACTAACTGTCACCCCATCCCCAGACTTAGTAATCTTAAATGGGGCTGATTTAGTGTCCTTGACTACCTCCGGGTCGTCAAACTTGTGACCCATTAACCTCTTTATGCCGTAGATAGTATTGCTGGGGTTAGTTACGGACTGGCGCTTAGCTAATAGACCGACTAACTTCTCCCCAGTTTTAGATATGGCAATTACAGAGGGTGTTGTCCTGTTGCCCTCTGAATTCTCAACAATTCTTGGTTCGCCCCCTTCAATTATGGCTACTGCCGAGTTAGTTGTACCCAAATCTATTCCCAATATTTTTGCCATATGTGTATTTTATTAGTTTGTAAAATGCCCCACTACAACCTTCGCTGGCCGAATCACTCGATCTCGTAGTTTATAGCCTTTTTGCTTAACGTTGATTATTATATTATCTTTGTCAGCACTTTCAACCTCCTGCGTATCTGTTACCTCATGGTACTTGGGGTCAAATTTGTCACCCTCTGCTCCACACTCAGCTAGGCCATAATTGTTAAGCGTAGAGATTACTTGAGATTGAATATGTGTTACTCCCGTCCTCCAGCCCTCGTCTACCGTGGCCCAAGAGGCATTATTTGTCGCCAGTTCGAAGCTATCAAGCACGGGGATAAGTTCCTCAAGAAGTCTAATTATGGCGAAATTAGCTAGTTCTTTCTGTCTTTCCTCTGTCTCACGTTTAAAGTTTGCCAGATCAGCCTTATTGCGTTTCCAGCCCTCAAGGTACTCATC
>CAYGDD010000040.1:0-4100 GCA_964348575.1 uncultured Candidatus Saccharibacteria bacterium | reverse complement strand
ACCTAGCCGCTGCCGCTGTCTTACTTACTTCTATTGGCGCGCTCTTGGTGGCAATAATTATCTTCGGCAGTTATTTGTAACTGTATGGGTCAAGTAAAAAATAATAAGGGCGATGTGCGAATAGAAGATTCGTGGCGGGAGGCTCTGGGGCGCGAGTTCAACAAAACTTATTTTAAAAAACTTGCCAAGTTTATTAAGCAAGAGTATTTCAGCACCAAGGTCTATCCTCTACCTCAAGACATCTTCAGAGCCTTTGACTTGTGTCCCTTTGATAATGTAAAGGTTGTGATCCTTGGTCAGGACCCATATCACGGCAAGGGGGAAGCCAACGGCCTATGCTTTGCTGTGCACGATGACACCAAGCTACCTCCCTCGCTCCAAAATATCTTCAAAGAACTTGAGAATGATCTTGGTATAACAGAGCTTGCCACTCAAAGGCCCAGCAACGGGGGGAAGAAGGGTGACTTGGCTAGATGGGCAAGGCAAGGCGTGCTCTTACTTAATGCCACTCTCACAGTTCGCGCAGGTAACCCAGGCTCGCATCAGGGCATGGGTTGGGAAGAATTTACAAATGCGGTCATAAAGAAATTGTCAGATGAGAAAGAAAATCTAGTATTCATATTGTGGGGCAACTACGCCAAGCAAAAAGGGGCTGTCGTAAATCGCAAAAAGCACTTAGTGCTAGAGTCCGCGCACCCCTCCCCCTTCTCGGCCCATTCTGGCTTCTTTGGTAGCAAGCCATTCAGCAAAACTAACGCCTATCTAAAGTCCCACAACCTCCCCGAAATAAACTGGTACTAATCCTAACTTCAAGGTTTAACCTTGAAGTTACTCCAAAAGGAGTTTAACCTCCTCGCTTAAGCCATTCGATTGATATCCATCAATGAGCAGATGTGCCTGATACACCATAGCGATAGCTGGAATCTGAAGGGCGCTCTAGTGGAAGCACAATTCCCCAAGGAGCTAGGGGAGGGGTAAACCCAACGAGAGTTGGTCGGGCGACTCACATGAGTCGCCCGCTTTTATTATTACAACACACCACTCTTAAAAGGAGGTTTAACCTCCCTAACTTCAAGGTTTAACCTTGAAGTCGCTTTCATTTACTGATACAGGATCTCCTCATAGATCTCTTTGAAGTGATCTGATGTTGGGATTGGCATCAGGGTAATCGTTTCTTGGTTGGGGTTGTTTCGGACATACTCCTCAAAACCGGTAGCTTTTTTAATCGCTTCTATAAGTGCCGAACGGAAACCGTTTGTGCTGGTAATACCGCCTGCGGCCAAGAGAGCATTTAAAACATCTTCAAAACCCTCTTTAGGAAAGCTCTTGTTCTCTAATTCTGAAAGCTGTTTAGCAATAAGGCTGGCTAGATCTTTTGCAGTGTATTCTTTTGTCCCACGCGAGTTCATAATTGTGGCCCCACCCAGGTGCATAGCATCAAGAACCTCAATTATTTCGTCTAGGGTGCCACATTGTGCGAACCTTGGCCCAGACTCTTGACTTGCCACTGATTCTATATTCTCTTTCATAATCTATATTATAACATATTATAACACGAAACGGAGAGGGCGAGATTCGAACTCGCGGTCCCTGTTAGGGGACGGCGGTTTAGTAAACCGCTGCTTTAGACCACTCAGCCACCTCTCCCACAATGCTTTAGACTCACCCACCGCCTTTACTCAGTTTATTGAACCATATTAGCAATAAGGAGCAAAAATTGGTAGAGTATGTTTGGCTAAATTCGCATAGGTGGATTGCCCGGTCCATTTTGGACCTAGGGAGCCGTGTCGGAGTGGTCTAACGTCCCTCCTTGCTAAGGAGGCAGGGTGCAAACCCTCGTGAGTTCGAATCTCACCGGCTCCGCAAATTGGGACTTCGTTGATGGACGGATTAGTGACCCAGGGTACTGCCTAGCAAGATGCCGTTGGCAAAGTAGAATCCCGTTGTGCCAGCAGGGAGAAGATCGTATGTGTATCCCCCGCCGTAGGCAACCCTGTCAACTGTTACAACGCGCGCCCCGTCGTACACATCGCCTACAACAAGCTCACCTACTGTCTGAGCGCCAATGGTGCTTGCACTGCGTAACTTTAGTGAAGCAGTGGGGTGGCCCGGTGACACCGAGAGAGTTCGACCGTCACTAAGTACAAGCTTCACCAGCGTGTGCGTCTTGGGCACGGGCGTTTTGCTCACCTCTACTACCACTCCTGGCACTAGGAAGCCCGATTTATTGGTAGTCCACACCACTACACCCACCCAGATATCTTGCACGGCAAGAGTTCCAAGTGGCGTATCTATCAAAGTATCTTTAGCAAGGCATATGGGACACGGCCGAAAGTACCCCTCTAGTTGACAATTGTAGGGCGCGGGCGGATCGTCCTCGCGCGCCACTGGTGGACCACATCCCTGTACACAGCTAAAGTCTGTGGGGCAACTTGTATCGCTTGGCCCAGCACATTGCCTCCCCACCGGAACTATGCACGCGCCCTTGTGACACAAATTTCCGGCAGTACACTGCGAATCGGTACTGCAACTATTGTCCTTTTTCACCTTGCACTCCCCGGCAATAATAGTATGCGTGGGCACACAGGTTGGGTCGCCAGAGGGGCACGCTGTGCCAGTGCCTTGCGTTTCCTGACATACGTATTTAGGTGATTGACAGTCGGCATCTTTCAAACACTCGCTGACAGGCGGGTAGATCACGCCGTCATCCTCGATTGGGATGGGCAGGCCTAGGTACTTCGGCTCTCTGTAGAAGATGAGATTGAGCACGGCTTTCTCATTGGCGAACACTTCGCGAACATAGTTACGAAAAAGCATGCGACCCTCGTCAGCGTTTACTCCGCCCGCTTCCAAGCCCAGTCGCCGAGCAACAAAGACGGCCCAAGGCAGGTGGAACGATTGAGTGCTGATGAGAATAGAAGTAACGCCGAAAATGTCGCGGGCCCGATACATACTACTGTAGGTATCGAAGCCGGCGTGATCGAGGAAGATCGCTTCGTCCGGCACACCTCTCTCCATAAGATACAGGCGGGCTGGGCTAACCTCGTTTTGAATATCAGTACTGTTGTCGCCGGAGACAAGAACTCTTGTCACTTTGCCCGCCTCGTATAAGGCAATAGCCATCTCCAGGCGGTCAATGAAGATTGGCGAAAGGAGGCCTTCAGGCGAGACCGAGGCCCCCGGCACAAGCACTGTTTGGGCCGTCGGGGCCTCGTCAATACCTGCATAGATATGAGGCCTAGAGGTAAAGTAGATGACCACATTAATTACGAACACACCAAGGACGAGAACGGCACAAACCTTAATGACAATTCGCAAAAGTCGTCTCATGCTAGAGTATTCATAGTCACAAAAATTATCTCATAAAGCCTGACATTTAGCTATGTACTCTTCTTCGCCAAACTTTTCACCTAGTTATAGCTTTTATATACAAGTTGATAACTTTTTGTACTGTTAAATTACAGTGATACAATATGTGTGGGTTTGCAATTTGCTTGATTATTAACTCATAGCATTTTTTATATAATATGAGTACTTATCAAAAGGTTTCCATTTTCTTGCTTAGAGTTTCGGCTGGTGGGCTTTTCTTCTATGCGGGTATTACTAAAGTCCTAGATCCTAGCTGGAGTGCCGCAGGCTATATTGGCTCTGCTAAAAACTTCACCTCGTTCTTCCAGTGGGTATCGTCACCTAGCATGATCGGCATCACCAATTTTGTTAATGCTTGGGGCCTTACTATCCTCGGCATCTCACTTATAATTGGGCTTTACGTAAGATATAGCGCTTGGATTGGTATTGTTCTTATGGCTCTTTACTATCTAGTACTACCCTTCCCTATGCCTAATGCTCATGCCTACATAATAGACGAACACATAATATACATAGCTACTCTACTAGTACTAGCCTCATACAACGCCGGTAGAGTCTGGGGCTTAGACAACAGAAGGTCAAGCAAGTAACATCTGCTACACCCAAAGCCCTCCTCGCCTCCCTCCGCTAGCCCTTAACTTACTCAGTCCGCAATTTTTTCAGATTACAACCCCAGCCAAAGTCCCAAAGTCAACCCGCCCGACCGAACAGTCGTTCGGGCGGGAAGACCA
>CAYGDD010000039.1:0-4518 GCA_964348575.1 uncultured Candidatus Saccharibacteria bacterium | reverse complement strand
GGGCTAGAGAACATGTCATATATACCAGGCACTGTTGCAGGCGCTGTTATGCAAAATGCTGGTGCGTATGGACAAGAGATAGCGGAGGTGATCGAAAGCATCGAGGCTTTCGATATGTTAAATGGCAAAAGTTTAATGTTAAATGTGGGGGAATGCAATTTTACTTACAGGCACAGCATTTTTAACACAGATCAGAAAGGGCGCTACATAATCTTAAATGTTAATTTAGTTTTGAATAAATTTGGCACGCCAAATCTCAAGTACAAAGATCTTACAAATTTTTTCGCCCCACTTCGCCAAGGCTTCGCGGGGCAAGCCGACATAAGTCAGAAGGAGGTGAGGAGTGCGATTATAGAAATACGCAAGAGCAAGGGTCAAGACTGGGTGGCCTTGCCTTCGGCGGGTTCGTTCTTCTCTAACTTCCAGCTCACAGGCCAAGAGTTTGAAAGCTTGTGTGAGAAGATCGAGAGTGAGTTTAGTAAAGAGAAGAGTAGTGAGTTGCGGGATTTGGTAGAGAAGGTCAAAACTCCGTCAGATTTTAAAGCGGGTAAAATAAAGTTGCCCAGCGCTTGGATACTAGATCAGTTACTCGGGTTAAAGGGCTATGTGCACAACGAGCGCGTGCGAGTCTCTCCATATCATGCCCTCAATCTTATTAATACTGGCGGAGCCACTGCCCGCGATATGATGAACTTGTTTAATTATCTTAAAGATCTCGTTTACAAAAGAACCGGTCTAGTCCTAGTCAACGAGCCAGACTTTGTCGGTCCCGGTTTCGGCCACTAAGCCGAGTATCCTTGATTCGATAAATCAAATCAGGAATTCTGATATAATAATATTATGGCTGATTATTTACCTACAATTGGGCTTGAGATACATGCCGAACTTCGTACTAAGACGAAGATGTTTTGCAATAGCAAGAACGACCCCGAGCTTACCGTAGACGACAAGGGCGCCCAGAGACCTAATGTAAATATTTGCCCTGTCTGTACCGGCCAACCCGGCACCTTGCCTGTTATTAATAAAGAGGCTGTAAGGCAGGTACTCCGCGTGGGCACGGCCTTTGGTTCGCGGCTTGCCGATTACTCCGAGTTTGACCGTAAGAACTACTTCTACCCCGATATACCTAAGGGCTATCAGATCTCGCAGTACAAGTACCCCCTTGTAAGTGGTGGGAGCTTGCGCGGAGTAGATATCACGCGAGTGCATCTTGAAGAGGACACAGCCCGCTCACAACATACCAGCGACTCCTCATTAGTTGATTTTAATCGTGCGGGTGTGCCCCTGATGGAGCTTGTGACCGAGCCGGTTATCCACGACGCTAAGACGGCCGGCGACTTTGCCCGCGAGTTGCAACTCCTCTTGCGTTACCTAGGGGCAAGTGAGGCCAATATGGAGAAGGGCCAGATGCGCGTGGAGGCAAACATATCGGTAGCGCCCAAGTTTGGAAACTCAGATTCCCTGCTCACTGACGAGGAGGGAAATTCGCGACGAACTGAGCTTTCCAAACTTGGGACGAAGGTTGAGGTAAAAAACTTGAACTCTTTCAGAGCTGTTGAGAAGGCCATTGAGTATGAGATCAAGCGTCAGATAGAGGCCATCGAGAGTGGCGAGAAGATAGTGCAAGAGACGCGCGGTTGGGACGATGTTAAACAGCGTACTTTTAGTCAGCGCAAGAAGGAGAGCTCACATGATTATCGCTACTTCCCGGAACCTGATTTGCCTAAGCTCAAGCTTAGCGAAGTGCCCGACTTCGCTCCGGAGGAGCTTCGTCGTGCCATGCCCGAGCTCCCTTGGATTAAGCGAGAGAGGTACGCAAAAGAGTTTGGTATCAAAGCCGAGGATATAGAGAGCTATGTTACCGACCCAGAGCTAGCCACTTTTTTTGAAAGAGTTGTAGAATTGTTGGGTAAGGATAAAGAGAAAGTTAAACTCGCTAGCAATTATATTACGACAGACCTAATGGGTCACTTAGCCGCCCGCCCGCTAAGTGCGGACTCGGAAACCCGGTTTCCGAATTCGCGAGTACCTAATCCTGGGAGCTTTGCTAGTTTAGTAGAGATGATTATTGCTGGAGATTTGTCGAGTAGGGGGGCTAAGGATGTGCTCGCGATTATGTTAGGAGATGCTCACAGTGATACATTAAGTCCTGACCCAAGAGTTATTGCAGAAAGTAAAGGTTTGTTACAGCAACACGATGAAGGGGCGCTACTTAAGATTGTAGAACAAGTAATATCTGACAATGGGGGAGTAGTAGAGGAGTACAAAGCCGGCAAAGAGGCCTCACTCCAATTCCTAATCGGTCAAGGCATGAGACTCTCTAAAGGCAGTGCCAACCCCGGCCTCCTAGCCAAGCTCTTCAAAGCCACCTTAGCCCCGTCGCGCGCGAACGACAGGGTTGACAATTCTAAAGGATTGTAATAAAGTCACAGTCAGAAAGGGAGGCCCATAATGAGCCAAATCAGGCTAGATTCCAAAGGGATTGTTGTACTTGCGGTGTTTGCCCTCACCCCAGTCGTTTCCTTGGCTGGAGAGGGAGAGATCAGCATTGGCTCCAAC
This sequence comes from uncultured Candidatus Saccharibacteria bacterium, assembly GCA_964348575.1. Taxonomy (GTDB): domain Bacteria; phylum Patescibacteriota; class Minisyncoccia; order Phycocordibacterales; family DATDSR01; genus DATDSR01. The sequence goes on along the minus strand of CAYGDD010000039.1, from coordinate 1,959 downwards.
GGCCAGGTTAAGGTCGTGGAGAAGGCCAACGAGATTACCTGGCAAAGCACCGGAGTGACGGTCTCCGAGCAGGCAGTCAAGTTCCCAGAGCAGGTGGCTATGGCTTACGGAAGCCCCGGCCTTGTGATCGCTACGAAGATCACCCTACGGAAGAGACCGAGGGGCCTCTTCCACCTCGTGGTCACCGAGGAGACGGTGACTGGTGTAAAGTATGATAGGGCAAGAGCTCGGGTGGACCTAGTAACCCCAGGCACAGTGAACGAGGTGCGAGAAGAATTCACTCCGTTCCTTATTCTGGTGGTCCTAGCGGTGTCTTTGATGGGAGTGGCGAATGTCATGTTGAAGAAAGATCATCCCGCCGCCGCCGTCGCCGCCGCCGCCGCCGCCGTCGCCGTCGCCGCCGTCGCCGTCGCCGCCGTCGCCGTCGCCGCCGCTACCGCCGCTACCGCCGTCGCCGTCGCCGCCGCTACCGCCGTCGCCGTCGCCGCCTACGCCGCTGCCGCCGCCGTCGTCCTCGCCGTCGCCATCGATGATGATAGCAAGAAGATTTTTATAGTTATGAGTTGGATCTCTTCTATACTCCTAACGATAGCTACTCTGCTATTTTATTTCTGACGACTATCTCAATTCCCCCGCTTTGGCACTAGCCGAAGCGGGGGTCTTTTTATCAGTCGAATGTCTCACCCCATGTGGTTAACTGTACGGGGGGGTCAACCCAGTCGCTCGCGAGCGACAGGGTTGACAAATAGTCAGATTCGTGTATAATACCCAAAGCCTTGAAATATCCGCTTGACCCGGTTAAGGCCTAGCCCAGGAGGGCACAATGGAAAAAAACACGTACACGGTCCGTGGCGGCGGCATCGAGATCACCCTCTTGGGTGTGGTGGCTGAGCGTCACTGCAACATTTTACCTACCAACCAACTCGTCCACAGGACGAGTTTTGTTATTGTGATATACTTCTAGTATGAGTGATAAAAAATTAAAAGTAGCGATTAATGGCTTTGGCCGAATTGGCCGAGCGTTTTATAAACTAGCGAGCGAGCGTGAGGAGATTGAGATTGTGGCTATTAACGACCTTGGGGATTTAGAAAACCTAGCCTACTTATTAAGATACGATAGCGCTTATGGTAGATGGAAGCATAAAGTTGAGGTTCGTGAGGGTAAGATTGTGACTGACGGTAAAGAAGTAGCAGTGACTCAAGAGCGCGAGCCGGCTAACCTGCCTTGGGGCACTATGGACGTGGACGTAGTTGTAGAGTCCACGGGCTTCTTTACAGAATTTGACAAAGCCAAGGGGCACTTAACAGCAGGCGCTAAGCGGGTAGTTATTAGCGCTCCCGGCAAGGGCGAGGGCGACACAGTGCTTATGGGTATCAATGAAGAAAAGCTCAAGACTTGCGAAGTTAGTTCCAACGGCTCTTGCACCACCAACGCGGCCTCTCCTATTGTGGCGATTATTGAAGAGACGCTAGATATTGAGAAGGCACTTCTTGATACCATACACAGCTACACTGCCAGTCAGTCCTTGGTAGACAGTCCCAACAAGAAGGATTGGCGCGAAGGCAGGGCGGCTGCACACAACATCGTGCCATCATCGACCGGGGCTGCTACTACGGTGACCAAGGCGGTAGAGGGGGTACCCTTCTTCGACGGCATCTCTGTGCGCGTGCCAAGCATCGTAGGCTCGTATGTAGATTTAACTTTTGTAACTAAGAAGGATACAACTAAGGAGGAGGTTAATGAGATATTAACCAAGGCAGCAACAGAAGATCGCTGGAAGGGCATATTTAAAGTAAGCAACGAGCCCCTAGTCTCGAGCGACATTGTGGGTGACACATATGCATCTATTGCAGACCTAGAGATGACACGGGTGGCGGGAGGCAACCTTGTTAAAGTGCTAGCTTGGTATGACAACGAGATGGGCTACACGACCACACTCATAAAGCACGTCCTAGAGA
>CAYGDD010000038.1:0-4533 GCA_964348575.1 uncultured Candidatus Saccharibacteria bacterium | reverse complement strand
GGGGAAGGGAGTGGGGTGGGCAATGTGAGTGTCTCCGTGCGACATCCTAGTGACAGCTTAATTAGTGCCAGTGCTGGGGTAGTAGTAAAGTTTGGAACTAACTTCCTAGATTTATAGAAATGCGAAAAATTATTATACTTATCTTTATACTTATGGGCTTGGGTGGGCTTATTGTCCTCCTGGTTAAGAGTAGTTCGGTCGCTAATCCGGATCAGACAAAGGAAGAATCAGCCCAATTTCCTGATAGTGGTGCAGAGTCTGAGCTAGCCAATAAAGCTAATACTAATGACCAAAATTTGCCTGGGGAGTCTGGGTCTTTGGGTGATAGTACTGGCGAGAATTTGGATGATATTAATTTCCCAGAGGCCAATGCTAGTAATAGTACAAATACTGCCATAAGCAAACGTCTAGCCACACCAGAGCTTGTAAGCAAAGAGCCTGTTGTAGGCGCTACCACTTTCGGGACTGTGGCGGGGGGCAACTTGGTGCTACGTTATATGGAACAGAATACTGGACATATATATGACTATAAGCCATTAGGCAAGAGCACTACTAGGGTTAGCAACACCACCTTACTTAAGGTTAAAGATATCTTGTGGGCCAACCAAGGCCAGTCAGCCATTGCCACTCTTGAGAATGACAACTTCGAACTTGAGAACTCCGCCCTTAGACTCACGAGCACCAGTAGCACTCTTGGAAGCGTTAAAGCCACATATATCGGCCCAACCCTGGTGAGCATAGCAAGGGGACCAATAGAAGATGAACGCTTGGTGTGCAAAGATATCATCACCACCAACTTAAGTCGTAACGCCAATAATCTACCTAGCGAGGTACGCGCCCTGCAGAGCTTCCTAAGTCGGATAGACGGTCAGAGCGAGGTGATAGAAAGTGGCATATATGAGGCTACAACAAGTAGGGCTGTGAGTATCTTCCAAGAGCGTTATGCGAGTGAGGTCCTAACTCCTGTCGGCTTGAGTGCTGGCACAGGCTCGGTGGGCCCCTCAACCAGACGCCAAATCAATAAGATTAACTGCGAGAAGTTAGGAGCCGAAGTTAATGGGGCCCGCTATGCTTATATAACAAATGTTAACGGCTCGGCTTTTGGGGGTATAAATACATTTGATAGTAGTAAGACTAGTTCGGCTAACTTGTTTGTTAGCCCACTTACAGAATGGGTGCTGGCTTGGCCAAACAAGAACACCCTTACACTTACTACCAAACCCTCTTACCAATACTCTGGCTCGGCTTACTCAATTAGTACAAGCAATACTGTCACGCCCAAGCTTGAGAACGTAGCCACACCAATTGTTACATCCAAGCTTGGCTTAACTACTAATCCCCGCAGTGATCTTGAGTTGGTACTCTATGGCCAGAGCAAGTCAGGCACATATTCTACTACCCTACTTAACACCAAGACGGAGAGTGAGCGCCCCTTCCCTGTGAGCACCCTCCCAAGCGAGAAGTGTGTGTGGAGTAGAGTTAACCCAGATCTTATATATTGCGCGGCCCCGAGGGAGAGATTATCCCGCACCCTACCAGATATTTGGTACCAAGGCCTAGTCTCTTATAATGATAACTTTTATGCCATAGATACGGAAACTGATTTTGTCACTTTATTATACAGACACACGGGCGTGGGTCCTGATGTAGAGAGCATCTTCCTATCTGCCGACGGCGTCTTCGTATACTACATAGATAAAAAGACGGGTCTCCTTTGGAGCCTCCAAGTCAAAGATATCTAATTGCTTACTGTTTAACATCACTACATTTGTAGGAATGTAGTGATGTCATTTTTTGTGTATGGTTTTGGAGGAGTATGGAGGAGGACGGTCCTCCTCCATCAGGAGGTAGGGAGGGGATTATGTTGCTGTTACTTGAGTACTTGAGTGGCTTTTCTTTTGACATACAGTTCGTGAGCTATGCCGAAGATGTTGTTGGTCAGCCAGTATAGACCCACGACAGAGGGGAAGCTAGCAGCGAAGAAGCCGATCATAGCCGGCATAACATACTTCATATTAGTGTTCATGCTACGAGCGAAGTCTTGGCCGAAGCCCTCACCCTCTGTACGCGGAGCAATCGGTGGGAGAGCCAAGTTAACCTGTATATATTGTGTTAGGGCCACAAGCAGGGCAAGAGGAATGCTCTTGGTAGTTAGGTCAAGTAGGCCCAAAAATATTGAATTGATGCCGGTTGGTAAGGTTACAAAACTATACAAGTCTACATTCGTGAAGGGGATACCCCGAGTGAAGACAAAGTAGAGAGCTAACATAACTGGTATCTGGATGAAGATAAGGGCGAAACCGGCGAAAGGATTAATGCCGTGCTTATTGTAGAGTTCTATTATGCGCTTGTTACGTTCGGCACTATTGTCGGCATAGTCTTTCTTAATTTTGTTCTGTTCTGATTCTACGGCCTTCATCTGCCTTTGGGTATTGGCCTGTTTATGCCGGAGGGGGAGCAATATCGCCAAAACAAAAATTGTTAAAACAATAACAGCCCAACCAATATCTGACCCCGGCAATACACCTGTAAGGTAAACTAAGATATTGTAGAAGGGTTTGTATAGGAGACTATGGAAGATGCTTGAGATCATTATTTATTACTAGTTTTAGTTCTGAATAAGACTTTTTTAACAACTCTTTGTTGGCATACACATAATACGTACCTAGGGTAGATTTAGTATTATTAGTTTCTCTTATTATCGCTCTAACTCGTCTTTTGAACAAATTACGCTTCACGGCCTTGGGCTCTAACTTGCCCGAAACTACGGCTACAATTTTTAAAACATCTCCTCTTTTGTATCTAAGTAGACTCAATATGGCTATACACTTAGCTTTGCCCTGCCTTTGCGACGGCGGCGCAAGATAGTGGCTCGGCCTCCAGCGCTCCTCTTGCGCTTAAGGAAACCGTGACTTCTGGCTCTTTTCCTCTTTTTTGGTTGGTATGTTACCGACATATAGACATAGTGTATAATGGAGTAAGTAAAAATTCAAGCCCCAAGATTATGGTGTAGTTTTGCACACATAGTCCACAGCTTATTAACATACTCGTAGAAGTTGCTTATATATGTTTAAAGGGTTAATCTCTACAACACAACAATGACATTAGATTACAAAAAGGTTTGGGACGACGCGTTGGTAAATATTGAAGTGGATGTATCTAAACCAAACTTCGTTACTTGGTTTAAAAATACCTCCATCCACAAGTACGACTCTGGGGTTATCTATCTTGCTGTGCCCAACACCTTTGTAAGAGACTGGCTACATAATAAGTTCCACTCTTGCATATTGAAGGCCTTGCGCGACAACCTTGAGTCAGTCAGAGCAATTGAATATATAATACAAAAATCCAAAGACACCAATAAAGATGTTTTGGTGCCTAATACAGAGACAAGTTTAAATCCCTCTATGCAGTTAGACTTGGGTGACGTTTATATAGATAAAGAAGATAATCTTAATCCTAAATATACCTTTGATACATTTGTGATTGGCTCATTTAACGAGCTTGCTTACGCTGCGGCCCAAGCCGTGATCAAGAACCCCGGCATTAATTACAACCCCTTATTTATTTATGGTGGCACAGGAGTAGGCAAAACCCACCTAATCCAATCAATTGGTAATTATTTCAAAAGGGTTGATCACAACAAAAAGGTCCACTACCTCTCGGCCGAGAAGTTTACCGTAGAGTATACCGACGCTGTGCGCAATGGTAAGGCCCACATCTTTAAAGATAAATATCGTAAGTATGACATTTTAATTATGGACGATATTCAATTCTTGGCTGGTAAAGATAAGACCCAAGAAGAAGTCTTCCACCTATTTAACACCCTATATGATAATAACAAACAAATTATATTCTCCTCTGATAAACCCCCCAAACAGATTGAGGGCATAGAAGATAGATTGAAGTCGCGTTTTGAGGGAGGTATGATCGCAGACATCTCCTCACCTGAATATGAGTCTAGGCTGGCCATTCTTAAAGCTAAGACTAAGGTTGGCAATATAAGCACCCCAGAGGAGGTCTTGGAGTATATCGCTTCTGTAGTACAAAATAACATTAGAGAATTGGAAGGGATTCTTAATTTAGTAGTAGTCCAAACCCAACTCAAGAAGCGTGAGCCGAGCATTAATGAAGTTAAACTCTTGATAAAAAATAGTATCCGCCCGCAAAAGACAATTTCCATTAATGATGTGATTAAAATTATTTCTAATTTTTATAACATCAATGAAGCTGAACTATACCAAAAAACCCGCAAAAAGGAGGTGGTTAAGCCACGCCAGGTGGTAATGTATATCCTAAGGGAAGACTTTAACACCTCTTACCCTTATATCGGACAGAAGTTGGGTGGTAGGGACCATACGACCGTTATTCATGCTTATGAGAAAATTAAACGTGATTTGGCACGTGACCAACTCCTAAGTCAAGAAATGGATCAAATTAAATTATTACTTTATGGTGGACAATAATAAGTACTTAAGTGTGAGGGAGAAAGTTGGGGATATTGTGTTAACTTTTATGGGGATAATTAATGGA
>CAYGDD010000037.1:0-4656 GCA_964348575.1 uncultured Candidatus Saccharibacteria bacterium | reverse complement strand
CGCCCGGAGGGACTCGAACCCCCAACCCCTTGGTTCGAAGCCAAGTACTCTATCCTTTGAGCTACGGGCGCATTGAAATAATACGGAACAATGAGTATACTAACATGACTACGTCACGAGGGTAAGCGGGCTCGCCCGCCTAAGCCTTGACGAAGGCGGGTATGGTTTAGTGGTAGAACACGTCCTTGCCAAGGACGAGACGGGGTTTCGATTACCCCTACCCGCACCAAAAGAGATAAGCAATCCAACTAGTCCTTTTGTCCTATACATTTTTCCACAGACTTACTAAGGTTGTGGGTTAAACGTAGAGCCAGATCAGCCAGATATATGGGGATAAGTCTGGGGATAGAGTGGATAACGGACACGCCAATTCGTCAAAAATGGCTTAGAATAGTGACAAGATAAAAGACTATGACCGATAAGCCCAACAAGGCCCAAGTAGGCAAAATTGGGGAGGACACAGCCTCTCGCTGGTTAGAATCAAAGGGTTATAAGATTATAGAACGTAATTATTGGAAGAAGTGGGGCGAGATAGACATAGTCGCCCGAAGGGACGACCCAACCAAAGATGGAGGGAGCATTCTGCACTTCATAGAGGTTAAGAGTGTTTCAAGAAGAGCTAAACCCGTCGGAGGTGAATCGGGCGATAATCCGATTGAGACGGATTATTTGGCCGAAGACAATGTCCACCCGTGGAAGCTCAAGCGACTTTCTCGCGCTATTCAAACATATCTATTAGAGCGCAAGATTAATGAAGAACAGGTTTGGCAAATAGATGTTTTAACTCTAGAGCTAGACTTCGCCACTAGGAGGGCAAAAGTGAAGCTCCTCCCCGACGTAGGTTAGTAGCCAGCTGGTTCTGTAGCTCCTCCCCATGCCATCTCAAAGAGAGTGCGCATAGCAAGGGCAATGCCAGGGCGTTTAATAATAGTGCCGAAATAAGGTTGCTCAAAGGCGATATGGGCCACATTATCATTCCAGATTAATATTTGACTTTTGATGCTCTCAGGCTTCTTGGGCATATAACGATACTTATGATACTTGTTTAAGAAAGTGAGGTACAAAAACAATTTGTCTCATATGCTACAAATTTGCTAACTGCTCTCTGGCACTTGGAAGCCTCTTTCCTTTAAACTTGCGCTCAACCTCCTCTGAAATTGCCTTTGATAGATAGTCTAACCTATCATCAATATCTCCCTCTTCATTTTTTGCTATATAGTTAAAGGCAGCCATACGAAAAAACTCTGCCTTACTAGCAAAGCCTCGCTTCTTGATAGTAGCTTTGACTCTCTTGTCTAGGGCTGGGGGTATTACAAAGTTTATTATGGGCATATAGATTAACGTTATATTGATCCTATATAGTGTAACAGGCTACACAATATCATGCAACAAATTTCTATGGCACCTAATTAGACTCTTATCGATTTTACTTTAGACGTATCGATATCTTTGCTGTGGCAACTGATGCCCTCCTCAGTTAGGCCTTGGGATATGAGGAGCTCGCGGTTGTAGTCGCGCACGGCTTCTAGGACACCCACTCCCTTCTTTAACACTTTTAGCATTTGCTTGTCAGTCTTTTTGCTCTTTGAGAGGGGAGTGATGAGGTCATGGTTGATAAACGAGATCATGGCGTTCATATCCTTGGGGAAGCAGAAGCCCCCTGCCCCAGAGTACTTACCATGGGAGACATCAAGCCAAGCTGGCCCAATACGCGGGTCGCTACCAAGCATCTCGCGCAAGTTGTCATAATCTACTACAGAGCTTATCTTCTCTTGCTTGTAGACTTGATTGAGTGCGTGACAAATATCGGCCAAGATGTTGCCGTAGATAACCTTGGTGTAGCCAAAGGCGTTGCTAGCATACTTAACCAGCTCGGCCTCTGTGGCGGTGACCTCCTTTTTACTATAGTCGCTAGACCAGGGGCGCGAGAAGGGGGCCATAGGTAATAAGTTTTGGACTTCTTTAACATCCACCCGGCCCTTAGCACTTGGGCCAAGGATCTGGCGATCTGTCCGGATAAAGTCGGACCACACCTGGGACTCGGTCAGGAACTCGGGGTTAAAGATAAACTTCTTTTTGGGGAACTCCTTTTGCAAACCCTCTATAGTACCTGGAGGGATGGTGGACTTAATGACAATAGTTTTGCCATCTTTGATAGTGCTTACAGCTTGATGCACAATACTGGTGTCAGAGCCAGCATTCTTCTTGGTGGGAGTAGGTACAGAGACAAAGATGATATCAGCTTTGTTTACATCATCGCCGTAACCCTTACGCGAGTCCACATCGAAGCAGTAGATATCCTTCCCACGTTTATAACCTTTGACCTCTTCGAACCATCGACGGATAGGATCTCCTACCATACCAAGCCCAACAATACCCACCGAGATTTTATTTTTTATCATGTCCTAAGCTTAACTGATTATATTGGTTATAACTAGGGCAAACTCACAAGAGTTGTTAAGCCCTATTTGGGTTATTTTAGATTGAGAGTGTATACAACGAAGGCGACTTCGTCCCTTTTGTTTATAATCTCGGCGCTAGGCTGGAGAGCTTGCTCTATATTGGTCACTAGCTCTAGAACTTGCTGGGTTGACTGGATGTTGTGACTCTCGCGCGTAATTGGAGTGGTAATGATAAAGATAGCTTGGCTAAAGCCTGACTTGAGATAGTAGTCTTCGCCATACTCCCGGATAGTCATTAAGGCCTCCGAGAGGGAGAGAATGGTCTCGCGCTCGTATAGGCGTCTACGCTCAAAGAGCCAAAGGGCGGCGAACCAGTTCATGCGGTTATCGTATATTATGACCTGTTTGCGTTGCTCTAAGTCCACATTCTTGGCTATCGCCTTTACGCTTGTACGCTGTTGATACTCTCCAAGCTGGGGTATGTTGCGATAAGTAAGAGTGTGTGAGATAGCAGGGAACTGTTGGTAGAACCAGGTGAGGAAGTCTTCTAGCTCACTATAGCCTTCCCAATTGGCTCTATATTCACTAAGGAGTATAGGTTTATCTATGATTGGCCTAGGCAAGAGCTGACTTTGGATGGCGATGAACATTTCTATAATTAATACTGCTCCCACCAAGACCTTGGCTAACACTAACTTCCTGATAGAGATTATCTTATATAGTGTATATAGGCCTAGGCCAGCAAGGGTATATATGGGCCCGACAAGGATAGCTCCGACCCAAGCGACAGAACCCAGCACAGAGAGCTCGAGTAGGGCCATAACTAAAGTGGCCGTGATTAGGATTAGCTCTTCGTAACTTTTAGCTTCTTTATTTTTCAAATACAAACTTGAGAGGCCAATCAAGGCCAGAGCTAGGACAATGGGCGAGAAGGTGCCCCCTGTGGCGAGGTCACGAGCTATAGCAAGAGGGACGAATACTTTGACCCGTGACAGGCCCTTGTAGTCCTCGGGCTGTAGGCCTACAAGAGTTGAGAGAGCGGCGTCGAAGTGTCCCCGAGTTTGGTAAACTTGATAGTTATATATGATCACAGGGCTAATAATTAGGAGCATAACAAGCAAGCCCTTATATAGCTCGCGCTCTAGGAAGGCTTGGCGTCTGGTGACAAGTAGGGTAATGATGAGCGCGGGGAAGATAAACAGGAAGCTGTACTTAACAAGTAAGCCCGCCCCACATACAGCTCCCAGCCAGAGCCACATACGATTATTGGTACGAGTTTTAAGAAAGAGTAGGAGGGTGAGGCCGACAATTGGCACGAGGAAGCCATCAAGATAACCCGTGCGCGAGAGCCAGATGGGATAGCTCGCCACAGCCATCAGGCTCATTGCCAATAGGCCCACCCACTTATCATGATCTGGGATATCTTTGGGCCATAGATAGCGGGCAAGTAGGTATGTGACCCACAGACCAAGCATGCCTAACAATACGAAGGGTAGGCGGGCGGTTAAGTTGCTTACCCAGAGGAGTTTGAAGGTGACAAATTGGATGAGCATAACCAAGGGTGGGCCATCGTGGAAGGAGAGCCCCTGCCACCATAGGGCCTTAGGGAACCAGCTTACGGGCGTAGATTGGAGATTAGTTGAGGCTACATAGTCTATGTAGTCTACCGCTCGGAAGGAGTACACAGCGTCGTCACTAGTGAGGTCTTGGCTAGCCAGATTGACAACGCGTAGCAGGAGTGCTAGGATAATAACTGACCAGAAAAGTATGGAATGTTTGTCCCTCAAGTTATAATCAAGTATACTATAAAAAATGAGTGAAGGAGGACCACAATTTAATAAACCCGAACAATTTGGCGAGCCAAAGAGCGTAGAAGCGCAAGTTCAAGAGATTAAGAAATTAAGACAAGCTCGCTTGGTGCAATTGGATGATAGGATCAGAATGATTGATACTGCCCTCAAGCAAAAGGGTCTTTCAGGTGATATAGAAAAGGGCTACAAGCATCAATTAAATTTACTAGAAACTGAGAGGAACAATCTCAACAGCTCGGATGTTATTGCTCCGCAACCAAAGACACAGTCCTCAATTGAAGACCTTAAAAACTTAAGTGACAGCGATATAGACGATACTCTGGATAATCTTTTTGAAGAAAGTAAAGTAGCCTAATCGTTCGAGTTGCTTGCTCTTCCGCACTAACGTTCGGGGCGCCGAGAATCGAACTCGGTCCGCCTGCTCCCAAAGCAGGTATACTACC
>CAYGDD010000036.1:0-5074 GCA_964348575.1 uncultured Candidatus Saccharibacteria bacterium | reverse complement strand
GAACCCCAGTAAGCGCCCCCCAGACACCCCCCACTCCTGCCCGCGATCTGGCTCCAGTAATCTCTGAAGTAACCTCTACTAAGCGCGAGATCACTCACGAGAACACGGACCCCACGGCCAAGCTTATCCCAAGCGACGTCAAGGCCCGCATCAACAACGACCCGTATAGGGAAGCGATATAGGGTGGTAGCGCAAAGTTCAAAGCGCAAAACGCAAAGCTAAAACTAAAAGTGTCAAACTCAAATACACAGAGCAAGCCTAGTCTGAAAGAGAGGAGTTATTTGTTTTCTATAAGCCTAGTTCGCGCACTACGAAAGATACCTCGAGACACCCTATCTGCCCCATTTATCAACCAACTTATTAGATGTGGCACTAGCATGGGCGCCAACATAGCCGAAGCCCAAGGGGCTAACTCCAAAAAAGACTTTGCAAAATTTTATGATATCTCATTAAAGTCTGGTCACGAGACCATATATTGGCTAATGCTCTTCAAAGATGCTCTTGAGATAAAATTGGCAGAAATTGATATACTAATAGACGAGGCAAGTAGCCTTACACGCATGATAGCAGCAAGCTTATTAACAATGCGAAACAAAAGATGAACCTGAGCTTTAACTTTAAAACTTTGGTTTTGCGCTTTGAGTTTTGCGCTTTGAGTTACCTTTATGGTTTTTAAGGTTCCCCAATTTATTGAGGTTGAGGATAAGATCTTTGGGCCACTTACGTTCAAACAATTCTTATACATTGCCGGTGGGGCAGGGGCCTGCTTTGTATTGTGGAACTTCCTCCCCTTCTTCATTGCCTTCCTTCTTATCATCCCTATGGCCGGACTCTCTTTGGCTTTGGCCTTTTACAAAGTTAACAATCGGCCCTTCGTAGTCTTGCTCGAATCATTCTTAGCTTACCATATGGGTAGTAAGCTCTACCTATGGCAGAAGCGGGCTCCCACCAAGAAGGTAGCCACAGGCCTCGTAGCCCCGAGGCAACATACTGCTGGCACTATGCCAAGACTAACTGGCAGTCGCTTGCGAGATATGGCTTGGAGCTTAGACGTTAACCAAAATATATCCAACTAATATGGCCAAATCTGTACAAGACTTTATACCAATAGAAGAAATCCGAGATGGGGTAGCAATATTGAAGGGCGGTGAGATGCGCACTATCTTGTTAGCTTCTTCAGTCAACTTTGACCTTAAGTCAGTTGACGAGCAGGAGGCTATTATTATGCAGTACCAAAACTTCCTTAACTCCCTAGACTTCCCCATACAATTCTTTGTCCAGTCTCGCAAACTTGATATTAAGCCCTATCTTAACTTGCTAGATAGTCAACTGCGCGAGCAAACCAACGAGCTAATCAAGGTCCAAACACGGGAGTACATCAACTTCATTGGCAATGTAGCCGAGCAGAGCAATATTATGGCCAAAGCCTTCTTTATTGTGGTGCCTTATAGTCCATCTATATTAAGCGAGAACAAAAGTGGAGGCTTGCTTGGTAGCCTATTACCAAATAGTGGCAAGAGTAAGAAGCAGGACAAATTGGAGAAGTTCGAGGAGCATCGCTCTCAATTAGAGCAACGCCGGTCAATCGTGATGCAGGGTCTAGCGCGCATTGGCATCCGCACCTTCACCCTTGGGACAGAAGAGATGGTGGAGCTCTTCTATAAAATCTTTAACCCTGGTGATGTTAATGTGCCCACAGTGGCCAACAATTAATATATGAGTATATTTGACTTTGGAAAAAAGAAAAAGTCGGACTTAGAAATAACGCCCGTCTTGCCCGCCGAGATCTATGAAGCGGGTGTCATGGAGCTCCGCGACGTAATCGCCCCAGCCGCTATGGCCGTTAACCCTAAGAGCTTATCGCTGGGCGGAAGTATAGCTCGGACTTACTTCGTTATCTCTTATCCGCGATTCTTATCACAAGGTTGGTTCTCGCCTATTATAAACTTGGATAGAGTTTTTGATGTATCTATCTTTGTCCACCCTATTGAGACAGGTAAGATCTTACATAATCTTCAAAAGAAGGTAGCCGAAGTCCAGAGTCAGATCTCAATGCGTGAGGATAAGGGCCTTGTGCGTGACCCAATCTTAGATGTGGCCTACCAAGACATAGAAGAACTTCGTGACCAACTCCAACAGGCTACCGAAAAGCTCTTTGACCTAGGCTTATACCTTACTCTTTATGGCAAAGACGAGAACGAACTTGATAAGGCCGAGAATGAGGTGCGTTCGATCCTAGACTCCAAGCTTGTATATATTAAGCCTGCCCTCTTCCAGCAGGAAGCCGGCTTCCGTAGCGTCTTACCCATTGCTACCGACGAATTAGCTGTCCACACCAAACTTAACTCTACCCCCCTCTCAACCCTCTTTCCTTTCACTTCGTTTGACCTCACCTCTGATAAGGGCATACTTTATGGCATTAACCGACACAACTCTTCGCTAGTCCTTTTCGATCGCTTCTCTATGGAGAATTACAACGCAGTTATATTTGCCCAGGCAGGTTCGGGTAAGTCGTACCTAACTAAGCTAGAGATCTTGCGCAGTTTGATGTTTGATGCTGATGTTATTGTGATAGATCCTGAACGCGAGTATGAGGCTCTGGCAGAGGCCATGGGTGGGCGCTACTTCAATATCTCGCTCTCCTCCGAGCACCATATGAACCCCTTCGATTTGCCTGTACCTGGACCGGATGAGTCTTCCGCAGATGTCTTGCGCTCCAACATCATTAACCTTATTGGCCTCTTCCGTATTATGCTTGGGGGCCTTACTCCAGAAGAAGACTCTCTTCTTGATAACGCGATTAAAGAGACTTACGCCCTCAAGGATATTAATGCTCAATCAGACTTCTCGAAAATAGAGCCCCCCTTACTCTCAGACTTGGAGCTTGTCCTCGCGGGCATGGAAGGGGGAGAGGGTTTGGCTCAAAAGTTGTACAAGTACACCAAAGGCTCGTGGGCGGGCTTTATGAACAAGTCTACCAATGTGGACATCAACAAGAAGTTCGTAGTCTTCTCGGTGCGCGATATGGAAGACGACCTTAAGCCAGTGGCTATGTACATAGTTATGCACCACATCTGGAATGTAGTCCGCAAAGTAAGAAAGAAGCGCATCTTGGTTATAGACGAGGCCTGGTGGATGATGAAGTCGGAAGATACAGCTTCATTCTTGTTTGGCTTGGCTAAGCGTGGACGCAAATACTTCTTGGGCATAACTACTATCACCCAAGATGTGGGCGACTTTCTTAAATCTCCCTACGGTTTGCCAGTGATCACAAACTCTTCTATCCAGATATTACTCAAGCAATCACCCGCCACCATAGATCTAGTCCAAAAAACTTTCAACCTTACAGATGAGGAAAAGTACTTGTTGCTAGAATCAGCAGTGGGGGAGGGTATCTTCTTTGCTGGGCTTAAACATGTGGCTATCCGCGTGATCGCTTCTTATGTAGAGGACCAGATAATCACAAGCGACCCCTCCCAATTAATTGCTATCAAACAAGCCAAGGATGATTACAGCAGTGCCCACGCTTAATTAGTTAACCTTATGGCCGAAACAGTCAAAAACTTTAAGGCAGGAGTAAATAAGATTAAGGAGATGGGTAAGGACCTAGACCTAAGTAAGGGCTTATCTTTCTTTAAAGCCTTGACGGAAGACAAGAACTCTAAATTAAGTAATGTTACTGCCGGCCTTATGGTAGTGGTCGCAGTAATTATTGACGTAGGACAACTAGTCTTTGCCATTTTTGATGGGGGGTACTTAAGTGGGCCAATTGCTCTTGCTCTCCAGATCAGCATCTTTTCCCTTTGGTTCTTTATTAACGGAGTTAGCTATTGGGGCAAGCGTAAGGCCGTAAGTAAAGTAATCGCGATTGTCGTAGAAGAGATTGGTGGCCTGATCCCATACGTCAACGCCCTTTGGCCCGCTACGACAGTTATGGTCGTAGCCGCAGTAGCCATGACCCGCATCGAAGAGGCGGGAATTGCACCTTCAGCCAAACAGCAACCAAATATGTCAGACAATACTAAGAACTTGGGCCCAAATAAACAGAATCCAGAAATTAAGAATCCTGTGCGTGTGCCCCCCGCTCCAGCAGAACCTAAAGAGGTGCGGGCCGTGCGCAAAACTAGCTAGTGCGAAAACATAAAGTGTTGTAAAATGTTAGTGATGCTCAAATACGTAAATATTAGAATCACGCGCTTGTTTATACTAAGCTTACTTATCAGTCTCAGCCTTGTTGGTGGGACTAATTATTGGGTTACGGCAAATGTGGTTTATGCTCAATTGCCTACGGGTTCTCTAGAGGTAAGCGTCACCCCAAAAAATCCAAGCGCTAACAGCAAAGTCATAATCAAGCTTGAGAATTACTCTACTAATATTGGGCGAGCTGATATAACTTGGTATGAGAATGGTAAGGTGGTTAATCGTGGCATAGGTGAGAAGAGCTACTCTTTTACAACTGGTAATCCTAGAGTTAAGAGTATAATTAAGGCAGTTATCCTCACGGAAGAGGGCGAGACCCTAGAGCGTACCTTGGTTATAATTCCTTTTGATATAGACTTATTATGGCAAGCAGACTCATACACCCCCGTTAACTATCTGGGCAAGGGCTTGCCTACAGGCGAGACTTACGTCGACTTATATGTTGTGCCTTTCATATATAACGACAACACTCGTATACGTGCCGAAAATTTAGACTACACTTGGGAGAAGGACTTTGAACTAGAGCCTAATATCTCCGGTGTGGGTAGGAATAAGGCCCGGATTAAGCTCGCTAGTATCTTTGGCGATACAACTATCAAAGTGACTGTTGCATCTCTTGATGGTCGTCTGCGCGCCGAGAAACGCATTACGATTTCTCCCATTAACCCCTTCGTAATATTGTATGCCAATAACCCTCTCACAGGTACAACAAAAAGTGCTATGCCCAATAACTACGAGCTCACAGAGCAGGAAGTCACCCTACGCGCCATACCCTATTATTTCCCTCTATCTGTATATAACTCCCTCCGCTATGCTTGGGGGGTAAATGGCAATAAAACTACCCCTAACACCTCCCTGCCGAGCAGTCTAACCT
>CAYGDD010000035.1:0-5335 GCA_964348575.1 uncultured Candidatus Saccharibacteria bacterium | reverse complement strand
TGAGAGGGGCGGGCATTATGAGTTCGTCGCGGAGTGAGGGGAAGCCAGTAACATGCCACATGCCCAAGAGATTGATCTCGCGATACAGATCTGACCACGAGCCTACACGCTTGACGTAGCTCGACTCTTGGATGTGCTCGTTGTATGGCCACGAGAAGAGGATGCGATGCGACACAATGCCACAAAGTGGCTCGAGTTTGTAGAGATCGTCATCTACGAAGATGTCGAGCTTGTGCTCCTTGGCAATGCCGGCCTTGGTCTTGCCTGGGCCAGAGCTTAGGACCTTGATAGGTAAGCCCTTCTTCTCGAGCCACTCACGAGCAATGTCTAGGGCCTTGCCGTCACGAGTGGTCACAACTCGCAGGTCGTAACCCTCGCGCAAGAGCTTCTTGATGTGGGGCTGGAGGCCGATCACCGGGCGCACAGTGTGGCCAAACTCGGTCTTGGCGATGTAGTGCTGGAGCTCGTCGTACTGCTTCTCGGTTAGGAGGCCCTTACGCAAGACGATATGCTTGTGCATAATCTCCTCGGGTATCTCTATGCCGAAGAGCTTGCGAGCTCCTCTTGCCTTAAGGTCAGATAGATTGGTAAAGACACCATCAAAGTCAAAGCCTATACGCATAATTAGCGAAGTTAGCGATTAGTAATTAATAACCGAGATTGGTCGAGTTAGGAATGTACGAGTATAGCACAAGAAAAAGTTTAATGTAAAAGTGGATAACCTAATAATTCTAATTAGGGGCTAGGTGTAGCTTGGCTTATCCTCTATCCCGCCAGCCTCTTGGGCCAACAAGCGCGCTAAAGCATAGAGCAAGCTCGAGAGTCTATTAAGATATGCCAGTGTCCATTTACTTGGAACCTTAGGTTCCAAGTTGAGGGCTACTACCCGGCGCTCGGCACGCCTAGCCACAGTGCGAGCGAAGTCAAGCCAAGCTGACTCTGTGTTGGCTCCGGGGATAAAGAAGGTGGTAATGGGGGGGAGCTTGGCCTCTATCTCCCCTATCCTCTGCTCCATCTTTTTAACCTTACTCTCTTCTATGTGCTTATCTGCTCCGGCCAGTTCGGCTTGGATAATAAAAAGGTTCTGCTGGACCGCCAAAATTTCATCAACTATCGCTGAGGAGGACGGTCCTCCTCCAGTTGCGATCGTAGTTAGTTCGGCTCGGATGAGTCCCAAAAGTGAGTTAAGCTCGTCTAGTGTGCCCAAGGCCTCCACCAGAGGTGTGTCTTTGCCAAAGCGCTCTTTGCTTCCAAAGAAGTATGTGGACCCATCATCCCCCTTACCCGTAAATAACATACAGCAATACTAGCATGTTATTTACAGGTCGGGCGACCTAGCTGGTTTAGCCCTTTGCCTGTATACAACATATGTCAAAAATTTAGTGCTTCTCCATGGCACCGGCACTCTCAAGTAAGTCGTTGCAGGCCTCTGCGTGCTTCCTGCGTAATTCCGTCAGGGTGTGAGTCTGCTTACGCACTGCAAGGAGGGTGATGGAGCCGGCCACCCCCACTAAGCCAACTAGGACAAACAAACTGTTAAAGCCATACTTCCCAGCAATCACAGAACCAAAATAAGCAGCACTGGCGGTAGCTAGAGCCACAGAGACGTCAGCCACACTCCACTCATAACCTTGGCGGGCACGGTCTAGGTGGTTTGAGAAGAGGATGCGCCAACCCGGAATAGCCATAGAATTAAATAAGCCGAATAGGGCTTGAATGATGTAAATGTGCCAAGGTAGAGAAGCCCAAACTAAAGCCATCAGGGTAATTGACATCAGTAACGAACCTGTGAACATGAGGGTAAACTCGTCCTGCTCACCCTCGTGCTTATCCATCCAGCGTCCAAGCGGGATGGTAGCAAGTGAACGCACTACCCAATATACGGCCGTGGCAATACCCACTACCTCCAGAGTGCCCCCACTTATTTGCTCGGTTATAAAGACAGCAAAAATAGGTGTGAGGAGACCGTACGAGAAGTACATCAGAAAGTCAGAAAAGATAAGGGCTCGGATAAACTTGTTCATAATCTATAGTGTACCGATATTAATTACCAACTCTAGTAAAGTACACATCAAGAAGGGCGACTAAGAAACTCATAACAAGGGGGCCAAGCAAGAAGCCCAGTGGTCCAAAATAAGCCAAACCACCCAGCACGGATAATAGAATTAGTAATGGATGTACCTTAACCCCCTGCCCCAAGAGCTTAGGCCCCAATATGTTATCAACTGTGCCTACAGCTAGCACTCCCCATACAAGCAAGCCCACACCCGCAATAGTGTGTGCCGTAGCAAAGAGGAAGAGGATAGCGGGCACAAGCACAAGTGCTGTGCCGATACCCGGGATAAGAGCCGAGACAGCGGCAAGCGATCCCCAAAGGAAGGGGTTGGGTACACCAAATATCAAGAACCCCAGAGCAGTGAGAGCGCCTTGGATAATAGCCACCAGTAATCCACCTCGGACGACTGAGTTGATAGCGACAGTAAGCTTATCTAACACAGCATTGTCATCACGATCAGAGAGAGGACTAAGACGCACGACAGCTTGGCGCAACTTGTGACCATCTTTGAGAAGATAGAAGAGGGAGATAAGGAAAATGGCGAAGCTAGCGATAAGGCCCGCCACCCCAGCAAAGATGCCACCTAAGTGCGCAAGCAATAATGTCAAACCCTTGTTTAAGTACTGACTAATGTCACCAGTAAACTCACTTAAACCCGGCACATAAGTAGCGACATCGCCCATGGCGGTGTTAACAAAACTCACCAACTGTTGCTGACCCACACTGGTCCTAAGGATAGAGAATAAACTTTGAGCCTCTTGCAAAATCTGCGTGCTCAAGATGATAAATGGAGTGAGCACAAATATGACCAGCAGAAGCATAGTAACAAATGTAGCCAAAGCCTCACGGCCCTTTAGTTTAACCAGAAGAATCTTGTATATGGGAGTAAGGACAGTAGCAAAGATGATGGCTAAGGCCAGCACTATAAGAAATGGGCGCAGAATGGAGAAGGCCAAAAAGGCGGAAGCAATAATGAGAAAAAGGAGGAAGTATGGCTGTCCCTTATGTATGCTCATATTAACATTCTACCATGCCTACGGCACGCCCACTCCTTGGTTGGTTCTCAACCGCTTAGTTCCATTCTGGTGCCCAAGGGGGGATTTGAACCCCCACGTCTTGCGACATACGCCCCTCAAGCGCACGAGTCTACCGTTCCTCCACCTGGGCATATTATAACTTCACTCCTACTATAGCCAAACAAGCCTCAAGTTTCAAGCGTTTACGCTTGAGGCACATTACAGATTTGTCGTAATACATATGATGAATAACTTGGTTTGACTCTCTCTTTGCATACTTGAGTTGGTAGCAAAGCTTCTTGGTGGCGATTGATATATGCCCATTAACTCCTATGCGTTCAGATATCTCACTTCTCAACCAATTAATATACTGACTGGATGCCGAGGTAAAGGAAATGTAATACATAAAACTCGCATTCCATCTCTTATCCCAATATGAGTAAGAAGATCCGTCTCCATCAAAGTATCCGCGAGTGTAATCCCAAAAGTACTTCTTCGGAATCTTCACCTCAGCGATTGTTTTAGATTTTCGACTGCCAATCCCTATGCTTTTAAGAAACTCTACAAAAAGTACGTCCCCGAATTGTACATGGTAATACTTTTTCTCCTTAGATGCGCCACTACCTTTTCTACCTATTTTTACTGTTAAGCCGAGGCATTCCTTAAAATTAGTAGCCTGCTCCAAGTCCTTAGTTGTGAGACTTATATGTCTGCCGTTATTATATAAACACCCATCAGAGGCTAGTAGCCCAATTGCATAGGCAAAATTGGGCGACCATTTAATTTTTACTTTTCCTTGCGGCTTGGGGCCGGGCTTCTTGCTCACTCCCATATTTTATTAACTCCTGAAATTTTCCTCAAGGTAAAAGCGTCTACCAATTGTGGATAAAAAAATTCCCGTAACAAGCTATACTGTAGCTACTTCCTCTTTCTCAACTGCGGGAGTAGTTACTTCAACTTCGGGGAGGTTCTCGACTTTTGCATTCTCATCCATAGTAATGCGCTCATTGTCGCCGAAGCGCTCTTGGCGCATCTTCTTACTGGCAGCCTTGGCAGCCTTATCGCGGATAAAGTAGAGCTTGGCTCTGCGAGTCTTACCTCGACTTATAACCTCAATTTTAGAAATGCTTGGTGAGTACAAAGGGAAGATCTTCTCTACCCCTACTCCGCTGGCCACCTTACGTACGGTAAAGGTACCCCCAGCCGTGCCTCCGTGCTTACGAGCGAGGACTAAACCTTCGAAAACCTGACTCCTGGTGCGACTCTTCTTCTCCACCTTCTTGTCGGCCTTCTTACCCTCTACTATCTCTTGGACGATAAGATGCACGCGCACCACATCGCCCGGACGAAGGTCTAGCTTTCGGCGCTCTTCTATATTAACTGTGGATACAACTTTGTTCATATATATAAGCTCCCAGACTATCACACCCGCCTTAATTCTTCAAGAGTCTGGCTGAAGTCAGCAGGCAATGGACTCTCGCAAGTTTTGTGCTCACCAGAGGCTTGGCCTACTGTATGTGGGGGTAGGGTAAAGCTAATAGACAGGGCGTGGAGGGCGTGCCTCCCAAGTACACCCGGGCATAGCCGGCCACGAGCGTACATGCTGTCGCATACTACCGGATAGCCTAAGTGACGCATGTGGGCGCGGATCTGGTGGGTGCGTCCGGTCTTGGGCAATATACGCAAGTAACTATACTTATGTCCGTCCTTATCCTCTAGACGCTCAAGGACTTCGTACACGGTCTTGGCTTCGCGCATAGTGCCCCCGGCTCCGGCGCTTGCATCGCGCAAACGGAAGTCTTGTTTGCTTTTACCTATGGGCGCATCTATTACGCCACTATCCGTGGGTATGTGACCATACACTATTGCTCTATATTCTTTATCTAAATTGCGCTCTCTAAACTGCTCTTTAAGATAAGTGAAAGCTGTCTGCGTCTTGGCCACAATAATCACGCCACTCGTCTCGCGATCTAGTCTATGCACAATGCCTGGGCGTGGAATAGGTGTAAGGTGCTGGGTACTAGGTACTAGGTTTGGATTTTTTGATTCTGCTAGTACCTGATGCCTAGTACCTGGCAACCTGGGTTCAAAAGGCTCGCCCACATCCTTGAGGGCTGGGTAGTGCAGGAGGATCCAATCGGCAAGGCTTGGCTCTACGGTCCGCCCATCACCATGCACGATTAAGCCCGCAGGCTTATCCAGCACCAAGACATCATCATCTTCATATATTATCTTAACATCTTCCATATATACTATTATATGC
>CAYGDD010000034.1:0-5460 GCA_964348575.1 uncultured Candidatus Saccharibacteria bacterium | reverse complement strand
TCGGTCGGGTCGGGTGCGCGCGATGCGGATTTTTCCGAAACCGCGAAATTGTGGAGATGGGGGGAATCGAACCCCCGTGCAGGGAGTGAGTGGAGACGAGTCTACATGTTTGGTACACCTCTGTCCTTATTCGCCAATTGGGAATAAGGATTTAAAATTAGATACTTTGTGATGTACGGAATATATCTAACTCGAGACTCTTTAGTTCAAATTGCAAGTGAGTCAAGTTCGCAATTCTAATCTCATGTTATTACACCTAGTTTAACCTCAGAGATATTGGTTAAGTAGATGGCTCTTGGTAAGCCGAGCTTAAAGCTCAAGACTTAGGCAAGGGCGTAAGCAGGGAAGAGTCCAAATGGCGAAGCCACTCGAACAGATCCTTGCTCACCTGTAGTTTCCTTTGCAGGTAACTGTTGTCCGATGTTTAACCCTTCTTCGCACAAGGCTACGAAGGGCGCGTGAGGTGACGGACATCCTCAACATGCACGAGACCACTCATGATCTCTCTGTCTAGGCCGATCATCCCCGCGAAACTTACCTGCGCAGAGCGCAGATGTAAGTTTCAGCGCCTCGCCGAAGTACCGCCGTGGCGGGACGAAGGCGGGCAGATAAGTTTTGCGAGAGGGACCGGCTAATTATCAAAGTACACAAGGTGTGAGAGGTCGGGGCGGGGAGTATTAGTACCTCCCGCACCCCAGACTCCTAATTCGGCTTTGCCGCCTGGCCCACAGCGGCCTGACGGAGGTGGTAGTTGCCCACCCGCGTGCGCGCCACGCTTACATCCTCTGCTCCGCGGACTGCCCCTTGGCCTCGCTTGCGTGCCTTGCGCATCTCGATTGGGTGCACGTAGTGCACCACAACCTTGGCGTCAGGCTCGGGCAGGGCGTCAGGCTCGAGCGGGCTGACGGGCTTGCCCAGGAGATCCTTGAGATCCTTCATGGACAGGCTAGATGCAGGCTTGGGGAATGCAAGGCGGAAAAGCTTTGTCGCGAACGTCATGGTGGTGTTCCTTTCAGGCTGTGGCTCTAGTGGCCACTTTTGGTTTTAAAAACAACCAACGCCTAGGTCCACTTGGTATTATATCACACCTAGAATGCAAAAGTCAACCCCGTAATTGGGGCTTTACTTAGGTCTCTGGTATAATTGGGTGATGTTAGAATATTTGGCCAACCCCAGTGCTTATCTTGGGGGTATGAGCACCAGTCCCTGGCTACCCCTTATCTTCCTATTCATATATATATGTGCGGAGATCTTGCTCTTGCCGGGTATGCCCTTTGCCTTGGCCTCTGGCCTGTTCTTCGGCTTTTATCAGGGAATCTTTCTCTCGATTATCGCCAGCGTCTCTTCAGCTATGATTATCATATATGTTCTACGCTTTGCCGGGGCTAGCCACCTAAGTCGCTATCTCCAAGCCCGTTTCGAATTTCTCAAGCGTTACAATACCAACATAGAGCACACGGGCTTCTGGCAGGTATTCGTCCTACGCATTACTCCCGGTATCCCTGCTAACTTTATTAATACTTACTTTGCTTTCACTGGGGTTAAACCCCGGGACTTCTTCTTGGCTACCTTAATTGGCAATCTTCCTAGTACTGCAGTCCTTGTTTATCTTGGGAGTTTGGCTACCAAGCTTTGAGCAAGCGGGCTGATAGGCTATAATCCCCACATGGCTAATAATTCACTAAAGAAAGGCAAAGGAGGCAAAGGGGGAGGCAATCCCTTAGGTCAATTAGTTTCTCAAATACTTAGTATCGTCTTTTTGCTCTTGGCTGTTATTAGTCTGTACTCATATTTCGCTGGGACCAATAAGAGCAAGGAGCTGATTAGCGTCTCTGAACTAGTGGCAGATATTAAGGCGGGCAAGGTAACCAAGATATCAGTGGCTGGTGACGAACTTACCATCAATTATGCCGGCGATGTAGTTAAAGAGTCCAAGAAGGAAAGTGAAACTTCACTCTCCGAAAGTTTAGTTAACTACGGCCTTACGCCAAGTGAGCTCGCGGGGGCTAGGATCGAGGTCAAGAGTCAGTCCGGTTTTAGCTTCTGGTTCGTTAGCTTACTACCGATACTTGCGCCCATTTTATTCCTGATTTTTTTCATTTGGATAATTTCTAGACAGATGAAGGGTTCCTCTATGCAGGCCTTCTCGTTCGGCCAGTCTAAGGCGCGCATAATAGATCCCAACGACAAGGGCCAGAAGGTAACCTTCAAAGATGTGGCTGGAGTTAAGGAAGCCAAAGAGGAGCTACGCGAGATTGTTGACTTCCTTCGTAATCCTAAGAAGTTCTTAGACATTGGCGCACGCATCCCCAAGGGCGTGCTCCTAATGGGTGCTCCGGGTACGGGCAAGACACTACTTGCGCGTGCCGTGGCTGGCGAGGCCAAAGTGCCCTTTATGTACTTATCGGGCTCGGAGTTCGTAGAAATGTTCGTAGGCGTGGGTGCTTCGCGGGTGCGCGACCTCTTTAAAGCGGCCAAGAAGATGGCCCCGGCAATCATCTTCGTAGATGAGATAGACGCCGTGGGACGTCACCGTGGTAGTGGTTATGGCGGTGGTAATGACGAGCGAGAGCAAACACTTAACCAAATATTGGTGGAGATGGATGGCTTTGAGCCTAACGATAAGGTTATAGTTATGGCCGCCACCAATAGACCCGACGTGCTGGACCCAGCCCTACTTAGGCCGGGACGCTTTGACCGCAGAGTAGTGCTTGATCTCCCGGATCTTAAGGACCGCGAAGAAATTCTTAAAATTCACTCAAATAAGTTACCTTTCTTCGCTGACGTTAATCTGCATGTTATTGCCGAGCGTACGCCCGGCTTCTCGGGCGCAGACTTGGCGAGCCTTACCAATGAGGCTGCCATCTTAGCAGCCCGCGAAGAGCGTAAACAGATTACCCAGTATGATTTGATACGCAGTGTGGAGAAGGTTATGCTTGGCCCCGAACGCAAGAGTCACGTACTTACTCAAGAGGAGAAGAGAATTACTGCATATCACGAAGCTGGGCATGCCCTAGTAAGTTCGGTCCTCGAGCATGCCGACCCAGTGCACAAGATTAGTATCATCTCGCGTGGACGAGCCGCGGGCTATACCCTCAAGTTGCCACTAGAGGAGAAGAAGATGCACAACAGGAAGGCCTTCTTCGACGATATTGCCACATCTCTTGGTGGCTATGTGGCAGAAGAAGTTGTCTTTGGCGATATTACTACTGGCCCATCTAACGACATCGCGGTTCTTACTGGCATAGCTCGCAATATGGTAACAAGATGGGGTATGAGCGAGGCTGTCGGTCCTGTGGCTTATGATGATACAGACTCGCTTAACCCTGGTAGCACTATGGTAGCTAAGCCCTACAGTGAAGAGAAGGCGGCCGAGCTTGATAGGCAAACCAAGCTGATAGTAGACCAAGCTCTTGCTAAGGCAAGAGAGGTGATCAAGACTCACCGCAAAGCTCTCGACTCTATAGCCGAGAAGCTAATAGAAGTAGAGACCATAGAGCGCAAAGAGTTTGAGGAGCTCCTGGTATTAAATGGTATCAAACCAAAGCGCGTCCAGCGTAGCCTAGAAGAAGTAGGGAAGCAAAACAAAGTTGCGTAAGGCAGACTTCTAACATAATATGAGAACAATGCGCGTGTAGCTCAATGGTAGAGCCCGTATCTTATACATACGTGGTTGGGGGTTCGAGTCCCTCCACGCGCACTATTTACTCCAGATGAGGGAGGGTACTCTGGAGGCTGGAGGCTAGATGCTTGTGGGCTGGAAGGGAGAGGCTAGGGTCTGATTCTAGGATAATACGGGCCTCGGTCCGGGCGGCCTCAACAAGCTTAACATTCTGCAGGGCTTGCATGCCTACGTCCGAGAGACCAGATTGGGCAATGCCTACCAGCGAGCCGGGGCCACGGAGCCTGAGGTCTTGTTCGGCGAGGTCAAAGCCGTTTTTGGCACTCTCAATGGCTTTAAGTCTTGCATTGTTCTCATTACTGCCAGCACTTACCGCTAGGTAGCAGTAAGCTTGGTAACTCGAGCGCAGTACTCTCCCACGCAGTTGGTGCAACTGTGCTAGGCCAAAGCGCTCGGCCCCCTCTATGAGTATGATAGTGGCGTTTGGCACATTTACCCCCACTTCTATAACACTTGTTGCCACTAAAACATTTATCTCATTGTTTGCAAATTCTGACATTATCTCATTTTTTTCATTCCCACTCATCTTGCCGTGGATCATACCCACCATAAGCTCGGGAAAGATTAGCTCACCCAGTTTCTTGGCCTCTTCGGTAACACTCTTGGTATCAAGAGCAAGCTCCCCGCCCGTACCGAACGGGCCTCGGTACGTTCGGGCGGGCTTGGTTGGATCAGGGGCATTTACTCTTGGGCAGATTACATAAGCTTGCCTGCCAAGTTTAACTTGCTCGCGAATAGCATCATAGACTTTTGCCTCCTCGCCCTTCTTAACTATCTTGGTGATTACTTGCTTGCGCCCGGGTGGCGTCTCATCAAGTACAGATATATCCAAGTCGCCGTATATAGTGAGAGCAAGCGTTCTCGGTATGGGCGTAGCGCTCATGCTTAGTAAGTGTGGCAACTTAGGTGTTGAACTCCTAAGTGAGTCTGTTCTGGGGTTGTTGGATAAGCGGGCTAGGCCAGCTCTCTGGCGAGTGCCAAATCTGTGTTGCTCGTCTATGATGGCTAATCCCACATGGCGGAACTCAATGCTCTTGCCAATGAGGGCGTGGGTACCCACTACTACGGTAATCTCGCCGTTCTTGATATGTTGCAACATCTTGGTGCGTGAGATATGAGCGCTTAGTTCTGGCCGACCATCCTTGTAGGTGGCTATCTTAGAGGGGAACTTGCGACACTCACTGCCCGTGACTAAGCCCACGCCCACGCCAGTGTGTTTAAAATATTCTATGAATGATTCGAAGTGTTGCTTGGCCAAGATCTCGGTAGGGGCCATGTAAGCCACCTGCAAGTTCCCAAAGTCTTGCCGGGCGTCCCCCGCGGATGGGGGCCGGGTATGCACTGTCATATATGCGGCCGCGGCCGCTACGGCCGTCTTGCCCGAGCCCACGTCGCCCTCAAGTAGGCGCGTCATAGGCTCGCTCTTACTCATATCATTTAAGATATTACCCACAATATTGTTTTGAGTAGTAGTTAACTTGAATGGGAGAGAGTCAGTAAACTCTTGTAGAACTTTGTTTTGGGTGGGGATAGCAAATGCGCCCTCGCTCTTGTAAGCTAAGCGCTCTTTCTGTCTAGCCAGTTGGATGAAGAATATTTCTTCAAAAGAGAAGCGCTTCCTGGCCACCTCGGCGTCTGATTGCTTTTTTGGCCTATGGATAAACTGCAGAGCAGTGTGGAGTGAGGGGAGTTTGTACTTATTTAGTATCTCGCTTGGGATGGGATCTACTACATTTTTTAAAATATCAGAGTTTAATATCTTAGCTATAGCATGTGTG
>CAYGDD010000033.1:0-5720 GCA_964348575.1 uncultured Candidatus Saccharibacteria bacterium | reverse complement strand
GTAGAATATAAAAAGAAGAATATCCACGATATATTGCGTATGACGGTGGAGGAAGGGGTTAAGTTCTTTGAAGACATCCCTAGTATCTCAGACAGGCTAAATACACTTAATGAAGTGGGCCTAGGTTATCTAGAGCTTGGCCAGAGCGCTACAACATTATCTGGCGGGGAGGCTCAAAGAGTTAAGATTAGTTCAGAGTTATATCGGCCTCTTAATAGCAAGACAATTTACTTACTCGACGAGCCCACAGTTGGTCTACATTACGCAGATGTCAGCAAGCTTATAGAAATTTTGCAGAAATTAGTGGATAGAGGCAACACCGTGGTAGTGATAGAGCACAATATGGACGTAATCAAGTGTTCGGATTACATAATAGATATGGGTCCAGAAGGGGGAGAGGGCGGAGGTAAGCTAGTAGCCAAAGGCACGCCACAGGATATCGCCAACCTCCCAGCCAGCCACATATCCCACACAGCCAAGTACCTAAAAAAGATATACAAAAAATAGAAGCCCTTCATGCTGATAAGCACAAAGGGCGGGAAGAGGGGAAGAATGGAAGAGCTGGGTCTCGCTGCATCGACGTGCAAGACCGAAAAAAGAGAGAACCCGAGACCCAGCTACCTATTATGCTATCATAGGCAAATATGTTGTCAAGGGGTAAATTAACAAGGTTGCCCAATAGCCCTGGGGTGTACTTTTTTCTAAGTTCACCGAAGCATAGCAAAGGAGGTAAGCCTGGGAGTAAAATTTTGTACATTGGCAAGGCTACTGACTTGCGCTCTCGAGTGCGAAGCTACTTTAGTAGTGACTTAATAGAGGCGCGGGGTCCTAAGCTAGTTAAGATGCTTAGCGAGGCCACTAGTGTGGACTACAAGCAGACTGACTCAGTATTAGAGGCGCTTATATTAGAGTCTGCTCTGATCAAAAAGCATCTACCCAAATATAACTCAGATCTAAAAGATGATAAGAGTTTTAACTATGTGGTAATTACTAAGGAGGACTTCCCTCGCGTCCTAATCCTTCGGGGCACCAACCTAGCAACCCCGCCTGCAGGAAGTCGGGCAGGTATTACCTATGACCTAGCATCTACCTTCGGCCCCTTCCCGCACGGCACAGAACTGCGCGAAGCCCTCAAGATTATCCGCAAGATCTTCCCATATCGCGACAAGTGTCTCCCACATTATCCCCGGGGTTTAACCCCGGGGAAACCATGCTTCAACGCGCAGATCGGGTTATGCCCTGGGGTGTGCTCGGGTGCAATCAGCAAGAGTGAGTATGCCAAGGTAGTGCGAAGTATCAAACTCTTTTTTGAAGGTAAAAAAAGTGAGATCATACAAGGTCTGCGTAAGCATATGAAGTTGGAGGCTGGTAAGCGTAATTTTGAAAAGGCAGGAGAGCTACGCAACAAAATCTTTGCTCTCACACATATCAACGATATAGCACTCTGGAAAAGAAGGAAGCTGGATTCTGGAGTAACTGGAATGAGAATTGAGGCGTATGACGTAGCTCACCTATCGGGTACCAACACTGTGGGTGTGATGGCAGTATTAACAGACGGCTTGCCAGATAAGGCCGAATATCGCAAGTTCAAAATCCGTACTCGCACTAACGATGACCCGGGTAGCTTGCGTGAACTTCTTACACGTAGGATCAAGCACACTGAATGGACTACGCCAGATATAGTAGTTATAGACGGAGGGCCAGCCCAAAGAGCAGTTGGAGAAAAGATATTTGATAACTTGGAAGTGAATGATCCAAGTGAAGTTAAGTCAGAGGCTAGTGTCAAAATTGTTAATGTGATAAAGAATGATAAGCACAAGCCTGAGCGCATAGTTGGGGATAGTGCCATTGTGCGCGACTACCATCACGAAATATTGCTAGCCAACAGCGAGGCTCACAGGTTCGCCATTGCCTATCATAGGCAATTGCGACAGCTCAAGACACAAAGCTCAAAACGCAAAGTAAGTTAGCTTGGGTATAGTTCTTAGTTTTGGACTTTAGATTTTAAGTTGCTACAATATAAATATGTATGTCGCAGTACTAAGAGGTGGACCCGGAGAATATGAGCTTTCGCTTGCTAGTGGTCAACATGTAATCAACCACTTGCGGGCGAGACATAATGTGAGTGATATCTACGTAGACCGCGAAGGACTTTGGCACAGGAGTGGCCTAGTCTATTCTCCAGAGCGAGCTCTTGGTCAATGCGATGTAGTGGTTAACTGCTTGCATGGCGATTATGCCGAGAGTGGTCATGTGCAGGGTCTACTTGATGCGCATAGCTATCGTTACAGTGGCTCGGGCCGAGTGCCCTCGGCTCTTGCTTACAACAAGCAACTAGCTAAGACTCTCTTCGCTCGAGCTGGATTGGCCGTGCCACTTGGTTATATGGTAGACACGCAGAGTGATCCTTATGAGGTGGCCGACAGACTTATTCGCGAGGTGGGCGGACAGTTCATCATCAAGCCAGTCCAAGGTAGCATGTCGCGAGGGGTAAGAGTGGCACGTTCGTATCAAGAATTGGCCCCTCTAATTATTGAGGGCCTATGGGAGAGTGGTAAAGTTATAGTTGAGGAGGTAGTCCGTGGTCGTGAGGCTAAGGTGGGAGTAGTAGATGGTCTGCGGGGTGACAGCTATTACACACTGCTACCGATAGAGATTAGCAAAGCTGGCGACCTTAGCATATACATCCCACATGGGGGCAACAATTTCCGCATACCCGGGCGCTTCTCGCAAGGTGAGAAGGAGCAACTCCAGTACACTGCCCGCGAGGCTCACAAGGCTATCGGCGCGGAGGGGTACTCAATGGTTGACATAGTCCTCACTTCTCGTGGGCCCGTAGTGCTTGAGCTAGACACACATCCTAGTTTAGGCAATGGTCATCCCATGCAAGTAGGCCTAGAAGCGCTTGGAGTTTCCCAACCCGAATTCCTAGAGCATCTGCTCATAACGGCGTAGACTTTATACTCACACAAAAGTATGCTTAAATGACCAAGTCATAACAGGGGCCGTTAGCTCAATTGGTAGAGCGCCGCATTTGCAATGCGGAGGTAGCCGGTTCGAAACCGGCACGGTCCACAACAAACGTTTGTAAATTGGGATATGAGGTAAGAGAGGTTAAAACAAGTTAAGACAAGAGTTACAGGAGGGGGGAGATGCCGAGCTCGGCTTCCTTCTTAGCTTCTACTAGATCCGCCTTCTTGCCCATCTTGTGTCTTCGTGCGAGGTAGGACTCTAAGTGCATGGCAACTATTGTGCCAGTAGCAATACCCAGAGCGTAGACTAAAATTGCAATCTTGCCCGAACTTGAATCTAGGTCGGCAATTATGTCGTAGAGCACGAACATTCCCATAACAGTGGTTGCAAATGAAAAGAAGGAGGCTTGGAGGACCTTGTTCTTAGAGACAGCCTGAATATTGAACGTCCAAAGGACGTCTTGTAACAGTCCCGCAAAGAAGTAGGTTATTAGGGCTAGGGTCATCACTTTAGTTTATGACTATTAACATAGCAATATTATACACGATCTACTCTATCTGTCAACTTGGGCGTAGAATCTCGTATAGATGTTTGGTATTATGTAATGTATGAGTGACTGGATAGATATTAAAACTTTGTTGATTATCGGCCACCTCTTGGGTGTGGCTCTGGGTGCTGGTGGCGCTTATATGAGCGACTTCATTTTCCTATCGTCTATCAAGGATCGCTATTTCACCAAGCGTGAGATAGAGTTCATGACTCTCGGCTCTAGGGTTGTTTGGGCTGGAGTGGCCCTGCTGGTACTCTCGGGCGCGGGCCTTTTCTCGCTCTCACCGGACTACTATCTAGCCTCAAGTAGGTTCCTGGCTAAAATGACAATTGTACTTATTATTATACTCAATGGCGTGGTCTTCCATTATCTGCACTTCCCTCATATCCGCCGTCATTCTGAACAATATCTCCATCGGGAGCACCTCTTCCACAGGAAAAGTATACCTCTGTTTGTCTCTGGAGCTATCTCGGGTGTCTCATGGACTAGCGCTCTCATATTGGGAGCCCTGCGCACTGTACCAGCAAGCTACCTGACTATAATGGGCGTGTATCTAGTTGTAGTGACAATGGCAATAGCAGGTTCTCTAACCATGCGCACCCTGCACATTAAGCTAGCTAACTTGGTGTGAACATCTTTGCAAACTCTGGGAATGGTAGATCGTAGTTAAACCCGGGAGGGAAGTCTTGGAGGCGTTTGGCCTTATAGTCGTACATATAACTATGCTCAAAATCAATAAAGCCAATAAGTGCAAATCGACCATTGGTTTTAGTCTCGGGCGTAGATAAGACTCTATGCCATAGGGCTTTAAGTAAGCCTCGTGAGCGGTGCTGAAGCATCATACTAGGAAAAATCATAGTACTAGAGGTACTAATTGGCCAAGGCATCCATTTACCATCTCGCGCTAGATACTCGCCTCCCGTATGACTCTCGTATAAGTGAAAAGTAAATCCTCCTCTGTCGCAGTGCGGGTTAGCCAACATCTCACCTCCAAAATAATGTACATATCTGAATGTCCAGTTATCTATGGCACGCATTGTGTCACTCTCAAAATTCAGAATACCATATTTTGTCTCAACCTGGTGCGCAAAGTCTTGCACAAGAGTGGATATGGAGTGTAGCAATGTATCAATAGCATTGATAAAGATTAAAGCCCGCTCGTCACTAATGCGTGAAGCCCGTTCTCTAAGTAATGCTATTTGAGTACGAGATACATGGAAAAGTTCTTTACTATCGGCTGTTTCCCCCTTGTCTCGACGCAACATATAACCAAAGTCATAAACACGGTCGTTGTTTGAAAGTTCAAGCTTAGTTGCTTGAGACAGTTCGCAAAATCTGCGCCAAGAGGCTACAGCCTCGTTCACATATAGTCTAATATCAGCTGGGTAGTCAACCTCTACAAAACCCTTAGTTGTAAGTTCATCAAT
This sequence comes from uncultured Candidatus Saccharibacteria bacterium, assembly GCA_964348575.1. Taxonomy (GTDB): domain Bacteria; phylum Patescibacteriota; class Minisyncoccia; order Phycocordibacterales; family DATDSR01; genus DATDSR01. The sequence goes on along the minus strand of CAYGDD010000033.1, from coordinate 770 downwards.
ATTCATACGCGTCGTGGACTCTAGTCTAACATTTTGGAACCAGTTTGTGCAGGAAAGTAAACGTTTGAAAGCAATCCTGACACAGTTAATATGACTAGATTGTATCAAGCAGAAACGGTTCCTGCCACCATTCACCCGCCCTTATTTTCAGTGCCTTGCTCAGTGGACCCTTGAGGGCTTGGTGGAATAGAGTTTTCTGTAGAAGTTGGGTTTTGGGGTTCGTCGGACATAGTTACGCCTTTTTATCAATAATTTTTGTTATTACTTCTGTTAGATTTATAGGATTAGGGTTTCCATCGCTGTCTAAATACCCAGTTGTATTTTGTTCAAAAATAGCTTTAGATGCCTGAGCAACAATATTATTTGATTGTTCCTGATCATTGGTTGCTTTTGCCATTAGAGGATAGACCGACAGAACTAATTGTCTGTGTTTATTTACAACATACAAGTGTTGGTTAATTTTATAGCTTTTGATTGACTGATAAAGAATTAAATATGCGATTGATAGTAAAACGATTTTAAATATTGATACCTGAATTATTTTCAAATAATCACCTTGAGTGCTTGCGATACCTAATGAAGGTATAAATCCTCCAAAAATTAGTATTGTTAAAAAAGTTGTGCCAACAATAGAACCAATTACTACATAATACCATTTTTTTGACAAATCTCGATGCTCGTTAGCTTGTTTTTGAAAATCATCTGCCGAAATTAAAGCCCCCTCTTTTCCGAGAGCATCTCTTACTTCCTTTATTGCAAGTATTGTAAAA
>CAYGDD010000032.1:0-5843 GCA_964348575.1 uncultured Candidatus Saccharibacteria bacterium | reverse complement strand
ACTATACTCACATTGCATAGAAACACACAAGGATACGCCACACCAAGATAGACTAAAGGAGGTGACCGATGGCATAAGGACTGTTATTGATAAATGGGAACCTAGTGAGCTTGCCATTGAGAAGCTCTTTTTTAGCACTAATCAGAAGACTGCCATGCAGGTAAGCGAGGCTAGGGGGGCTATTATTAGTGTGGCTCAAGATTTGGGGCTCAAAGTTTTTGAATACACTCCCCTACAGATTAAGGTAGCTGTCACAGGCAATGGCCGAGCCAGCAAGCAGAGTGTGTCAAGTATGGTAACTAGACTTTTGAAACATCCAGCCCAAGGCTGGTCCGCCTCTGTCGGAGATGATGAATATGATGCAATTGCTTGCGCCCTAACCCATGTGGCGATTGTCAAAACTCGAGGTTAACTTAGGGGCCAAAGAGAGATATCCACAGGCAGGTGGGTACCCCCTTTCCAAAAATACCAACATCTGGTACAAATGGGTTGTCCTATTAATAACTAGGACTTATTAAAGGCTAATATCGTTAAATATATGGAGGAAACAGAGTTAGACGAAGTTGTAGATGTTATAGATCCCGAGCTAGATGCGGACGAGGATACAGATGAAGATGCGGATGATGACGAAGATGCGGATGAAGATGCGGATGCGGATGATGACGAAGATGAGTCTTACTAAACTCTAAATTTAGACAAGCTTCAAAAAGCGGTGCTTACCCACACGCACCACCCCGCCAGCTGGCGGGGCTTTTTGATTGTAGTCACCAATCTTCTCCCCATCTAGACTAATAGCCCCCTCGTTTATTAATCTCCTAAACTCACTTTTGGATGCAACCAGTTTGTGCTCCAACAACACATCCGCCAACAACGCTCCTTCCTGGGGTTTAACCCCGGGGATATCTGTAGGTGCCTCGCCTTTGCTAAACGTACTAACCCACTCAGCTTGGGCACTATCACCAATGTCGTCGCCAAAGTATGTGCTTACAATATTCTTGGCTAGGTTGAGTTTAGTCTCCTTAGGGTCGCCCTCGGGCATATCAATATCCGTGCAAAGTTCGTAGGCTAGGGGCATAAGCGTATCTGGCCAACTCATTATCTTGCCATACATCTCTGTAGGAGAGTCGGTGAAGGCCACCATATTGCCCTCGGTCTTACCCATCTTCTTGCCTGTGGGGTCCACCAAGAGCTTCATGGCTAGGACAAACTTGTCTTTGTTCTTGAGCTTCTTCATAAGATCACGCCCGGCAAGCATGTTGAACGTCTGGTCATTGCCCCCTATCTCGCCATCCACGTCCATAACTACACTGTCATAGCCCTGCATCATGGGGTAGTTAAGCTCGTGCATATACAAATCTTTGCCCTCCTCTATGCGCTTTTGGAACATGTCGCGTTTAATCATTTGCGAGTGGGTAAAGTTGGTTGCGAGCTTAAGACCATCTGCGTAACTCATTTTGTTCCACCACTCTGAGTTAAGTCTAAACCCGGCGGGGTTCTCGCCATCAAACTTAATAAAGTGACTGGCCTGCTCTTTATATAACTTTAAATTATCTTGTACCTCTTCGGGTGTCTGGACTACTCGGGCAGCAGACTTGTCGGTAGGATCGCCAATCATAGCAGTAAAGTCTCCAATCAAAAAAATTACTTCATGCCCCAATTTTTGGAACTCTGCTAACTTTCTTATCACTATGCCGTGACCAATGTGTAGCGTTGGGCCTGTGGGGTCTATGCCGTTGTAGATAGTGAGCCTCTCACCACTCTCAAGTCTCGCCTTTAAGTACTCCTTGTTAGGGAAGATGGCCTCCACTCCGCGGGTGAGGACTTTCTCTATTTTGTTTGGGTCTGTTATTACTTTCACAATAGGTATATTAACACATCTAAATATAACGAGTTACTGGGTTGGTTTATGAGAGTGCTTATTAGTATGATAATATGGCCCTTATGGCTATCCGGCATAAACTAACACTCAAGAAGCACCACAAGGTCTTGGCGGGTAAGTTATTATACCTAGCTCTATCGCTTGGGATATTTGGCGCAGGGCTAACTGTCCTGTGGGTGGCTAATCTTAAAATCCCCGATTTCAACATCTTTGAAGACCGCCAAGTTACCCAGTCTACCAAAATATACGACCGCACCGGAGAAATATTATTGTACAACATGGGTGAAGATATCAGGCGGACGGTTTTGACGGCAGACAAGATATCGCGTCATATCAAGAATGCCTCTGTAGCCATAGAGGATGCTGAGTTTTATGAACACAAGGGGGTTAAGCCTACTGCAATCTTGCGAGCTACTCTGGCTAATATTGGGGTCTTCTTAGGGGGTAACGGCTTAGCCCAAGGGGGTTCTACCATTACTCAACAAGTAATCAAGAACACTCTATTAACTCAGGAACGCACTATCTCCCGCAAGCTCAAAGAATGGGTCCTGGCCCTTAAGCTAGAACGCAATATGAGCAAGAGTGACATCCTCACTGTATATTTGAATGAGTCGCCCTACGGAGGTAATATCTACGGGGTAGAGGAGGCTAGCCAAGCCTTCTTTAGTAAGCCTGCTCTTGATGTCAGCTTGGCACAAGCAGCTTACTTGGCGGCTCTTCCCCAAGCGCCCACGTACTACTCGCCTTATGGCAATAATAAAGCTGATTTGGACGCCCGTGCCAAACTCGTACTTCGTAGAATGCTGGAGTTAGGATTTATTACACAGACGGAGTATGCGGAGGTGGACTTAACCCAAGTTAAATTCTCACCTCAAAATAACTTTGCTATTAAAGCACCCCACTTCGTGTTGTATGTTAGAGATTATCTGGAGAAGAAATATGGCAAAGAGTTAGTAACTCGAGGTGGATTAAAAGTAACCACCACTCTTGATTGGGAAATGCAACGCAACACAGAGGAAATTGCTAAATCTTTCGCAGAGACTAATGAGAAGAACTTCAATGCTCACAACATGGGGGTGGTGGCAATGGACCCCAACAACGGCCAGATTCTAGTTATGCTTGGCTCACGCGACTACTTCGAGGATAACAATTATGCTAACTACAACATCGCCTTTGCCAAGCGCCAGCCGGGTTCCTCGTTCAAACCTTTCGTATATGCAACCGCCTTTAAGAGGGGTTATACTCCGGACACGACTGTCTTTGACCTCCCAACCCAATTCCAAACAACCTGTAGTCCCATAGTAAGTGAGTCTATCTCTGGTCAGTGTTATACACCGGGTAATTTTGATAATGTCTTTAGAGGACCCATGACCTTGCGTGATGCCCTAGCCCAATCTATTAACATTCCAGCGATCAAAGTTTTGTATCTAGCGGGGATGCAGAACGCCCTTGCCACGGCCAGAGATTTGGGCATAACAACTCTCGGTAATGCTAATCAATATGGACTTACTCTTGTCTTGGGTGGTGGTGAAGTTACTTTACTAGAACTAGTGACAGCTTACGGAGGCTTTGCTAGTGATGGTTACTATAATCCTTACACCCCTATACTTAAGGTGGAAGGGGCAGACGGCAAAACTTTGGAAGAATTTAGGTCTGTGAGCAAACGTGCCTTAGACGAGAATATCGCTCGTGAAATAAATGATATCCTCTCAGACAATACCGCTAGGGCACCTTCCTTCGGGCAGAACTCGCCTCTTAATTTCCCCAATATGGACGTAGCCACCAAGACAGGTACCACCAATGATTATCGTGATATGTGGACGGTTGGTTATACGCCCAATATTGTCATTGGGGCTTGGGTGGGGAATAACGATAACACTTCCATGGAAAAGCGCGTGGCTGGCTTCGTAGTGGCACCCATGTGGCGTCAGATTCTCCTTTCTTTGATTGCAAACAGGCCCACCCAGAGCTTTGTTAGGCCAGACTATCCATACAAGAACGACCCCAACTTCAAACCGGTCCTCCGGGGTATATGGCAAGGAGGTGAGATATATGTGGTTGATAAGATCACGGGAAAGCTCGCGACTGTTAATACCCCAGAAGAGCTAAGAGTAGAACAGCCTGTTACAAGCGTGCACTCTATTTTGCATTGGGTAACTAAAACGGACCCCCTTGGACCTGTGCCCACGAATCCAAATAATGATCCCCAGTACATCTTTTGGGAAACTCCGGTGCGCTTGTGGGCCATCGCTAAAGGATTAACACAAAATGAAAATATAATACCCACAGAGGAGGATCCTGTTCATAAGCCAGAATATAATCCTATAATAACAATTACCACAAGCGAGCTTACTCGTATTAATCCTAATTCCCTCTTTACCCTCTCTTTTACTGTAGAGCCCAAACTCTATCCCTTGGGTGATGTCGAGATTTATCTAAACGGACACTATGTAGGTGGCTCTAAGACTCCTATAAATAATTTTTCTTTCCTCCCTACGGTAGATAATCTTAAAGATAGGAATGAATTGAAGGTTGTCTATTACGATGTGATGCGTAACCGTGGACAAGCAACAATAATTCTAGATTCTAATTAGACTATTCTCTCTATTTTATACTTACTGCCAGACTTATTTACAAACTCAATTATCCCTCTTTTTTTAAACATAATCTCGGTTCTTAGTGGACCAGTCACCGCACACCTCACAACTCCAGACTTGTAAGATATTTGCTCTAGGGCCACATCCACGTCAGCAACCTTCTTAATACCCTCCTTGATTAGCTCTCTAATTTCTCGTTCTTGTTGGCCAATCTTCCTCTTGTCTAATAGGAAGGTACTTAGTTTATCCATTATTTATGTATAGGCATAATTAAGTAAAGGAAACTTCTATCTCCTACCCCTTTGATTGTTATCGGTTTATTAATATCGCTAAAATTTAGCCCAACACTCTCCTTATCTATTACCCCTAAACCGTCTAATAAATAGCGGGCATTAATATTTACTTCTATTGGCTTACCCTCCATACTTGCCTCCAATTTACTCAAACCCTCACCCTTATCGTGTTTTGTGTCTATCTCAAATAGGCTGTCCTCTGGTATTAAGTTTAATCTTATTTGGGCCAGTCGGTCTGCAAAGACAGTTACAACCCTAACAGCATTTATTAAATCATCTTTAATAACTGTACTTTGATTAATGAATGTTTTAGGAATTATGTGTTTATAATCAGGGAATTTGGCGTCTTGCAATCTTGAAACTAAGCTTAATTTGGGGGTATTAATATAGATTTGATCTTTAGTATATATTATCTCCATTTCCTCATTATTACTAGAATCATTTATTATTCTACTTATCTCTGTTGCATTTCTAATTGGGATGAGAATATTTAAATCAACCTTTTTAGCTCCCTCTAATTTAATTTTGTACTCTGCTAATCTAAATGAGTCTGTGGCAGTAAAGACTAACTCATCTTCCTCGTTGTGTATATATACACTAGCTAATTCAGGTTTAATATCGTTAGTAGAGGCTGCATAAGAGACACTATTAATAGCCTTGAATAAATCTGTGCTTTTTAACTTAAGATTATTATCTTTATCTAATTTACTAGGTGTAGGTAATTGTGGGAAGTCTTCAGAGTTCTCACATGCTATCTTTACCATAGTTTTGCTTGTTGAGACCACTATATGTCCACTTATATCCTCAATATTAACTAATTCTCTATTATTGAGATTATTTAAATGGGCGCCAAGTAAAGCCCCATCTACTGCAATCCTACCCTCTTTATAGACCCTACCTAGTATCCTAACTTCTAAACCTATATCAAGATTAGTTGCTCTTATATATATCTCTTTACCTTTAGCAACTATTAAGATCTTACTCAAGACCACTAGGGGCAACTTCTTACCAGTTACTCTCTCTGTACTCATCACAGCTTTAATCATATCCTCTTTTATACACTCTATTCTCATC
>CAYGDD010000031.1:0-7936 GCA_964348575.1 uncultured Candidatus Saccharibacteria bacterium | reverse complement strand
AGTCTGGGAGGCGGCTCCAGGGTATGTTAAATGTAAGATGTTAAAAGTTAAATGTAAACAACCATGATGGACTTTCCAAGTTTTGTTCCAGAGATTGGGTCACAGGCTCCAGACTTTAGTCTTGATGGCGTGCTTAATAATAAGTACAGCAAGTACGCACTTAAAGATTATAAGACTAAGTGGCTAGTAGTTTTCTTTTACCCGCTTGATTTTACATTTGTATGCCCCACCGAGATTAAGGCTTTCTCTGCCAAAGCCAAGGAGTTTAAAAAGATTAACTGCGAGATTGTGGGCGTCTCTGTTGACTCTAAAGAATCGCACAAGGCCTGGGTCACACATGACTTGGGTCAACTGGCATTCCCGCTTCTTTCCGATTTCAAACGCACAATGGTTAGTAATTATGGCGTGCTTAAGGCTGACGAAGGCGTGGCTTATCGAGGCACCTTTATTATTGACCCTAAGGGCCTGATCCGCCACATTACGGTGAGCGATAATGATGTGGGCAGGAGCGTAGAGGAGACCCTTAGGGTTGTTAAAGCTCTCCAAACAGGCAAGCTCTGCCCGGTAGAGTGGCAAGAAGGCGACAAGACCCTCAACTAGATAACTAGAGACAATCCAAATTTTTGCTATAATGGCCCTTATGGATAAACCAGTCCCTAAGGGTCATTTGCATCCCCTCACAATTGCACAGAGAGATGTGGAGCTTATTATGCGTGAGATGGGCTATGAGGTTGTCTTCGGCCCCGAGCTTGAGAGTGAGCATTATAACTTCGATGTTTTAAACATGCCATCTGATCACCCTTCACGTGACATGCAGGACACTATGTGGCTTAAGCCGGAACACAGGACTAAAGAGTTTCAGATTCTGCGTACCCACCTCTCCGGTGTGCAGGTGAGAGAGATGGAAAAGAGAGATATGCCGACTAGGGTTACCGTACTTTATGGGCGAGTTTTCCGAAATGAGGCAACTGATGTGTCACACGAGGCTAACTACTATCAAATGGAGGCTTTGTGCGTAGATAAGAATATCACTATGGCTGACCTCAAGGGTACGTTGTCGCAGTTTTGTAAAAAGTTCTTTAATGACGATAATGTGAAGGTGCGCTTTCGCCCGAGCTACTTCCCGTTCGTTGAACCTGCGCTGGAGGTGGATATGTGGTGGAAGGATCGTTGGCTCGAGATTGCCGGTTCTGGTCTGGTTCACCCCAAGGTACTTGAAGCCGGCGGAGTAGATCCCAAGATCTGGACAGGTTTAGCGTTTTCGTTCGGTATAGATAGACTTATGATGCTTAGGCATGGGGTGCCGGATATTCGGCTATCTTACAATGGCGATTTAAGATTTGTTCAACAATTTTAAGTTATAGAATATGAAAGTCTCTTACGCATGGCTCCAATCCTTCTTCGACACTCCACTGCCTACTGTGGATGTGCTGGTAGAGACGGCCAACTTTAAGATTGCTGAGATAGATGGGGTAGAGAAGGTTGGCGAGGATAGTGTAATAGATATTAAGATCTTAGCCGACAGAGCTGCATATATGCTTTCGCATCGCGGCGTGGCTCGTGAGTACTCGGCCACATTGGAGCTTAAACTTAAAGATAGACAGATCCCCGTTGTGAGCGTCACAGACGCCGTGGCTGTGCCAGATGTAAAACTTGAGAGTGAGCTGTGCAGGCGTTATAGTGCGCGCAGAGTAGAGGGAGTTAATGTAGGCGCATCTCCGGAGTGGCTGGTGAGTGCCCTCGCCGGGCTTGGTCAGCGCTCTATTAACAACATTGTAGATATGGCCAACTATATTATGTTTGACATTGGCCAACCCCTACACGCCTTTGATGCAGATAAAGTAGTTGGTAATATAACAGTGCGTCTGGCTACTCCAGATGATCAATTCGAATTACTTTCACGAAAACTAGAGACAAATATTACTGAGCATAGAACTATGGGGTTCCTCAATTCAACGTGCCTAGTTATTGCCGATGATGTAGGACCTCTGGCGGTAGCTGGAGCCAAGGGAGGCAAGCGGGCCGAGGTCACAAGTGCTACCAAGAATTTGATACTAGAGTCAGCTAACTTTAACCCAAGTTCTGTACGCAAGACATCTACCCGACTTAACCTACGCACAGATGCCTCTAAGCGCTTTGAGAACGACTTAACCCCAGATTTAACACTAGAGGCCTTAGAGAACTTTTCAAGTTTAATTGCTGAGAATCAGCCTGATGCTAAGTTTGGCAAAATATCAGACACATATTCCAACCCCGAGCAAGAGCAAACCGTGGGCATAGATCCCAGTCTCATAAGTGCTCGCCTAGGTATGCAGGTGCCCGTAGGTGAGCAAGAGAAAATATTGATTAGAATGGGTCTAGGTGTGAGTAAAGTAGGGGAGATGTTTAGTGTGACAGTACCCACTTACCGGCGAGACTTAAACATAGCCGAGGATTTTGCCGAAGAAATTGGGCGTATATGGGGCTACGATAAATTGCCAGAGACACTCCCTAAGCCAGTTAAGCCGGCTGTAAACAAGGTTTATTACTACACCGAGAAGGTGCGCAACATTTTGAGAGATGCTGGCTTTAGCGAGGTGTACTTATACTCACTTGTGCCCAAGGGTGAGCTTGAGGTGCAATTGCCCCTGGCCGAAGATAAGAAGTGTTACAGAACTAATCTATTGTGGGGTTTAGGTAATACTCTTAGGCACAACAGAACTAGAAAGTCCTTGCTCTTAGGAGAGGAAATAAAGGTTTTTGAATTTGGAGATGTGTTTTGTGGTGGGGAAGAAGAAATGCACCTTGCTATTGCAATGGAGGACAAGAGTACTCTAGATGAAGCTTGTAAAAAATTAGAGACAGGATTAGGTGGACACCTCGAGGAGGCAGACCCAGAGGATAGTCAAATTATCAGCCTAGAATTCTCGTCAAGTAATTCATTCGCAAAAGAATATGTATTTAATGTAGCTAAACTACCGGAACCAGAATCCTATGATGATCTGAATATATCGCTTACCACAGAGCCGGCCGTGTTTAAACAGTACTCTCTTTACCCACATGTATCACGCGACATCGCTGTGTGGGTGCCAAACGAGACAGAGGCGAAGATGCTAGAGAAGATGATTGGCGATAATGCCGGGGAGCTATTGGTAAAGATGAGCCTCTTTGATACATTTACGAAAGACAACAGGACCTCATACGCCTATCGCTTAGTCTTCCAATCCCTTGAGCGTACTCTGACAGATGTAGAGGTAAACAAGACCATGGATAAAATTTCCGGCGTTCTCTCTGGCACACCCAACTTCACCGTCCGCTAATTTAGTAATGTGTACAAATGATTGGACATTCGATGTCCAATCATTTTAAAATACTATTTATGGGCGTTCCCAAACAGGTCCAAATTGCAGAAGGCGAGTTTTATCATGTTTATAATCGGGGCATCCGTAAGATGACTATTTGTCATGATGCTGAGGACTATGCACGGTTACTTTACTTAACCCTGCATTCACATGGAGTACACCAGCCTTATAACCTCAGACGAAGGACAGCAAATTATCTTGCGAGAGCATCCTTCGGGATAAGTGATAGGGGCATTATCGATATTACGAACTCTAGAAAAGCTGATCTTGTGGCTTTCGCACTTATGCCCAATCATCTGCATTTGATACTTTATGAGAAGAGGCAAGGAGGTATATCCTTGTACATGCAGAGAGTATTAAATGCTTATACAAAATATTACAATGAGAGATATGGGACTTCTGGACACCTTTTTGAGGGTAAGTTTAAGCGTGTGCACATTGAGAGTAATAAGCAGTTATTGCATGTCAGCGCTTATGTACACCGTAACCCCAGAGAGATTAAGGCGCGGTTTAGAAAAGAGGATAAATATCCATGGTCTAGTTTGCAGGACTATGTAGAGCATAACAGATGGGGGAGGCTAATAGATTTTAAACCGATCCTGGGTCAATTCAAAGGAACAAAAGAGTATAGCAAATTCGTATCGAGTAGTACCGCGAAAGAGTATGGCTGGGAAAGTGACCCCAAATGATTGGACATCGAATGTCCAATCATTAAATATGGCTCAAATACATGTATCCACAGGGGTAGTTCGGGGTTCGCTTTAGGGGGTCAAATATGTTAAAATAGAGGAGTCACAGGGGCTTATTCTGTGGCTCATTTTATTGATATATGCTCTATCAGGATGGCAAAAGATAACGAGGAAAAAAATAAGAAGGCGGGCAAGGCTTACGACTCTTCTAGTATATCCGTACTAGAGGGCCTCGAGCCAGTGCGCAAGCGTCCGGGTATGTATATTGGCTCCACAGGGCCGGAGGGTCTCTTCCATATGGTTAAGGAGATCTTTGACAACTCTCGCGACGAGGCTATGGGGGGCTTTGCCAACGACATTGAGATTGTGATCTTGCCCAACGAAGTTGTGCGTGTGGCAGATAACGGTCGAGGCATCCCAGTAGACAAGCATAAGAAGACCGGCGTCTCGGCCCTTGAGACTGTTATGACCACACTACACGCTGGAGGTAAGTTCGACGGTGAGGCGTATAAAGTATCTGGCGGTCTGCACGGTGTGGGGGCCTCGGTGGTTAACGCTCTTTCGGAGTGGACGAGAGCCGAGGTCCACAAAGATGGTGAGGTGTATATGCAGGAGTATGAAAGGGGCAAGAAGAAGAGTGCCGTCCGGAAGATTGGCAAGAGTAAACTCTCCGGTACTGTGATCACATTTAAGAGCGATGCAAAAATATTTTCTGAAACTATCTACAACTGGAAGCGCATTGTGGATTACTTGCGTGAGCAAGCTTATCTCTCAAAGAAGGTTATAATAAGAGCCTACGATGCCCGCAGTTATGACAAGAAGATAGATTTAGATAGCGTACTATATTTTAGCGACCTCAAACTTAATGTGCCCTCGTATAGTTTCTATTTTGAGGGTGGGTTAGTATCCTTCGTTACCTTCTATAATCAGACAGAGAAGCATGTCCACAAGAGTATATTTTATATAGAGAAAGATATTAAGGTTGAGAATGATAAGCACATTAATGTGGAGTTGGCTCTACAGTATATTGACGATATCTCTTCACACGAGTTCTCATTTGCTAACAATACCCCTACCATCGAGGGTGGTACTCACTTATCTGGCTTCCGCACGGCCTTAACTCGCACCCTTAATAGTTATGCTAAAAAGAATAATTTAGTAAAGGATAGTGAGGATGCCTTCACTGGCGACGATGTGCGCGAGGGTTTGACTGCAGTAGTTTCAGTCAAGCTTCCAGACCCTCAATTTGAGGGTCAAACTAAAGCTAAGCTAGGTAGTGTCGAGGCTAAGGGGGCGGTGGAGACTATCTTTGGTGAAGCCTTCAACCAGTTCCTTGAGGAGCATCCAGATGATGCTAAGCAAATTATTAGCAAAGTGGCTCTGGCTGTCAGAGCACGTAAGGCCGCTAAGGCTGCCAAGGACTCTATCTTGCGTAAAGGGGCGCTGGAGGGTATGACCCTGCCTGGTAAGCTCGCAGACTGCCAGTCGCGCTCTGCCGAGGAGAGTGAACTCTTTATCGTAGAAGGAGAGTCAGCCGGCGGTACGGCAAAGTCTGGCCGTGACCGTAGGTTCCAAGCTATACTCCCGTTGCGTGGTAAGATCTTAAATGTTGAGCGAGCCCGCCTAGATAAGATGTTAGCCTCACAGGAGGTCAAGAACATCGTCATCGCCTTGGGTGCCGCCATAGGCGATACTTTCAACATTGATAAATTGCGCTACCACAAGATAATAATAGCGGCAGATGCTGATGTGGATGGTTCACACATCCGCACCCTACTTTTGACATTGTTCTTCAGATATTATCGCCCACTTATAGATGGGGGATATATATACATCGCTCAACCACCACTCTACAAGATTATGCGTGGCAAGGAGGTCTACTATGCATACTCGGATGAAGAGAAAAATAAGATCATCGGCAAGGAGGCCGTGCAGGACGAGGCCGATACTGATACTCCTGCAGATGCAAATGAGGATATATCAGAAGCAGAATCTTCCCCTGATTCTAAAACTAGTACCAAACACCTAGTACCTAATACCTCCCCAAAGTATAGGATCCAGCGCTATAAGGGTCTCGGAGAGATGAACGCAAGTGAGCTTGGTGAGACCACCATGGATCCAAAGAAGCGCATCCTTAAGCAAGTAACAATAGACGACGCTGTAGAAGCCGACAAGACCTTCGAGATCCTTATGGGCAACGAGGTAGAACCGCGTAAGCTCTTCATTCAAGCCAATGCAAGGTATGCCCAGATAGATGTATAGAGACACTAGGGACCTTCGGATTTGAGTTTGGCTATGAAGTCAGCTACTTTCATTTCGCCTACTTTGCCCACATCTCTTGATTCTACAGTGATAGTCTCGTCTTTCATCTCCTTTTCGCCTATGACAAGTAGATACGGAATTTTCTCCATCTTGGCATCGCGGATTTTCTTGCCCAAACTCTCAGCCCTGTCGTCTATTTCAGCGCGCACATCCTCTGCTAGTAGATTTTCTAATACCTCTTCAGCAAACTTCTTGTGAGTATCTGTGATAGGTAGTATGCGCACCTGCTCTGGAGCCAACCAAGTGGGGAAGTTGCCTGCGGTATGCTCGATAAATACAGCCAAAAAGCGCTCTATAGAACCCATGATAGCGGCATGGATCATAACAATACGTTCTTTTTCGCCCTTTTCATTAACACAAGTAAGATCAAAACGCTCTGGCTGATTAAAGTCAAATTGAATAGTAGCCACTTGCCACTCTCTACCGAGGGCATCCTTGCCCATAAAATCGAGCTTTGGTCCATAAAAGGCGGCTTCACCCAAACCGTCGAAGGTGGCCATCTTACGCTCTTTGGCAATCTCGCGCAGTAAGCCTTGTGCCTCTTCCCATTGCTCAGACTTACCTAAGTATTTCTCTGGTTGCTCAGGATCCCTCACTGAGAGCCTAACACGCATATCAAATCCTAGGGGAGCATAAAAGGCCTCAACGACATCCCATACCTTGATGAACTCTTGCTTTGATTGACTCATTCTGCAAAAAACGTGCGCATCGTCCTGAGTAAATGATCTTACTCTCGAGAGCCCGGATAACTCACCAGACTGCTCGTCTCTATAACACATAGTCGTGTTGGCATAGCGTTGAGGTAGATCACGGTAGCTCATAAGTTTGCGCGCGTATATTTGCGTATGGTGCGGGCAATTCATTGGCTTCATAGCGAACTCGTGTCCCTCGCGAGTTTTTATTCTAAACAACTCATCTTTAAACTTGTCCCAGTGACCACTCTTCTCGTAGAGCTCTTTCTTAGTAATGTGCGGGATTTCTACCTTCTCGTAGCCTAAGGCTTTACGTAGTTGCCAGACCCTGTCATCAAGTAAATTTCGTAGTAGAGTTCCTCGTGGTGTCCAGAGTGGCAAACCCCCTCCAACAAGATCAGAGAATACGAAGAGATCTAACTGTGGACCCAGTATCTTGTGGTCGCGCTTACGAGCCTCCTCCATCATTACCTCATACGCCACAAGCTCTTCTTTAGAGCCGAAGGCTAGGCCGTAGATGCGCGAGAGCATCTTATTCTTCTCGTCTCCGCGCCAGTAGGCTCCAGCGATATGTGAGAGCTTGAATGAGTCTGGCTTGATATCTTTATTGGGATGCTCTACATGACCGCCTCTACACAGATCCTCAAATCCGCTAGCCGATGGACCACATTTATAGAACGAGACTTTGGCTCCGTCTTTAGTAAACTCCTCTATCAGCTCCCGCTTGTACTCATTGTTTGGGTACTCGGCAAGCGCCTCATCTCGAGTGAGCTCGCGATGAGTAAACTCCTTCCAATCTTTTAATAGCTCTCGCATCTTATTCTCAATCTTTATAAGATCGTTATTGTTGATCGCTTTCTCAAATTCAAAGTCATAATAAAAGCCATTATCT
>CAYGDD010000030.1:0-7949 GCA_964348575.1 uncultured Candidatus Saccharibacteria bacterium | reverse complement strand
CAATATGTATATGGGTAAGCGCTTATCTCTGGCAAAAGTGATGGCCTTTGTAAGCTCGGCTAAACTACTTACTTCTACATAGTAGCGAGCCGGACCGCCTATCTTGAGTGTGGTGAGTGGCGCAAGTTCTACATTCTCGCGAATTTGCATAAGTATACTGCTAACTAATTATATAACCTGCTTAATCTAAGAGGGCGAGCTTAGCAAGGGCTACTGCCCCTTCTTTGCTCACTGCACCAGCTATAAAGAGCGCGTTGTGACAAAATGTGGCGTCACTTACAGCGGTGAGCTCTTGCAACTCCTGATCGCGTTTACCAGCCCAGGCACTGGGCAGGTCTTTGCGTGCCTCAAACGTGTCTTTGCCCTTGCGCACCGTCTTTAACCTCCAACCACCCGAGACATCAGGCATAATAACAAAAAGAATTTGGGGATTTGCTTCGAAGATGTCGCCCTCAATAGGAAAATATTTGTCACTCACAAGCAAGCGCTTGTCACTCGCCTCTATGATCAACTTCTGTACCTCCTCTCTGGCGTCTATGACACTCTTGTTTTGTCGCAACTCCCCTACTAAGACACTCCGGCCAAACTCTACTGCCTGCAAGAAGCCCTGGTAAAAGTTCTCCTCACTTGCTTCTTGCCATGTGGGCAAAAAGATATCTACTACATCTCCAACTGTATAGTTACGCACCCCCTCAAAGAGAGACTTGTCTAAGCTCTGGCCATTATCTATGGCATCTATAGGCTGGACTAACTTCTCGTCTAACTTGCTTGCTATCTCCTTGCTACCACAGAGCTCCTCGCCATATGCCTGCCAGACTAATCCAAGTGAGGAGTAAAAGATGCCGTTAGCGCGCGCCCCCGCTCGACCCTCCTGATGATGGTCAAACCTGTTTGTCTTTGCATCATATATGCCACCTACATCTACCACATAGTCGCCTCTCTCCCAGTCGGGACTCTTGCGCGAGCGTACTATCTCATATGTATCCCCTCGCTTATCGCATATCAAAGTAAGCACAGCCACAGCCAAAACATCGTCAGTATGGAACTTCCCCGCATGGGTTACAATTATTTTGTCACTCATAGTTAAGTTAATTGTATCAAAATTTTAAATTCATTTCATTCATAGCCTAGACAAGAACTAGTATGTGTGATAGCATATTAGGTGGGAGTGGAGGAGTATCATAATGAAGTTCTTAATCAGAGATCGTGACCCCAGTATTTGCGCAGGGATTAGCAAGGTAGGCGTCGTCCAAAACGGCACCATCATGGCCATTTTTTATGTGAAGAAAGCGGCCAGTAAAGCCGTAGATGCAGTTTGCGACTACGGAGGAGTAGATGAGAAGACAAAGAGAGAAACACTGGAATCGATTTATTCCAGTGCTCTGCCCGACGACACGCAATCAGTGGTTCCAAGCAGTGGTAATGATCTCGATGATCTTATCGCCGTTGGGCCAACTGACATCATGTAACATAAAGGTGCCCAGATCAGCGGGCGCCTTTTCCATACTTAGATAAAATTAATGATGGCCTGTCCAACCAGGAGTAGCTTTGGGAACATTACTCTTCTCACTCTTATACTCTCCCATGGCCGAAAGCCACATATCTCGAGCCTGGTCTTCACCTACCTGCTCGCCCTTATTGTTAATCTCGAAATTAGCCATAGCATTAAAGAATTTTTTTGTAATGATCTTCATGGCTTCCTCATCACTAGAAAATTCGCTGGTTACCTCTTCTGGTGGTGGAAAAGGTAGCTTCTCCCCGCCTATATTCTCATTCAGGTTCATACGCTTAATTTTTATTTATAATCGGTACTAAGTTAATATTACACCAGATAACCCTAAACGTCTATGCCCTACATCAGGAAGTGGAAGGGCCAGGTGAGGGCTTCGGCCACCTTAGAGGCAAAGGGGCGCTTGATCCAGATGTCATGCAGTATTTCTTGGCAATTGAGTAGGTCCTGTTCGAAGTGACCGGCTAGCTCGTAAGCGAAGTCTGCCCGAGTGGATATAAGAGAAGCTTCGTAGTTGTATAAAAAGCTAAGATTGTCTAGGTTGAAGCTCCCCACCATACTCCAAGTGTCATCTATAACTATAGTTTTGGCATGGAGATAAGGCTTGTTGTATCTATACACTCTCACTCCCGCCTTAAGCATAATGGTAAAGTATGATTGAGCTGCGAGGTCTGCAATGCGACGATCGGAGAGGCCAGGGACGATAACGCGCACATCCACTCCCCTGCGCGCTGCAGAGAGTATACGCCTGAAGAAGCGCAGAGAAGGTACGAAGTACGGTGCAGTAAGATATGCGCGCGTCTTAGCCCGTCGGACCTTGCTCATAACTTCGCGCAGGATATGACGTTCGCGCCGGTGAGGCGAGTTGGTAAGGAAGTAGAAGCCATCTTCCTCGGGTGCCTTGCCAAAGGGAGAGAACTGGCCCTCCTCATAGTTCTGCCACATGCGAGCGAAGGCGAGTGATATCTGCTCTAATACTTGGCCGGTAATGCGAACTTGAGTATCACGACGGAAGTAACTAGCCCCTCTAATGTTTACTCCGCCGGTGTATCCCACCTTACCATCTATAATTAGCATCTTCCGATGATCACGGAAGTACCAAGAGGTGAAGTTGCTTATTCGCCACAGGCTAATAGGATTCCATATTGCCACTTCCACTCCGGCTTCGCGCATCCTCTTCTCAATTGTAGAACCAACGAAGCTCGGCCTGCCGGCGTAATCTACAATGAGGCGCACCTTTAGCCCACTCTTTGCCTTATCTGCTAAGAGCTTGGCAAATAGCTCCCCCTGTTCGTCTATGTCAAAGATGAAAACCTCAAGGTCAACACTTCTTTTAGCCTTCTCAATATCTACGTACATAGCCCCTAGGGCTTCCATTGTAGAAGTATAGAACTTCCAACTCTTACTTATTCTTTTTTCTGACATCTTCTATTACTTTTTTAACATTTGCGCTTGGGCGGACTTTGAAAGTGAGGTGGGTGACCTTCTCATTCTTAAGCCTGCTACCCAAGGTCAGTACATAAATTTTAAACCCGCCCTCGCCCTCGCGTGTGCTAGTCACTGCCACGTCAAAGTCTATAGTGCCCTCTACCCGCGAGCCACTAGCCCCCACCCCAGCCTGGATAGAGCTAATAGCCTCGCGCACGTACTCCTCCAACTCATTTGTCTTAGTTGTCTTAGTTGTCTTTGCTCCCTTTTTCATTACTCTAATATAGCAAATTTTATGATTTTTAGATCTGAGTCTAAAGTAACATCCTTGCCATAGTAGCTCCTATAACTCTCTATCATTGCCTCCTTACTCTCGTACCTTTCGTGCCCTTCATCAAAATCTTGCTCCTCAACTTCTCCTAATTTTTTGCTTCTTACATAAACTATTTTTGCTTTCGCGAATTTTTCTTTTGTATCTGAATTTAGAAACACAATTTCATCGCCTTCTTGTAGATCTTTATCATCATCAATACGCCAAGTAGTCGTCTTTGAACCATCCAACACTTTTGACACTAGATCTGGCTTGAACTTGAGGGTTTTCATGTTTTATTTGTTTTCACCAGTGTTTGACCTCCGAGGTCAAACACTGATCCTTTCTGACTTTATATAGTCTCATTATGGCATAGAAGATTAAAAAGTAGGCTAGGGAGTTTACGAGAAAGTTAATCCATATAATATGGTCAAACGCCGAAGCAAAAATTAGCCAAGGATTAATGCTGTCACACGGTGAGGTCCAGGCGCACCCGTCATAAATAAAAACTAGAGGGAAGCCTCCCGCTACTACATCACCATAGCAATGGCCTCCTGGATTATCCAATGTCACTCCACACTGATTCCCTACATAAGTATTGTAGGTTCGCGGGACAAATACGGAAAGCTGAGCAATAACCAAGGCTAGAAAAACTATCCTCTTCATATCTTTATGCTATCACTTGGTTACCTGGTAACCAAGTTACGTACTCCTCTAACTCATTTGTCTTAGTTATCTTTGCTCCCTTTTTCATTACTCTAAATATACACTACTTATTCAAAAGTTTCGCGATATTATCTCTCGTCTTAGAGTAATCTGAGGCTTTTGAAATTGTAAAAAATGCATCTGCCTCACTCTTGTGAGGCTCCTCAAATAGCCGTTCATTCTGTTTATCTAGTACTTTATGAAAGTCCTTAGAGACAGTAAGCATGCTCTTCTCTCTGCCAGCTTTTTCTATCCTAGTTTTGAGAAGCTGGTCTGGGAGATCAAAGTACACAATGGCGACCTTGACTCCCAGCCTATGGAAACCCCTTATGGTCTTACTCCTAAAACTCCTTACCAGATTGGCATTGGGTAGAAGGATGCTAAAGCCCTTTTTGATGCCGTGGTCTACAATACTCTTCCAAATCTTGTGGTGTAATTTTCGTCGTCCGTAAGACCAAAGGCCAACCGCGCCATTATCTTGATAGATCTCCCGATGATATTGATTCAAAAAAGTGGATAGAGGGTCCGATTCTACGATTACAGCATTCTTCAACCTGGGTAGTAGTTTGGCACAAAAGGTAGACTTACCGGCATGAGTCTTACCTACTGTCATCACCACCCACTGCTTTTTCTGCTTTGTCTTTGCTCCTTTTTTCATATCTTTATGCTATCACTTGGTTACCTGGTAACCAAGTTACTTGCCTTTAGCCCAAGATATGGGTATTTTATTAAACTTTTGTTCCAGGCCACATCCGCCACAGTTAAAGTGCCGTAACCTCTCCTCACTATATTTCCCCATTCTCTCTGATTCCTTCATCTTTTACTTATCACTACTATCCCTAAATCTTTGCAAATCTTCTTAGCAAGAAAGTCATTTATTTCATTGTGCCTTGCCAGTAGCAAGAGCCCTGTTGGTCTCAAGGATAAGAGTTAAGGCCTCTTTAAGGTTCTCTTTTGCTTCTTTGAGGGTCCTGCCCTGAGTATTAACCCCGGGTATTTCCTCAACAAAGCCAAGTGTCCACTTGCCTCGTTTTTGATATATAGCTGTAAATTCTCGTGTATTCATATTACCTAAGTATACTCATTTCCATCACTTTGCCAACACTACTTAGATTAGACCTCTGAGGTCTTATCTAATACACGACATATTATCCTTTGTGATGTGATGCATTAATGAGCCCACACTGCTTATACTTATAAACTTTACCCGTGGCATTATTGACCGCTCCGCAGGGGCAGGGGTCGTTTCTACCTGGTTCATGCGATTTAGCGCTCGGGACGCTAAGTGAGTTGTTTTGGGATTGTTTGGAGATGGTGTCGGCTTGGGTGCTTATTTCGTTTAAGTTCTTAGCTTCGCTGGTTAGCTTTACGCCACCAACGTTGGGGAGCATATGGACTATATTGGCTATTAAGTTTTGCTCAAGTTCTTTAAACATCGCTAAGCCCTCGCGCTTGTACTCTATGAGTGGGTCGCGTTGGCCATAGGCTCGCAGGCGCACACTCGAGCGCAAATAATCCATGGCTTCTAGATGTTCCAGCCAGAGCATATCTATAATTTGTAGAAGTAACTGGCGCAAAGCGGGCAGGAATCCGCCGGTTGGCGGTCCGCCAGCTGACGGACCATCTAGCTCTGATCTCTTCTTGGCCACAATGTCGCGCAGTTCTTCATTACCCGCCTCAATCTCTGACAAATATAACTCCACCTCTTGGTCAGAACCTGCTAAGATAGTACGCCTGCGAGCGTAGATAAGCTTGCGTTGGAAGTTAAGCACATTGTCGTACTCGAGCACGTGCTTACGGGCGTCAAAGTGGAAGCCCTCAATCTTCTCTTGAGCCCCCTCTAGCGAGCGACTCACAAGCTTACTCTCAATGGCCTCGTCCTCGGGGATGCCGAAACGCCCCATCATATTCTTAATCTTTTCCGAACCGAAGACGCGCATCAAGTCGTCCTCGAGCGATACAAAGAATTGCGTGCTCCCCGGGTCACCCTGACGCCCAGCCCGACCTCGGAGCTGGTTGTCTATGCGCCTAGCCTCGTGGCGCTCGGTACCAAGGACGAACAGCCCCCCTAACTGCTTAACCTCCTCACGCATCTCCTTCGTGGCATCTGTACCACCGAGTTTAATATCCACGCCACGACCAGCCATGTTGGTGGCTACGGTTACCGACGCGCGTTTGCCTGCCTCGGCTATGATCTCGCCCTCCTTCTCGTTGTTCTTAGCATTTAATAAATTGTGCTTTACCCCTTCGCGATTAAGATAGCCCGAAAGCATCTCGTTCTTATCTATAGAGACTGTGCCAATGAGCACGGGCTGACCTTTGGCTTGAAGTTCTTTGACCTTCTTGGCCACAGCGGCAAATTTGCCCTTTTCACTTTGATACACCAAGTCTGGATGATCCAGACGAGCGATAGGCTTATTGGTCTCTATCTCTACTACCTCCAAGCCATAAACCTTAGTGAACTCCTCGGCCGAAGTAATGGCTGTGCCCGTCATGCCGGCAAGCTTCTCGTATAATCTAAAGTAGTTTTGGAAGGTAATAGAGGCATAAGTCTTGGACTCCTGCTCAACCTTAACCCCTTCTTTAGCCTCAATGGCTTGATGCAAGCCTTCGCTCCAGCGTCGGCCGGGTTGAAGACGCCCAGTAAAGGAGTCCACAATCACCACCTTGCCTCCGTCATCTGACGGACTAACTACATAATCACGTTCGCGTAAGAACAAACTCTTAGCTCTAACAGCAGTCTCAAGATGGTGCACGTACTTGATCCCCTTCTCGGTATATATGTTATCTACTCCCAGTATCTTCTCGGTCTTTTCTATGCCCGAGTCGGTCAACGTGACGGCCTTCAACTTCTCATCTACTTCGTAGTCGGTTACTGGTATGAGCTTACTTGCAATTGTAGCGAACTGACCATACAAGCTCTCACTATCACCCGTAGCGCCAGATATAATAAGGGGTGTACGAGCCTCGTCAATAAGGATGGAATCCACCTCGTCAATAATAGCGTAATGGTGGGGTCTCTGGGCTATGCCCTCTTTGCTGTAAGCTAGATTGTCGCGGAGGTAGTCAAAGCCAAATTCGTTGTTAGTGCCGTAGGTGATATCAGCCTGATAAGCTTCCTTGCGAGTACATGGGCGCAAGAAGTCATACTCAACCTTGAAGAAGCCCTTCACATCTCTATCATGATCTAGTTCTACTAGCTTGGCATCTTTCTCGGTGCTATTTGCATTTCCATCATATCTAAACGAGCTCTCGTGATTAATAACCGCAACTGAAACGCCCAACATATCATATATTTCTCCCATCCAAGCAGCATCACGCCTAGATAAGTAATCGTTAACTGTAACGATATGCACACCCTTACCCGTAAGGGCGTTAAGATAGGCTGGCAAAGTAGCCACTAGGGTCTTGCCTTCGCCTGTGCGCATCTCGGCTATACCTCGCTCATGCAAGACAATGCCCCCCGCTAACTGCACATCAAAGTGGCGCTCGTCGCGAGCGCGTCTGGCCGCCTCACGCACAAGGGCAAAGGCCTCTGGTAGGAGGCTGTCTAATGTCTCACCCTTGCCGAGACGCTCTTTAAGTATACTTGTGTAAGCCTTAAGGCCAGCACTATCTAAGGCTTGTATCTTAGGTTCCAGAGTATTAATACTCGCAATAATAGGCTGAAGTGTTTTAATGCGCCTTGTGCTACTTGTGCCAAAAAGTGATCCAAATATAGACATAGTTAGACATTATAACACAAAAAATCCCGCCATCGGCGGGACTCTTTGTAAGTGAGAGAAAGAGCTAACTACGCTCGGCGCTTCTTAGTAGCCTTGCGCTTAGTTGTCTTCTTCTTTGCTGCCTTTCGCTTCTTTGCCATAGTTTTTCTTTGTTTAAATAATTCGACCTTTAGATTCTAATTAAAGATCAAAACATATTTGATCTCCTCTTTATAAATTATAATACACATCTCACACAAAATATTTTCTATACATATATTGTGTGGATAAC
>CAYGDD010000029.1:0-8787 GCA_964348575.1 uncultured Candidatus Saccharibacteria bacterium | reverse complement strand
ACGGACGTCATCTTGCGATGATGCCTCATCCAGAACGTTGTTTCCGTTTGTGGCAGTGGCCATGGAAGCCAAACCCATGGAAAAGCCTCGAGGCTTCCCCGTGGCTCCGAATGTTTCAGAACGCTAGAAATTGGTGCATGGAACATCGGGCTTAGGGAGATGTTCTCAAAGCCAATCCTGACCCCTTGCGTAGCAATACGTGAGGGGTCTTTTTGTTTTGAATACTGCTCTCAGCAGGTATGCAGTGACAGAATAGATGCCTGAGGCCAATTCGATGCTCCTCGGAGTCCGGACCTATCTCAAACTGGCTGTGTGACTTGAATAAAATCCGAACGCCGGAGCGCTACCCCACAAGCTTGCGGGGTCGTGAGGCGGTGCCTAGACTAATCATACAGGGCGGAGTAGACCAGAGTCGAAGGAAAAACTCCTAGTCTGGTAGCAAAATGGACGAAGCAATTTGACACTCGAGCCACTCTGGTTTAGTGTACTTGAAGACCAACGAGCTTAAGCTGGCTCAGAAGGAGAGGGGTAGCGTGAATCCAGACGAAGGGGTGCGCGAGAGTGGCTCAGGGGAAGCATGGACAGAGAGCAGGACATCGGGGGCGAGGGTGCTGAGTTTTAAGCAAAAAGTACGCCCTTGGTACCTGCATCCGGGCGCCATACTAGCGCTCGTATCGGCGCTGGGAATGGCCGTGGTGGTGTACCTAATCCGCCACTAGCAGAGGAGAAGTATACCTGTGAGGGTCCGTGTTCGGACCCCGCAGGTTTTTTATTTACTACAACCTCTAAGAGCTGTAACCTTTACATATTGGCCTTAGTAATAATATGTGTATCGCTAATTAGCCCCGGACTGGTCTCCCGAGGGCTTTTAATTTAACTGGGGTTGACTTTTGTACTTGACTAGTATATACTTACCTTGACCTGTAAATAATGCACTCGTTAGAGCTACTTAGAACTCTTTGTGAGGACTAGTTGCGAAAGAGGGTCGAAACAGGCAATTAGTTAAAAAGCAAAGAGAAATGAAGAAACTTTATGTGGGCAATTTGCCCTACACAACCACGGATGATGACCTTAAGGGTCACTTCACTCCGCTTGGTGCTGTACTCTCTGCCAAAGTAATCACTGATCGTGATTCTGGACGCTCCAAGGGCTTCGGCTTCGTGGAGATGGAGAATGACGAGGAGGCCGACAAGGCTGTTGCCGAGATGAACGGCAAAGACATGGGCGGTCGCAACCTAGTGGTTAACGAGGCTCGTCCTATGCAACCTCGCGATAACAATCGTGGTGGTGGCAATGGAGGTGGTGGCTACGGCTCTAGAGGATTCTAATCCCCTAGTACTCGCTACCTAAATCAAAAGAGGTCCCTCCGGGGGCCTCTTTTGTATCTCCGCCATCAGATAAGACCTCTGAGGTCTTATCTGAGGGCTTGACAAAGAAACTACTTATAGTAACATAGCTTTTACAACATTATATGAACAACAAGTCACACAACTTGCGATACACCACTTTGGCCGTTTTTGGCCTTGGTGCTGCTACCCCACGAATACTCGTGGTAGTTGCTGCGCCTAACCGCGTATCTAGCAAGTGCCCAAAAAGGCTGTGTGTTATGAATAGTTGATTTAACTTTTCAAATCGAGTCCTCACAACACCCCGCCTGGAAACAGACGGGGTGTTAGGTCTTTAACAACCAAATACAAAGAAAGGAGAATTGGTATGGAAGCTCACAAGGAGTGGCAAGCGCCTACTAGCTTCAAGGAGTACATTCACGAATTACGTGATGCGATTGCAACAATCTACTACACATTCAAACTAGCAGATTCAAAGGATGCAAGACCACTAATGTGGAAGAAGTATGTATTAGCCTTCCTCCACATAGTTCTCGGAGTCATTTTCTCTAGGTGTGTAGCCTACGCACTTGAGTCTGTCATAAACAAAGACATCGAGTTGAAGAACTTATGGATTTCTACCATAGCTATCATCTTCTTATCGCAGAAGTTGCTCGGGTTCAATATGTGGCGTGCTCACGAATACCTATTCGGTATTGGTGGAGGTAATATCAGAGCAAGAGTCCTAGAGAAATCATACGCACTCTCTCCGGGTCAACACAAGCACAATCGTGGGCTTAATCACGAGAGTCTGATTAAGGGCATGTCTAGGGCTCACGAGCTTTACGACAATCACCTAAGGGACTTATTCGAAACGGTTACAAACATAGGACTCTCCTATGTCTGCATTCTAGTAATATCGCCATTCTCTGGTGTCGTTCTCGGATTAGCTATTCTTGTGCACGGATTCTCAACTCTATACGTCAATTATAAGCTTCTGCGTATCACTACGCCGATCGAAAGGGACTTCACAAAGTTTGACAGGTACTATGCGGAGATGCTTAACCACTTCCCCAGGGTCTACGTAGCAGCTAAAAAAGAAGCCGAAGTAGAGAGGATGAGGAACAAATGGCAGGACGTAGCTACTCGCGACAGGATGGCCTATGTAGGTCACGGCAAGAGGGTCACAACACAGGACTGCATGACTGTCTTAGCACTTGTGGTTGTTATGTATCATGCACTAACAACCGCGATATCTGGAGATTTCCCTATACCACTCCTGTACCCACTCTTCGCTTGGTCAATAAAACTATCTTCAGAACTTGATAGACTGAGAGGCGTGGAGCGAAACGTCTACAAATGTGTCGCTTCAGTCTCTGTACTAAAGGACACACTAGAAACACCGCCCGATGTAATAGAAAGGGCTGGAGCTGTTGAATTCATCTCTGGTGAACCACTTGAATTAGAATTCGAAGATGTGAGTTACGCTTACCCAGGAGCAAGTGACACTGTAAGCAATCTGTCACTTGTTGTTCGGCCTGGTGAGGTAGTCGCACTAGTCGGACCATCGGGTGCCGGTAAATCAACAACCAATTATCTGCCCCTACGCTTCATGGATCCGTCCAATGGGCGCGTTCTTGTTAACAAAGAAGATATTCGCAACTTCACAATAAAGTCGGTATTAGAGAAAATTGGCTACATACCTCAAGACCCCATCATCTTTGATGGGACAGTTAGGGATAATCTTCTCTATAACCTACCCGCGGATAAGCTTCCATTATGGCCCGATAAGCGCTTATTTGAGCTCATGTCTGATTTGGCAATTGATTTCGGAGTTCAAGAGAAAAACCAGAATCCACTCGATATTGTAGTGGGGAGGGATGGGGTTAGGCTCTCGGGTGGTCAAGCGCAAAGACTAGCCATAGGCTCAGTTGTAATATGTGAGCCCAAGCTAATGATTGTGGACGAAGCAACTTCAGCACTCGACACTGCTACGGAAACCCAACTTCTATGTGGTTTACGTAAGTGGATTGACGGAGCTGGTATGCTTGTCATTGCCCATCGTCTCGCAACAGTCCGTGATGCAAACACGATCATCGTCCTTAATAATGGCCAGATCGAAGCCACTGGCAAGTCGTTCGATGAACTAGTAGGTACCTCCCCCACGTTCCGTAGGTTGGTCAGTGGGCAAAGTCACTTGCTTAGCTAAGAATTGCTTGCTCTTTGTATTTGGAACAAATCGAGAACCCTGCAACTTGCAGGGTTTTTCTTTTTACTTCTTCTTACTCCTTGTGGACGAGGCTTTTATAAATTCACGAAAGAGGGGGTGGGGTTTGAGGGGAGAGGTTTTAAATTCTGGGTGGAACTGGGTAGCCATAAAGAAAGGGTGCTTGCGCTTGGGCAATTCTAAAATCTCCATAAGCTTACCATCTGGTGATGTACCTGAGAAAACTAGTCCCCTCTTAGTTAACTCTTTTACATACTCTGGGTTAACTTCATACCTGTGTCTGTGACGTTCGTGGATCATCTCTTCGTTATAATACTTACGCGCGAGTGTACCCTTGTGGAGATGTGCTGGGTAAGCACCCAAGCGCATCGAACCTCCATAGTTTGCTTCCTGCATAAGCTTAGCTTGAGCTGTCATAACATCTATTACTGGATACTTGGTAGCCTTGTCTATCTCTGTGGTGTGCGCCTCCCCAAGGCCAAGCACGTGTCGGGCATATTCTATAACCGCCAGTTGCATACCATAACACAAGCCAAGGTACGGAATCTTATGTTCGCGAGCATACTGGATTACATTTATCTTGCCCTCTATGCCCCTGGCGCCGAAGCCTCCCGGCACTATAATACCGTCGAACCTCTTTAGACCTAGCAGATTCCCCTTATACTTCTTGCTTGTTGTTGATTCAAAGTCACTTGAGTCTAACCACTCTATGTTTATCTTCTTACCCAAGTTACCGGCCGCATGCTTGAGTGATTCTATAACTGATATGTAGACATCCGAGAGTACATAATCTCCAGTTTTAAAATATTTACCCACCATAGCTATATGCACTTCACTCTTAGCGCCCAGCATCCTTCGGGCCATCTTACTCCACTCTGTCAGGCCTTTGGCGTGACCATTCCTGCTCTTAAGTTTAAGAGTCTTAAGAATTATGTCGGAGAGGCCGTCCTTCTCAAAGTTAAGAGGTACCTGATAAATATTCTCAACATCTGGGGCAGAGATAATATTCTCCTTAGGCACATTAGTGGCGAAGGCGATCTTGGCCTTGCGCTCTTTATCTAGCGGATTAGTGCTTCGTGCTATGACCATATCGGCATTAACGCCATACGCAGAGAGGGCTCGGACTGCATTTTGGGTGGGGCGAGTCTTCATCTCGCCAATCTTGCCGGGTACAGGCAGGTAGCTAACAACTACAAACATTACATCCTCTGGATTACGCGACTTTAATATGCGGGCGGCCTCAATGAAGATGCCATTTTGATACTCACCCACTATACCCCCGATCTCTACTATCGTAATGTCAGATTTGTGCTTATTTACCGATGCTTCTATGCGCAATAGGATCTCTTCGGTTACGTTATACACCGGCTCCACACACTTGCCACCATAACCCAAAGCGCGCTCACGATCTATAATTGCCTTGTAGATCATACCGTTGGTCATATAGTTCTCTGCGGGTAAGGCTTGACCAAGGAAGCGCTCGTAATTGCCCATATCTTGGTCAGTCTCGAGACCAGAGTCCAGCACAAAGACTTCACCATGCTCAATAGGATTCATTGTGCCTGCGTCTACATTTAGATAAGGATCAAATTTGATGGGACTTACTCTAAAGCCTCTTGCTTGGATAATGGTAGCGATAGACGACACAGCAATACCCTTACCTACACCAGAGATTACTCCCCCAATGACAAAGATGTACTTATGCCGTGCCATCGCCTATGCCTTGAGATACCTGCGTACTGCCACAAATGATGAAAACATACCGAGGATGATACCAGAAGCCATCAGAATGGTGAAGATCTGCGAAAAGTGAGTGGCATAGAACTCTAGCATATCTATCCCACCAAAGAGCGCCTGAGTATTCTCGGTTACAAAGCGCGTGCCAGGATAGAGAGCTACCAAAGCAAGTATGGCAGCGAAGATGCCGTACATAACTCCCTCTATAACGAACGGCCCTCTGATAAAGCTGTTACCCGCCCCTACCAAACGCATAACAGAGATCTCTTGCTTGGCATTGTATATTGCTAGTCGAATAGTGCTAAAGGTAACAAGCACAGACATCGCTACCAAGACCAAACTAACAAATGTGCCCAGCCTAGTAAGTCCAGCAATTAAGGCCCCGAGCTTGTCTATAATCCCTTGGTTGTCGGCATAATTGATACGATCAATAATGTTGCTAGCACTGCTAGATTCTAGATAACTAACAATACCCGCGTACTCACTTGGACTATTGGCTCTAATGTTAAAGACGGCTCCAAGAGGATTATCCCCCAGTTCCTCAAGTGACTGCAAAACAAGAGTGTTGCCCTTGCTACGTTCTACGAATCTGGCTAAGGCTTCCTCCTTGTTAAAGTACTCCACAATCTTAACTTCGGGCAGAGCTTCAATATCACCCCGAAGTGCCAAGATATCTGCCTCATTAGCAGTAGTAATGAAGTAGACATTAACATCCACT
Source organism: uncultured Candidatus Saccharibacteria bacterium (assembly GCA_964348575.1). Taxonomy (GTDB): domain Bacteria; phylum Patescibacteriota; class Minisyncoccia; order Phycocordibacterales; family DATDSR01; genus DATDSR01. The sequence continues at coordinate 2,780 of CAYGDD010000029.1, read as the reverse complement.
TTATCTTCTAACTCTCTAAGTGATGACTGGAGGAAAGCATTACCCATAACCACTGAACCAATAATGAAAAGCGTAACCGCCAGTACAAAGATAGAAGTGAAGGAGACTAAGCCATTACGCCAAAAGCTGACGAACCCCTGCTTTGCCACCCGCTTTATAGAAGTTAAAAACATTGTATAGGTATTAGTTGTTAGGTACTAGGTAATAGGTTTTTAAGTTTAGAGATCAGACTATTCAGCATTTTCATTACTTCGGTCAATTCTATAAGTATAGCATCTAGGTCAGATTTTGAAACATAGCCCAAATTCTCGGCTACTATCAATTGAGTCTCAAGCTCTGCCCCAGAGCCTCGGGCTGTGATTAGAAACTGGGCAAAATCCTTCCTGGTGCTACGCCCCTTACCCTCAGCTATATTTGATGGTATAGAGACTGCCGACCTTCTCATTTGCGAAGTAAGGCCAAACATCTCTGTTTTTGGAAACAACTCTGTAAGTTTGTAAACGCCAGTTACCAACACAACAGCCTTCTGCCAAACGATGAGATCTTTATGCGACTTAATTGGGCTCAAGGTAATAGGTATTAGTTGCTAGGTACTAGAGGAAGCCGGAGATAGAATTCGAGTCTGATACGGTCCGGATCATCAAACCATATAAATTCTTTGCCTCCATATTTATCTATCTGTATACCACTGTGTTTTATGTTTGCCATATTTAACTTTGACTCATACTCCCCTAATTCCGCTAACGTACTGACGTGGAAGGCTAGGTGATTTAATCCTATATTTTCCTTGTCAAAAGGAAGTGGCTTATCAATATAAGATAGGCCGATAAAAAGCTTGGTTTGCCCTACCAGCCAGGAAGCATGATCCTCTTCTTGATTTATTGGCTGGCCAAGAAATGCCGAGTAGAAACTGACTGATCTGCTCATGTCACTAACCCACAAAACGATGTGATCAATTTGCATCTGTATTTAAACCTAAACCTAATACCTAGTACCTAGCAACTAGTACCTACAGGATGTACTTACCCTCCTTGTCGTCTCTTATAACCTTGCCTTTCTCCATTGTGATTACGCGCTTACCTAGGAAGTCTATCACACCCTTATTGTGGGTGGTAAGAAATACGGTGGTCCCAAGATCGTTTACCTTCTTCAATATCTGGACAACGTCGTAAGTGTTTACGGGGTCTAAGTTGCCTGTAGGCTCGTCTGCTACGAGCACATCCGGCTGATTAATAATTGCCCTTGCTATAGCCACACGCTGTTGCTCACCACCCGAGAGCTGGTGAGGGAAGTTCCACATCTTATCGCCTAAACCAACAAGCTCAAGGACCTCTGGCACGTCCGACTCGATCATGCTATCTGGCTTGCCCGCCGCTTCCATAGCGAAGGCTACATTCTCGTAGGCCGTCTTAGTAGGTAGGAGGCGGAAGTCTTGGAAGACAGTCCCGATCCGTCGGCGGAACTCTGGGATAAGACTGCGTTTGAGATTATGTATATTAATCTCACCAAATAAGACCTCCCCTTCGCTTGGGTGCTCTTCAGCAAGGATCATCCGAAGTAAGGTTGTCTTGCCAGCGCCAGAGTGCCCCACCAACGAGACGAACTCGCCCGGAGTAACCTGGAAGCTAACTTCCATAAGGGCAATGGCGTCCCCCGGATAAACTTTAGAAACATTTTTGAAAGTTAACATAGATAGGTACTAGTTGTTAGGTATTAGGTATTAGATAAGGGATTCTATAAACTTTTTTCGGCTTCGATAAATTCGTCCAGCTCTCCATTTAATACTTTATCTACATTACTTGTCTCATAACCAGTTCTGTGGTCCTTAACCATCTTATATGGGTGGAGGACGTACGACCTAATCTGATTTCCCCATTCTATCTCGGTTGTCTTACTTATGTACATACCGGCTTCCTTCTTCTTGCGTTCCTCTTCTCTTAACTTGAAAAGTTTGCCGGTGAGAATGGCCATGGCTCGCTCCTTATTCTGCCCTTGGGAACGCTCACTTGATACATGGGCCGAGAGGCGTGTGGGAGTGTGTACAATGCGCACTGCTGTCTCGCGCTTGTTAACGTTCTGCCCCCCTGGGCCCCCAGCCCGAGCGAACTCTATTTCAAGCTCATCGTCTGGGATAGCCACATGCTCGGTCTTATCGAGCTTGGGTATCACCTCCACCATAGAGAAGCTGGTGTGACGCAGTTGCTTGGCGTTAAAGGGGCTAATCCTCACCAAGCGATGCACGCCAGACTCGTTCTTAAGTATAGCATATGGACCCCGCGGAGCCCCTGCCTTGCCGGCAGGCAGGTTGGCGGAGTGGGGCGCGCCACTCACTTCAAAAGTCACATTTCTATATCCCCCGTGATCGTTAGTGTGCTCGTGTAGGACCAGAGTCTCTAAGCCTTGCCTAGTGCAAAATTTGTTATACATATCATATAGAATACGCGAGAAGTCTTCGGCATCGTCTCCGCCGGCACCAGAAAAGATAGTAACAACAGCGTCACCCTTATCGTACTTACCTACTCCAACAAGCTCTGCCTTAAGCTCATGATAGCGAGCCACTGTCTCCTGAGCGCTGGCCTTGTTTTGCCAGAAGCTTGGGTCGGCCATCTTGATCTCTATCTCTGCTATCTCCCCCTCTATCTTTGTTTTGTTTCCTGTATCTGTCATGTATAAGCATTATAGCAGATTGAGTAAATTGGCGGGGTGCTCTATAGTAAAGAACATTGCCACCTTAGCTCAGTTGGTAGAGCATTCGCATCGTAAGCGAAGGGTCCCCGGTT
>CAYGDD010000028.1:0-9734 GCA_964348575.1 uncultured Candidatus Saccharibacteria bacterium | reverse complement strand
GCAAGGAAATTTTTTGGTTTTTGCACACGCGAGTCCGCGAGCGTGTCCGAGGCGCGCATCATTCTGCATCAGGGTTCAATTCAAAATACATTCGAACTTCGTTCAATACACACCGCACAGTAGAGAATTATCACAAACATTACCTGGCCACCGCCAAGGGCGGGGTTTAGATTGAACATAATTGACCATTTATCTTAACTTAGGCAAATAGGGCGTATAATCTTAGGGGTGTCTCGGTCATTCTATCCACACATTACAAGAGTTTGTGTTGCTTGGACGATAGGGAGTACAATTAGTTTACCTTACCAATTTTAATTACACCTAACAAATGCCAAAAACACTAACCCCCTCGAGATCAAGTAAGAGTAATAAGACTCGTAAGGCGGGCGTTAGATCCTCCACAGTTCAAAGTATTGTCAAGCGCGATGGTAGGGTGGTCCCTTTTGATAAAGATCGCATCACAGTAGCCGTGGCAAAGGCCATGGCCGCCGCCGGCGAGCTTCGCGAGGGCGCTCCCGAGCAGGTACGCGACGCGATTATGGATGAGGTTAAGGGCTTGCGGGGTGTTAACAAGGATTATTTGCCAAATGTGGAGGCTATCCAAGACATGGTAGAGAAGCAACTCATCTTAGCCCAGTTCCCAGCTACGGCTAAGGCTTACATACTATATAGACAACGTCATGCCGAGATGCGCGCCACGGGCCGAGAGGTCTCGGACGAGGTTCGCAAGCTTGCCGACCAAAGTGCCAGCTTCTTTTCCAACAAACTTTCTGAATTGGTGTACTACACCACTTACTCTAAGTGGATGCCCGAGGAGAATCGACGTGAGACGTGGATCGAGACCGTTGACCGCTACATGTCATTTATGAAGGAGAACCTTGGCGACAAGCTCGCGAACAAAGAGTATGCCGAAGTGCGCGAGGCCATGCTCCACATGCGTTCTATGGGCTCTATGCGCTTGCTCTGGAGTGCGGGGCCGGCGGCTAGACGCAGTAATGTCTGCGCTTACAATTGTTCTTACATCGCCCCTTCGGCTTGGCAAGACTTCGGCGAGATTATGTACATCTCAATGTGTGGCACGGGCTTGGGCTTCTCGGTGGAGCAACAGACTGTTGGTCTTCTTCCTATGATTGAGCGTCAGAGTGGCAAGCTACTCAAACCTTTCAAAATTCCAGATTCTAAAGAGGGTTGGGCCGACTCACTAGTCCACGGTATGAACACTTGGGCCAAGGGTCTAGATGTTGAGTTTGATTATTCGGATATCCGCCCCGCCGGCTCAAGACTTGTTACTATGGGCGGGCGTTCTTCGGGACCTGACCCCTTAAGACGTTTACACGCCTTTACCCGTGAGCGCATGCTCTCTCGCCAAGGTCGGCGCTTGACCTCGCTTGATGTGCACGACATCACCTGTATGATCGGCGAGATTGTAGTTGCGGGAGGAGTGCGACGCTCAGCCCTTATCTCGATCTCGGATCTTGACGACAAGGAGATGCGCGATGCCAAGAACGGCCAATTCTATCTTTTGAATCAGCAGAGAGCTATGGCCAACAACTCGGCCGCCTATAACGAGAAGCCCTCGGTGGAGACCTTCCTTGACGAGTGGAACAATCTAGTTAAGTCTGGTAGTGGTGAGCGGGGGATATGGAATAGGGGCAGTCTCAAGGCCCAACTACCCGTGCGCAGGTGGAAGCTCTTCGAGAAGGATGTCCACCGCTCGGGCGTTAACCCTTGTGGTGAGATCGTACTCAAGAGCAAGGAGTTCTGCAATCTGACCGAAGTGTGCGCTCGGGCCGATGATACAGAAGATACTCTAATGGAGAAAGTGCGCATAGGCGCTATCTTGGGCACTTATCAGGCCACTTTGACCAACTTTGGCTACTTATCTCCCGAATGGAAGAAGAACTGCGAGGAGGAGGCCTTGCTCGGGGTCTCTATCACCGGCCAATGGGATTGCCCTGCCCTGCGTAACCCTAACACCTTCCGTAAGCTTAGGGAGGTAGCTATCGAGACCAACCGCGAGTATGCCGAGCGCTTCGGCATCCGACCTTCGGCTGCTATTACTTGCGTTAAGCCCTCGGGCAACACCTCACAGCTCTTTAACTCCTCGTCCGGCATGCATCCACGTCACGCTCCTTACTACATTCGTCGCGTGCGCATAGAGGGACATAATCCGATCTTTAAGATGCTTAAGGATGCGGGTGTGCCTTACTTCCCCGAGGTGGGCCAACAGGCAGATACGGCCACCACTTTTGTTCTTGAGTTCCCTATACAGGCCCCAGATAAATCTATTTTCAAAGACGACATGACTGCCATAGAGCAACTGGAGTATTGGAAGATGGTTAAATCAAACTTCACCGAACACAATCCCTCCACTACCATATCGGTGGGAGATGGCGAGTGGCTTACGGTAGCCAATTGGGTGTACGAGAACTGGGACTTGGTAGGCGGTCTCTCGTTCCTGCCACGCAGTAACCACGTCTACCGCCTTGCTCCATACGAAGAGATTACCAAAGATGAGTACGAAGCAAGAGTCAAAAACTTCCCCGAGATAGACTTCGCTAAACTCGTCCTATACGAGCTGGGCGACCAAACCAAGGGTGCTAAAGAGCTTGCCTGTGTCTCGGGCGTATGCGAAGTAGATGTCTCAATGACAGACCTAGTCAAGGAGACCAAAGCGTAGTATAATACAGACTGGTGTGTTGGACAGCCACTCGGCTCCGCAAGGGGAGAGAGGAAAGTCCGGGCTCACACTCATTAACATGAGGAGCGTAGCAGGTAACGCCTGCCTGCCGTAAGGCAAGAGTTGAGAACAGTGACGCTCGAGCCGAAAGGCGGAAGCTCCCACGCAAGTGGGATGAATACCACGGCAACGTGGGTGCTAAATCATCCTTCGGATGATCGCACGAACATTTGTAAACAAATGTTTTAGTGAAACGGCAAAATACTTACGCGTGTGCAAGAGTCGTGTTACGCTGGGAGCTAGATGCTGGATGCTAGATACTGGTTAAGTCCAGTCTCCAGTTTCCGGCCCCTAGCTTCTAGTGTAGAGTGCTCGCAAAGAGTCCAGGTGGCAACACCGGACCAAGACAAATGGTTGTCGTCCCTACGCAAGTGGGGATACAGAACCCGGCTTATAGACACACCAAACAAATCAAAGTCCCTCCCAGAAATGGGCGGGATTTTGATTTATTTGAGCAACTTAACACCTCTTTTAGGGCGTTTAAGATTATTTTTGTTTGCAAAGCTTTCCAGCTCTGTAATATTATATACTCGGTAGCCGTTCTTGTTCCTGCGGGCCTTAAGTTTGCCCGCCTTATCCCAATTACGCAAAGTTTCTACAGAGACGCCTAATATCTCGGAGGCAGAACGTATTGTTATTAAGCCGGGCATACTTTGGTCAATTTAAACAAAGGGGTTATAATTGAAGGACACCTAATTTTAGCAAAAGCCAGATGATTATGCCATATACAATTTATTCAAGTCTGCTCATCGGGGGATTACTGCTGACAGCTTTTGGCCTAATTATGGCTATAAAGAAGGGTAGTATAGCAGTGCCTAAGTCGTGGATTCTTATGGCCTTCGCAGGCATAGTGCTCGGGTACTTCTTTTTGGCTGGCTTCTTAGAGAGCCCCACCAGTTCGCTATTGGGTAGTCCAAGTCAGAGTGATAGTGTAATAATCTTGCTATTGGCCTTTGCTATTATGGTCTTGTTTGCCACAGCTATGCAAAGTCTCAATAGGCTCACCGTGGTGCCAATTGTGGTGTATATATTAGGTGGCATTGGTTTGATCCTAAGTCTGGTCGCTCATCCACTTTTTGCTCCGTGGCTTGATATCCCACTTATACTTGGCCTTACTGCTGTAGTGGCTGTATCTTTAATAGAACTTGCTCCAGCTACCTCACTTTATAAAAAGATTTCTACCATATCTTTCGTGCCCTCTACTCTTGGCTTGTTGGCATTTGGCTCTAGTCACTTACTAGTTGTCGTATCCATATTTTCACTAATAATTGCTTTGCTTATCTATATGAAGGGCAGGAGACTGGCCCCTTGGGCTCTTGCTTTAGCTATTCTTTCCATTGCTACTATTTACATACTGCCAATTATTCCAGGCAAAATTTCTTCAGAGCTAAATGCTCTGAAGGCAGTGATCAGGCCTAATCTAACTGATTCTGTTGTAGTGGCCGGGGCCACTCTTGGTGAGTCGATCCTTGGTGTAGGGCCGGGACTTTACTCTTATGCTTGGATGCAACATAAGCCCATAGAGGTTAATTTGTCAGATGTTTGGGCTATAGAATTTGGTCAGGCGTATAACGGCCTTCTTACTGCCGTAGTTAGTGGAGGACTTCTGGGAGCAGTCCTGTGGCTCTTGTTTGGCTTGCTTGTGGCATGGGCAACTTGGCAATCTTTGCGCAGGTTAGATTTGACTCGCCAGATTAGTGTCTATTCGGTTGCCTTCTGGCTTGGGGCACTATTCCTATGGGTTATGTACTTAAGCAGTCAAGTCGGTTTAATAGGACTTAGCCTGGGTGCAATATTAACTGGCGTGGCTCTTGCTCACGATGTGCTAGATAATAGAAACAGAAACTTAACCAAGATTAACGAACTTTGGGGAGGGAAGTTATTGCGCCTTTGCTTGGTGACCGCTCTTACTGTTGTGACTCTCGGCCTATACTTTACTACCAATCGCGCTCAAGCAGAGAGAGCACAAGTCGCCGGAGTCAACTTGATGCAACAAGGTGATACCCCTGGCGCTATCGCTAAGATAAACGAGGCTATAGATATAAGTAAACAGGATAGATATTATAGGACATTGTCAGAGATCTATCTTGTGCAATTGGTGCGCATGGTCTCTCTTGAGGTGGATGTCGACAACCAAGAGCAAGCCGTGGAAGAGTTTAAGGATCTATACAACAAGGCCCTAGAGAATGCTACCAAGGCGACCGAGCTTAGCCCAAATAACTATACTAACTGGCTTACGTTGGGTAACGTGTACGAGGCGGTAGTTAATCTAGGGATCGAGCAAGCTTACGAACGCGCGGCTATTGCCTACGAACAGGCTTACCTGCGTAACCCTACTAGTCCCGTGGGCCCCTTCCAGATGGCAAGACTTGCCTTCGCGGTAGGCAACATAGAGCAAGCGGTGACCTTCCTTAATAAAGCAGTAGCCCTAAAGCTTAACTACGCCCCAGCCTATCTACTGGCCAGTGAGATCGCCTTGTCTAGAGGTGATACTGGTACAGCAGTTGAGACAAGCAAATTGGCAGTCCAATCAGCCCCAAGTGACTTCTTGGCTCACTTTCAACTCGGTTATTATTTATACAAGAATGGAAATTACGCCGAAGCTATTGATTCGTTAAAGCTTTCATCTTCTTATAATGCCAACTATGCCAATAGTAAGTACTTACTTGGGGCAAGTATGTACAAGTTAGGTCTATACAAGGATGCTCTAGATATATTCGAGCAATTAGCAAGAGATAATGCAGACAATACTGCAATCGTCAAGATAGTGAGAGATATAAAATCTGGAGGAATTCCCGAGTTGCCATAATGGTTGAGAAGTTTAGAAAATTATTTAATCAGAGCACTGCTGGCCTTCATGAGGCCGCTATTGTGCTTGGTCTATCGGCTGTCGCCTCACAGCTCTTGGCCCTAGCCCGAGATCGCATATTCGCGCATATCTTCGGAGCTGGAGCACAACTTGATGTTTATTATGCTGCTTTTAAGATCCCGGACCTGCTCTTTGCCACGGTGGCCTCAATGGTCTCGCTTAGTGTGCTTATCCCGTACTTCACAAGAGAGTTGGCTAAGGGAGTAGAGCCAGCCCGCGAGTTTCTTGATTCTGTCTTTACTACCTTCCTTTTCATCTTACTTTCTTTATCTGTGATTGTGTTTTTCCTTATGCCTAAGCTCTCGCTCTTGGTGGCGCCTGGCTTTGACTACACAGCGAGGCTCGAACTTATTACTCTCTCACGCATCCTTCTCTTGTCGCCGATCTTTCTCGGCCTTTCTGGTCATCTAGCTAGTATTGTCCAATCGTTCCGCAAGTTTTTCGTTTATGCTCTCTGTCCCATAGTCTACAACGCGGGGATTATTTTTGGGGCACTAGTGCTGTATCCAAAGTTTGGGTCTAGGGGCTTGGCCTTTGGTGTTGTGTTGGGTGCCCTCCTCCACCTCTATGTTCAGTGGCCCGTAGTCAGCCGGCTTGGCTTCTCTCCAAGGTTGCGTAAGGACATTCTTTGGCCACGTGTGAGAGAAGTATTCTTAGTTTCTATTCCAAGGACGCTCACCCTTGGGGCCCACCAACTTGTGTTTCTTATTTTTACTTCTATTGCCTCATTCTTTGCTGTGGGCTCAATCTCTGTCCTTAACTTTGCGTATAATCTCCAATCAGTGCCCCTAGCTATTATTGGCGTCAGTTACTCTATGGCTGCCTTTCCCACTCTGTCCGCTCTTTATGCTAGTGGCGAGAAGGTAAAATTTTTCGAAAGTATCAGTTTGGCTGCCAGACACATCATCTTCTGGTCTATGCCTGTTACTGCTCTCTTTATTGTGTTGCGAGCACAGATAGTTAGGACCATTCTCGGTACTGGAGCATTTGACTGGACTAGCACTAGACTGGTGGCGGCAGCTCTGGCCTTGTTTGTAATTTCTACAGTGGCCCAAGGTCTGGTCTTCTTGTTTATCCGTGGTCACTACGCTAGAGGTGATACCAGGAAGCCTTTCTGGATTAGTCTCGGCAGTAGTGTGACTATGATTACTTTTGCTACGTTACTCTATTATACGTTTACGCATTCGGACTTCTTGCGTTACTTTATTGAAGCTCTCCTTAGAGTAGATGATGTGGCAGGTGGGGAAGTGTTAATGTTGCCTCTGGCCTACACTATCGGTGTTAGTCTAAGTGCTCTCGTTTATTTCGGCCTATTTATGAGAGCTTCTTGGTACGAAGGGGCACGGATTGTTCGTACTGCTAGCCACGCCTTCTACGTCTCCGTGGTTATGGGTTTCGTGGCCTATCTATCTTTGTCTTTTTTTGATAACATCTTTGATCTAGAGACTTTGGCAGGTATCTTTATGCAAGGCTTCTTATCCGGAGTTGTTGCCATTATAGCCGGTGTTATTATTCTCAAAGTCCTAAATAATTCTGAGTACCTAGATTTAGAGAGAGCCTTCAGTAGACGCTTCTGGGATTCCCGCCCTGTCCTCCCTGGCCCCGAAGACATTACCACGATATAAATATGCAAAATATACGCAACTTTTCCATCATAGCCCATATTGACCACGGTAAGTCAACCTTATCTGACAGGCTACTTGAGGTCACTGGCACTATTGAGAAGCGCAAGATGCGCGAGCAAGTTCTAGACCAGATGGATCTGGAGCGCGAGCGGGGGATCACTATCAAGATGCAACCGGTTAGGATGGAGTACCATCCGGAAATGAGCAAAGGTTATAATTTGCAAGGTGCAAACAATGAATCAAATTTGCAAATTTCAAATTCTAAAATTGCTCATTCAGATTCAGGATATATCCTGAATCTGATAGACACTCCTGGGCATATAGACTTTAGTTATGAAGTTTCGCGGGCTTTAACTGCGGTTGAGGGGGCAGTCCTCCTTGTAGATGCAACTCAAGGTGTACAGGCCCAAACTCTATCTGTCCTTGAGCTGGCCCGAGCGCAGAACTTGGTTATCTTGCCGGTGATCAATAAGATAGATCTTCCCCATGCGGATGTAGAGGGAGTGCGAGATGAGATAGTCCGACTTCTTGATTGTAAGCGTGAGGAGATCCTCTGCGTGTCAGGCAAGACGGGCGAAGGCGTGCCAGAACTTCTTCAAAGGATTGTAGAAGTAATACCTCCGCCCACCCAACTTGATTACCCGACTTCCAAGTTGGGACTCCAGCTTCTAGTATTTGATTTCTCATACTCTACCCATCGGGGGGTTATTCTTTATGGGCGAGTTTTCGGCGGAAGCGTCGCACGTTTAGATAAACTTAAGTTTATCCATTCAGGACGTGAGTTTAACGCCATTGAGGTGGGCGTGTTCCGGCCCCAAGAGGTAGCAACGGGCAAGCTCGAGGAAGGGGAGATCGGATACATCGTGACGGGCATTAAGGAGCCCGGGGTAGCGCTTGTTGGTGATACTGTGACTAGCGTGCATAGTCCGGCCATTGCTCTGCATGGTTTCGATAAGCCAGCCCCGGTGGTGTGGGCTTCGCTTTATCCAGAGAACCAAGATAACTTCTTACTTCTGCGACAATCACTGGAGCGATTATCACTCTCTGATTCGTCTTTGTCGTTTGAAGAGGAGGCCTCGGGCAGTCTGGGGCGAGGCTTTAGAGCTGGCTTTTTGGGTATGTTACATCTAGAGATTATTACAGAGCGACTTAAGAGGGAATTTAATTTAGAGCTTATTGTGGCCTCGCCTACAATAACGTATGAGATAGAAGATACAAGAGGTCAGAGGACAAAAGTGTATTCTGCCGCCCGCTTCCCAGATGAAGGCACATATAAAGAAGCTTTTGAACCTTGGGTAGAGATCAGCATTATTAGCCCGATGGATTATGTGGGTGCTCTTCAGGCCCTCTTCTACGAGCACGAGGTCGTCCAAAAGAATATTGAGAACTGGGGAGGCAATAGGCCTCACCTACACGAGGGTTCCGTGGGGCGAGTAAATGTGAGTGCCGAAATGCCCTTGCGGGAACTGATGCGAGGCTTCTTTGACGAGCTTAAGAGTATCTCTAGTGGCTATGCCTCACTCTCATACAAACTCTTAGATAGTCGTCCAGCCGATATCGCGCGCTTAGACATCCTAGTTAACGATGATCGCATAGTTGCCTTCTCGCGAGTGGTCTCACGCAGGAGGATTGAGCACGAGGCCAACTCTGCCGTGGACAAGCTTGAGACCCTCATCCCCAAACAGATGATTGAAGTCAAGATGCAAGCCCGAGCCCTTGGTCGGATTATTGCTTCTCGGCGGATTAGCGCCCTTCGTAAGGACGTTACGGACTACTTATATGGCGGTGATATTACTCGCAAGATGAAGCTTAGAGAGAAGCAAAAGAAGGGCAAGAAGAAGATGCAAGCCAGGGGGAGTGTGCAGATACCACAGATGGTATATCTTAAAATGACTAAAGCTTAGCTTTAAATACAAGAAGTCCAAGGAGCTCATTCGTGAATCGTGAATCTGTATTCGTGAATCGCTCAACTCTAACTGAATAGGCCCGGTAGATAGAGAATGACCATAGATATGCTAAGTATTATAGCCATAACAGTCCAAAAGGATTTGAGGCGCTTCTGATTTTTCTTATCAAACAGGAGTGACATAGATAGAGTATAATACTTATATGCAGAGAGTACAAGTTTATCGGGGTTGGCGCAGGGTAGCATATTCTTACCCAGCGCTTGTTGTTTTAATTATCGTAAGCGTATTCATTTTTAAAGCCACGTGGCGTACTTACGTTAAGTGGGCAGAGAGCAGGCAGACAGCACAAGAGGCTGTAGCTCGGTTCGAGAGTGAGCAGGCAAGGGCCGAGAGAGTTGGGGCAGATATAGAACGCCTAGGTACAGAGCGCGGTCTCGAGGAAGAGCTACGTAACAACTTCCAAGTTGGCAAACCCGGCGAAGGGGTAATCATCCTCGTAGGCACCAGCACCAGATAACAAAACCACACACAAAAACACGGCCGTCTAGATTCTTACAATTACTTAGTTAATTGAATAAATAGTGCTATTATAC
>CAYGDD010000027.1:0-9739 GCA_964348575.1 uncultured Candidatus Saccharibacteria bacterium | reverse complement strand
ATTTGTAAATTGAGTGAAAATTGTGAATTGAAAATTGAAAATTATAAGTTAATCGCCAACATCCCTTACAACATCACGGGCGAGATCTTGCGCAAGTTCTTAACTGCCGATCACGCCCCTAGTCAGATGGTCTTGCTGGTGCAAAAAGAGGTAGCAGAGAGAATCGTAGTGAAAGATGGCAAGCAGTCTGTTCTCTCTCTATCTGTACAAGCCTATGGCAAGCCCTCATATATATGTACTGTCCCGAGAGAGAGTTTCGATCCTGTGCCAGGGGTTGACTCGGCAATCATAAAAATAGAAAACATTTCAAAAAACTATTTTTATGAGCTCAAAGTTCAAAGCTCAAAGCGCAAAAGTAAAATTCAAAGTGATAAAGGTGGGGATGGAAAGGATACGGGGGAGATAGAGCAGGAGTTTTTTAAGCTAGTTAGACTTGGCTTTAGCCATAAGCGCAAGAAGCTCAAGAGCAACCTATCTACCCTAACTAACTCACTTAGCGGACCGTCGGCTAAGTTGGAGATAAGCGAGATAGTGGGGGAGCGACGGGCCGAGGAACTTAGTCTAGCTGATTGGAAACAGATTTATCTTGCCTCAACCAATATGTCAGTAAAATAAAAAGGGAGAGCCAGACTATCCAATTGCCATACTTTGTATAAAAGTTAATGTTGCTGTAACGGTTGACTAGCACCACTTTTGTCTCATCGCCTGAGTCAATGTATTCTACAATTTGACCATCTCTGGCGATTGCCAAGCTCTCGCCCACATTGCTTACAACCAAGTAGTCCCGGCCAGTCTCGATGGCTCGGATCTGCGACATGGCCCTGTTCTCAGCTTGCATAATAGGGTTAGCCTCAAAGAGGGCAAGCGAGGAGACAACCACAAGCAACTCCGCCCCATTATTAACCATTCCCCGGCCGAGTTCGGGGCTTAATATTGCTGAGCATATGAGGCCACCAATTTTGCCAAAGCGAGTATTGGCTACTACAGAAACACGCTCACCCGGGGCAAGCACTCTATATCTCTTGAAGGCCTCCAACACCTCGCTCTGACCAGCAACTCGCAAAACACTCTCAACAATTTGTGGAACGTATTCGCCACCAGGGAAAATTAAACGCTTGTCATAATAATCAACGAGTCCGTCCTTTGAGTCAAAATAAAGTAGGCGCGTATGTTTAAATTTGACCCCAGCTTCTCTTGACTCAATGCTATCCATAAGCACTACGGGTTCTATCTGCTTGATAGACTCAAAAAAAATCTTACCGCGCTCTATATCAACAGAGTCAGCCTCGAGACTCTGAAGAAAGCCCGAACCCTCGGGCATAATAACAAGCTCGGCTGAAGCACTAGCATCTACCAATCTGCTACGAAGGGCTATTACATGATTAAGAGTGTACTCAAGATCGCCCACGTAGCCTCTGGGGAAATATGTACCCATAACTGCAACTTTGATCTGGCCCATTGAGGACATACCCGCTATCTTGCTGTTTAATATTGTACCTGTGAACCACCAGCTTAAAAATATGACTAAAAAAACTACCCCGTATCGGCGTGATAAATTAATCTGTCCATCTTGATAACAAATGACAGTGGCAACTAAAAGGGCGCTAATTAAAACAATAAGAAAACTGAGTAAATATACTCCTCCCATTGAGGCCAAAGACCTAAGGGCTGTGACATTGTGCAAGATATAGCCCAGATTACCGAAGGCCCAATGAGCCCCAATTAAAGCTCCTTGACCAGTCCAAAAAAGGGAGTAAACAAGGGCTCTTAGATACTCATACAAGGTCCATAGACATGGTGCTCCTATGACAACTCCTAATAAATGCCCACTTACAGAAAGACTGCGTAAAGTACAAGTGAATAGAGCGAAAAAAGAAGCGCAAATAAATACAATCGCAAGATAAGTTACAAAGATAAAGATGAACGAAAAGATGTTGCTATTAATGCCCGCCCAATCAAGCGGATAGGCTGACAACCACCAACCAAGATAAATACTGAAATACGCAACCCCAGATATAGCGCCCCACATGGCTACGCTCCTCCTCGACTGTTCCTCATGTATGCTTAGCCAAATCAACAAACCAAGGGCTATAAATCCTAAAGGCCAATACGAATATGGAGCCTGGGCAAGAGCGAGCAAGAGCCCGGCACTAAAGCTGACTAGCACATATCGCGAGCGTGTCATTATGTCCATGCTATAATGCCCAATAAATTAAGACAAGTGTCATATTAGCTTATGCTAAGAACTGAAAAAATTATCGGTATAATATTTTTGCTAATCCTAGGCCTATGGATGGGCCACGGCTCAACTCCCATAGAAGAATCTAAACTCTCAACAAAACTTAGTGCCGAGGATTACACCAAGAACGTGGCGGAACTTGTTGAAATAGTTGAGAAATCTAATCCTAGAGTAGCCTTAGAAGAACTCCGCAAGCGCGCTGATTCAAACCCTTCGATCCTTAGGGCTTGCCACACTCTTATACACGAGATTGGCCACACCGCTTACAAGAAGTATGGCGATTTTGGCGAAGCTATGAAGTATCACGATAGCTATTGCAACTCTGGGTATGTCCACGGAGTCATTGAGGGTCACTTCACAAAGGATAAAGACATCTACCAAGAGATGAACACTCTTTGTAAAGACTACCCCGCGGGCAAGTTTGCAAGAGCTCAATGCTATCACGGCATGGGGCATGGCTTAATGTACTTTACCGACAATGACCTGCCTAAATCATTAGAACTTTGCAATTCCTACACAGACTCATCAGCTCAATCTAACTGCACCTGGGGCGTCTTTATGGAGAACTTCAGTGCCAACCCCAGCCTCCACCCATCACAATACATTAATCCTGAAGATCCCCTATATCCTTGCCCAGAACAAACTTTCAGCACAAAAAGGGATTGCTACCTTTGGGCTCCGACATACTATCTTGGCCTGCACCTAAATGATTACGCCGGGGCTCTGGCTTGGTGTAAGACAGCCGAACTATTCTACCAAGAGACTTGTGCTACCGGTGTGGGAGGGCAAACCATGCGCGAGAACACTGGCAATCCCAAGCTGGTAGAAAACTTGTGCATGCAAGGTGACCCCGACCAGGTGGCTCCGTGTGTTGACGGTATGATCAGAATATATATCTCACACTTCGGCTCTCTAGCCCCAGCTAGAAAACTCTGTGACCAACTCTTACCCTCTAACAAGCAGACTTGCCTAGACGCTGTTGCCGGCCTTGTGAGCTTCTTTTAACTTAATTTTATACCATAGTGTGCATAGTGTGCATAGTGTGCATAGTGTGCATAGTGTGGCTATATTTTCGTGAGGGGCTACTGTATAATAACTTTGTATGAACTTTAAGGACCATAAGTTATACATAGTATCTATTGGTGCCTCTATTGCTGTTTTAGTTTTGATTTTTTTATATTCTAAAACTAGTAAAAATCCCCTTGCGAACAATGAGATTGAAGTGGCAGAGCGACAACTGGAGCCAGACTCTGATGGTGATGGTCTATACGATTGGCAAGAGGAGCTTTGGAATACAGACAAAAATAACCCTGACACTGATGGGGATGGCACTCCCGATGGGCAAGAAGTGCGCTTGAATAGAGACCCCAACCTAGCTGGCCCTAACGATACGTACAGCCAACCTATCACTGTTACTAATGTGTCAAGTGGCGGTAAATATACCTACTCATTTGATAAAGAGGCTGGCGCAACTCTTACTGACCGCTTCGCGATAAACGTAACTAGGAACTACCTAGAAGCCAAAAGTGCCGGTCTCTACAACACGGAACTTGGTAAATCTATCGTTGCAGAATCTATCTCGGAGCTTGGTAACTCCAAAATTATCGAGGACATCCAACTTTCTCAAATTAAAACTGTCCCTAACAGCAACGAAGCCGCCAAATTATATATGAACAACGTGGCCAAGGTAGCCATTGTTACCAAACCCTATCTCGGCAAGGAACTAGAGGTTATCAGCCAAGCAATTAGTAGCAATAAACCCGCCATCTTGGATGTGCTAAGCAGTTATGAGCTAGCCTATAAGCAAGCTTTGAGCGAGCTACTCCTGATTAATGTGCCCTTAGACCTTGCTGATAATCACCTGGCCTTTGTTCGCTCTTACGATACCCTAATCAAATCCCTAAAAAATATCCGCCTAACTCTCCTTGTGGACCCACTATCTGGTTATATATACATTACTCAATATATCAAGGCCCTGGAAACATTACAGAACACTACCCAAAAGGTGTCTACCTACTCGCTGGCGCGGGGAATCAACTTTTCCACCACTGACTATGTCACCTTATTTTTACGTTAATAAAAGTGTTAAAATAACAGTATGAAAAAATTCGTCTCACTCATAATTATCCTTTCCTTACTTAGCCCGACTGCTGTAAGCGCAAGTGTAGTCCTAGGAGATATCCCAAGAATTCTTAAGGATTATGTGGCTGACCCGGCAGTCAACATCGCAGCGAGGAAAGCCATCTCAAGCATAACCAAAAGTATGACTACTTGGGCGGCGTCTGGCTTTGAGGGTAAGCCCTCTTTCGTGCAGGACCTGAAGAAGGCAGCCAAACAGGCCGAGTCGGAGGTGACAGAGAAGTTGCTCAACGAGATTACCATCTCAAATAATGGCCAGGACACTAACTTGGGCTTCCTGTGTAGCCCCTTTGCCGAGGAGATCCATAACGCCTTCCGCGTACAACTAGCCGTCCAGAAAGACTCCACCTTTATCAAGGCTAATGGCTGTACGATTGATAGCATCTTGGAGGAAGCAGGCAACACCATAGAGGATTTCAAAAAAGATTTCAGTAAAGGAGGTTGGCCCGCATGGCTCGAGCTTACCAGTGGGACCAACAATCGCTACGGGGCCTACTTTACTATCCAACAAGAGCTTTGGAAGCGCCAAGCCGAGGAGGAAGATAAGCGTACCAAAGAACTCACATTCGGCCAAGGCTTCCTCTCTTCTAAGCAGAAAGGGGATTGCTTAACCTACGAGAGCGATATCCAAAACCCAATTGGCCCACAGCGAGAGGGGGCTGACCTTAGCCTAGTTGGCCCAGCCGAGGAAGATGGCTGCGTCCAACGGGGGCCAGATAAGATAATTACCCCGGGAACAGTGATCGCTAACCAGCTCAATAAGACGATCGGCCTGGGTGCCGATAAGCTAGTCTCGGCTGATGAACTAAGCGAGTTAGTTGGGGCAATCTTGGCTGGCCTTGCCGGCAAGATACTAAGTAGCCAAGGAGGATTAGCCGGAACGGGCGACCCCGACTCGCCTGTCTCTCAACTTGATAAGGAAACCGCCGATGATGAGGCAAGTACGAACCTTAGTATAAGTAGTGCCAGGCAGAATGCTCGTAATAGCGCCAGTCAAGCCCAGGCTGTTTCTTCTCTTCAGCAACAATTAGACACTTGTAGGCAGGAACTAGCTACTCTGCAATCAAGGTTTACATTGAGAGTCACTGTAGAAGCACAGCGAGAGGCGGACATCAATAATAACATAAGTTTAAGTAGTGATAGTAATGAGGTGGCTGTAGCCAAGAAAGAAGCAGACTGTAACAGAATTGCGAATGAGATTACTTCTACAATTTCGGGTTCAATAGAAGCTACTTTGCAGTCTGGTTTGAACATAAGTGGTGGCGGAGGTGGCGGAGGTTGGGAATGCTACTTTAATCTTGGTACTGGCCCCGCTTCGCGAGAAGTAACCTGGAGTGGTTCTGATGTGGTTGGCAATTCAGGTGCTGGCGACTTTGGCGTTAAGCAAGGCCTAGGTCTGGAGCCTCTCAAGTACTACGAAAAGATGGTCCTTGATCTAGACATTGACGTGGGCAACACCAGTGGGGGGCAGAATTTCGGCTTTGGCAACCTAAACGACCTAGTAGGCTTTATCCGCAGTAAAGTGGTGGGTCAATACGCTGGCTATTGGACCATGATTATGCGCGAGGGCAACAAGATGATGTATGACGCCCATGGTGCAGGCAACTTTGGGGGCTCGATTGGTGTTGACTGGGCTCCCAATGTCACTCACCACTTAACCATTACACAAGATGCCAAGGCGGGGACGGTGAGCTTCCGCGTTACCCGAGGTGGCTCGGTAGTGGGAGAGGGCACCTTTGGTCACCCAAGTGCCGATATTATAGACGTGGGTGATGGCTTGCAACTCTACTTCGTCGAGCATGACGGCTGGGCTTATAGGAACATCCGAGCCACCTTTACCCCTGGAGGACCGTACCAAGGTGGAGTAAGAGGCAACTGCACAGGTAGTAGCAGTGATGTGAAGGATCCCAAGGCCCCCGCGCCTACTTCGTCAACCACGCCGACACCAAACTCAAGCCCCTTCCCAATAGTGCCCACTACCGCCTTGGGTAATAATGCCTCGTGCACAAGTATTATCGCCCCTCGTATAGTAGCGGTTGGCTCTACCTTTGTAGCCACAACCACCATGACCAACACCGGCAGTAGGTCTTGGACTGTCGACACAACTCCGCATGCTCTCGGACCCCAAAACCCGCAAGACAACTTCCGCTGGAAAAAGTTCCGTGTGGCTATGCCAGTTGCCCAGGTGGTCTCTGGTCAGAAAATAGACTTTGTTACAACTTATACCGCCCCAACACTAGCCGGAGTGTATCCCTTCGACTGGAGAATGTTAGAAGAACAGGTTGAGTGGTTTGGCTCCACATGCACAGCAAGCATAACCGTCCAATAACATAGCTAGAATGCCCAAGCGTATAATCATCGTCGGCCTAATCCTCCTAACCATCTTTTCCCCCTTGGCTAACCTGGTAGGAATGACCTCTCAACCAATCACTGTCCACGCCGAAGAGCCACCCAAGGCCAAACCTGCGGACTGTGAAGGATCGTTCGATAAATGGACTGCCATGTGTTTGGTTCTTAGTATTACGGCCTCGGTCACTTACTTCATTTTTGAAAATATTTCTTCGCCACTTCTAACTTTGGGTGGCTACTTTATGGACACTAGTATTGGCCTCTCGCTTGAAAGTTTAGACGCCAATATTGGTGGTCCCAATCCGGCCATATTAGAAGGCTGGAAGATGGCCCGGGATATCAGTAATATGTTCTTTATCTTCATCCTTCTCTTTATCGCTCTCAAGACAGTCTTGGGACTATCTGGCGATACGAAATCCGCCATCGTGCGCGTGGTCTTGGCGGCCATCCTTATTAACTTTAGCCTTACCGCCACTCGCTTAGTAGCTGATGCTGGCAATGCAACAGCCCTTATCTTTTTAAATATGACTAAGACAGATCTGAAGAAACAACAACACCCCACCTTAAGCTCGCGTATTGTGACCGATATGCAAATCCTTTCCATGACCGGCCTCGATACTGGCACACCTTCAAGTGATAATCGGGAAATCAAGGATATTGTAGAGCAATTTGCTGGTGGCCCTCCAAGAGGGTGGTGGAGTAGGACGTTTACTGACTCTGGATACTTCAACGTCCTTACTTTAAAGAACTTCATAATACATATGATTGGGCTTAATATCTTTATACTTATGGCAGCTGTGATACTCTCGGCTGGAGCAATCCTCTTCCTTATACGTACAGTCGTTATAATTATACTTGGGGTCTTGTCTCCTTTCGCATTTATTACTTGGGCATATAAGGGCAGTCTGCCAGATTGGTGGCTACCTCGCCTACTTAAGGAAGTTTTCTTCGCGCCCGTATTCTTTATTATGATGCTCGTATCTCTTGGTGTTATATCGTCCATACCAGTGCAAGCAAGCTCTGGCATAGTCTCTCAAGTGATGTTCTACTTCACGGCTTGTTACTTGCTCATTTTGTGCATAACTATGGCTAGTAAAATGGGTGCAACTGGCGGGGGTAAAGTGGCGAGCTTTGCCACCGGAGCCCTAGCCGGAGCTGGCCTAAGCACTGCGCACTTTCTCAAGCGCCAGAGCGCTGGTCGTACTCTTGGAGCGCTAGGTAATGTTGCTAAAAATAGTAATAGCGCTACTGCGAGAAGACTGGGAGGATTCGTCACTAAGACAACTGGCTATGACGACCTAGAGAAATCAAGAAAAGCAAGAGTAGCCGAACAAGTTGCTCACCATAAGAATCTAGGCGAAATAGATAAGGGCGCACTTGAGAAGGACAAGTTCAAGGCTGAACAGGAAGCCAAAACTCAATTTGGAAAACTTGGAGCTAGTGGTTACCAAAGTGCCAAGGCTCAAAATGTAGTTGATAAAGAGATTGCAAGACGTAAGTCAGCTGGCATAACAGCTATGACAACTGCCGAAATTGCTACGATGCATACTGCAGAGAAAGCCAAGTTATCACACCTAAGTTCTGAAGAAGCAGTAACCAGTCAAGCTCATTTCGACACAAAGACGAAACATGAAAATGAGGCAAAAGAGAGGCAAGAGAAATTCAGAAACCTTAATAGACCCTATGTGGCACCTGCTGGAGCTAACTTTATACAAAGTGCTGCTGGTTCAGTTACTAGATTTGGAACTCGCTCAACTACTTATGCTGCGCTTAATGAAATGGGCAAGCAAGCAGAAACTAACAGAAAAACCCTTGAAAAGTATAAATCAGTAGAAGCGAGAATTACAAAAGTAAAAGTCAAGATGGATGAAACCAGAGAAGCAATTCGCGTAGAAGAGGCGGGTATAACTGGAGCAAGCGACCCGGCCAAGGTACGAGCTGAAATTAATAGGCTAAAAGATAAGCTAGACGCATTGGAAAGTGAGGAAACTACTCTAACTGCCACATTGGCTAGTCTGGATTATAACAAGGCTGGGGCTAGTGCCAAGGCTGCTGCTACTCCGGCTCCGGGTGGGGGAGGGGGAGGGACGCCATAGGCGTATGCAGGAGATAATAAGTAATATAAGTACATGAATAGACTGACAGACCAACAACTTAAGGAACATTACAAGACTCTACCCAAAGAGATCACAGATGTTATCTATGGGGCTGATATTGACTTGCAACTATACAACATAGGCATGGATGCGGGCTTGGCCGAAGATGATGCTATTATCTTTGTAGGTATAGGCAATTTGATTCTGGTTAAACTCGTGTCAGAGAGCGAGAGCGCAAACTTTATCTCTACTGCCCTAGCCATAGAATTACCCCAGGCTGATAAAATAGCTAAACAAATATTCGCAGATATTGTAAGCACATATAGACCAGCCTACGATGGCCTTAAAGTAACCCAAGCAAGTAGTGAGGTTGGGCCAAGCACGATGAGTGAGGCTAATGTGGTAGGTGAGGCCACTAGCTTGCCTCATGCTCCAGTAGTTAACCCCGTTAGTCCAGAGAGTAAGCCCGTTAGTTGGCGGGAGTTTGTAGTTAAACAAGGGTAAGTGAAATAAAGTAACAGTAGACTATAATAAGTTAAGAATACATATGCGACATCACAGTAGAGAAGAAATAGAATTAGCCAAGAGCAGGTTGCCGACTGGGCTCAAGGAGGCTCTAGAGTCTATAGAGCTTATGGGCGAACTGCGCAAAATAGTCCAAGAAGAACGTTTGCACATAGACCAAGCAGGTATGGTGGCCGACATTGTAGAGCTGGTCTTGGCCGGTCTATTACCCACGCGCAAGTTTGTAGACGAGCTAACAAACGAATTGCCTGGGCTTAGCAAGGAGCAGATATTACACTTAGCTGAAGTAGTAAGCACCCGCATCTTTGCTCGGGTACATGCACTCTTGCGCGAGATTAATAGTAAGCATAGTGATAATCGCCTACCCGAAAGTGTAGTAGTAAGAGAGCCT
>CAYGDD010000026.1:0-9898 GCA_964348575.1 uncultured Candidatus Saccharibacteria bacterium | reverse complement strand
TGCTATCTCCCCTATTGGCACCGAAACTTGGACGACTTCCAGATCTGAAGCCCCACTTATCGCCCCCACCGCGGGAACCTCCACCCCCTCTACCACCTTTATTAAATGCCATATTTATGATTATTGTATTGATAAAGATACTTATCTAGCTATTTGTAAAGACTACCAGCAAATAACCAAATAGCAAGCCCAAGTAAATTGCAATGAGAAGTTCGGGCTCTTAGTTTAATAACTCGAGATACTCGCCGTAACCTGCTTTCTCCATCTCTTCTTTGGGTACAAAGCGTAGAGCGGCCGAATTCATACAGTACCTTAGCCCCCCCCTATCTACCGGCCCATCCGTAAATACGTGACCCAAGTGTGAGTCGGCTATGCGCGAGCGTATCTCTGTCCGCGTGCTAAATATGCCCTTGTCTATCTCCTCGACCACAGCGTTCGGGGCAATAGGTTTAACAAATGAGGGCCAGCCTGTGCCCGAGTCATACTTATCGCGCGAAGAGTAGAGCGGTTCGCCCGAGACTATGTCTACATATATACCCTCGCGCTTGTTGGTATCATACTCGTTCTTGAAGGGGGGCTCGGTGCCATCTTCTTGAGTGACTTTGTATTGCAGTGGGGTAAGCTGGGCGCGCAATGCAGTATCATTTGGTTTCATAAAGTTTTGCCAATTACTTGTAACGACTTTAACCTCATTCTCAACTTTAACATCTAAGTTTGGCAATAAGTCCGTGCCCCAATGCTTCTTAATAAATGCATCCCGACCAGAACCCCTGCGATAGTAGCTATACCTGATCGGATTCTTAATATAATAATCCTGATGGTACTCTTCAGCGGGCCAAAAGTTAGTATTTGGTACAACAGATATTGCAATTGGCTTATCGTAAATCTTCTTGGCCTCTACCAGACTAATTATACGCAAGGCCTCTAGGCGCTCGCTCTCATCTTGATAATAAACTGCTGGAGAGTACTCAAGCCCGCGGTCATAGAACGAGCCCCCGGGGTCTGTGGGGTCACTATGCTTAATTAAATATTCCACCAGGTTAGCATAGCTCACGACTGCTGGATCGTATGTAACTTCTACCACTTCGCGATAACCTCGAGAACCATAATCACTGTAAGTAGGATTAACGCCCGTACCTCCAGCGTAACCAGAGACTACACCAACAACACCTGCTAACTTCTCGAAGTCAGACTCCACACACCAGAAGCATCCGCCAGCCAGCATGGCAGTTTTGCTACTAGCAACATCCGCCTTCAAAGGAGTGGCGCTTGGGGTACTACTTGTGGCCACAGCGGGCGTTGGCTCAACTTTAGTTTGCTGGCCTAAGCTTTGGAAATATAGCAATCCTCCAGCCAGAAACATAATTAAAATAACAAAAATCATACTTATTTTACTCATATATATAGTATAACCTACCTATACTATGCGAGTTAAGTCTACTCTACCTACTAAATCGTCGTGGGCGACTCCCTCGAGCGCTCGAGTGTGGCGAATGTGTGGGACGTCTAGTTTGGTGGCTCGGACGAGCTCTGTACACACGTCTATCATCCTCTGGCACGTATACTTGCTGGCGAGGGGGTGGCAGGGGGGGCAATTTGGTAATTGGGATAAGTGTACGGATGAGGCGTTCAATGTCGCGCACCTCACGCGACTGGTTAGGAGCCGCGAAGGTGATGGCTCGGCCTGTGGCTCCAGCCCGGCCTGTGCGTCCAATGCGGTGCACATAGTCCTCGGCATGAGCTGGCACGTCAAAGTTGATCACGAGCTCAATACTGCTGACATCTATACCCCGAGCAGCGATATCGGTCGCTACAAGGATACGATAAGCTCCCGAACGGAAGCCTTCCATAGAACGCGTGCGCTGACCGAAAGAAAGATTAGAGTGAAGCTCGGTGGCCTTGTGACCCATCTGGTTGATGGCTCGGCTTATCTTCTTGGCTCCGTACTTGGTACGCGAGAAGACAAGCACCGTGCCGTGGTACTCAAGCAATAAGCGCTCTAGCAAACGGAGCTTATCGTGCTGTCCCACCACGAAGAGCTCTTGAGCCACCAGCTCGGCCGCCGTACCCGCTTGGGCAATCTCTACTCGGATAGGTAACTTCATATAACCAGTAGCGAGCTTAACAATCTCGGCTGGCATAGTAGCCGAGAAGAGCATGGTCTGACGCTCCTTGGATACAGCGCTTAATATTTGTTTTATTTGTGGAGCGAAGCCCATATCAAGCATCCTGTCCGCCTCATCAAGTACCAAGACCTTCACCATACTTAGGTCAAGAATCTTTTGTTCTATTAAGTCATTAATACGTCCAGGGGTGCCGATAATAACTCGTGGCTTGCGTCTAAGAGCTTGGACTTGTGCTCCTTGCGAAGTGCCACCGATGAGCACGGCTGTGCCCTTAGTGGAGATCTTGCGGATAGCAGTGTCTACTTGCACAGCGAGCTCACGTGTAGGCAGGACCACAAGACCAAGGCCTCCCGTTTGGGCCAAGCGCTGGATCATGGGGATGCCGAAGGCCAGAGTCTTACCTGTGCCCGTTTGAGCTATACCCATCACGTCCTTACCCTCTATAGCATGAGGAATAGCCTTCTCTTGGATGGGAGTAGGCGTGGCGTAACCGAGCTTAGCGAGGGTATCTAGAAGTTCTGGAGCGATACCAAGTCCAAAGAATGTATTCACAAGATGCGTATTATATCAAATCAAGAGTAAGTAGTCAAATTAGGGGAGTGAGTAAAGAGATACGCACCCAAGGCCATCAGGGCCATGGGTGCGTTTGGGCAAGTCAGCCCAAAATTCGACGTAGCTCATATGTTGCAAGATCAAGCTCGTTTTGATTGTCACGAAATCGCATGGCAGACGTAGCCAGGGTCTCGGGCACGTAGAGCTCTTTGATTATGCGTAAAGCACTAGTGGGGAGAACGAAGCCATGTGGCGGGTCTTCGATTGTCAAGCTCCCCTTACTCAAGCTACGAGACTTAATGTTGAAGAAGCGCCCCGGCGCCCCGCCTCGATCGCTACCAAGAAAGAGGATCTGCCATCCTTCAAGGGTGTTATCGAAGAGTATGCCCTGTTGAGTGAATTTCACAGGTTTGGGTTTACTCTCGGCCCACGCTGGATCTCCTACTAGTGGCATGACCAATCGATCAAACTCCACCAGTGTTGCTGTCACGACTTTCTTCTTTGTAGTAGCCACTGGACACCTCCTTTCCCTTTCAGGTTCTAGGATTATAATATACCAATGCCTCCGCCCAGTCAAATTAGAAAAACCCCAAGTCAATCCCCGATAAACTCAATCAGGGCTAACTTGGGGTTCATTGTTTTTAGTTCACCTGGCCGCTGTTGCCACTACTTCCACCACGACGGAAGTTAGAAGTGGCAACTGAACTCGTAGCAAAAGACTCTTCTACACCAGCCCGTCCACGACCGGACAGGTGGATGTGAATTTGGGGGATCCCAATTGCCTGCGCGTCTGCGATCCCCCCCTCATCAGCAGAAAGGAAGCGGAACTCCCAACCTGTATTACGACGTTCGGTAATCATTTCAAGAACTCGTGGCTTTGTGAATTCTTTGCTGTTATTTTCTTGCCCATCCGTGATGATGACAACGAGCACACGTGGCTTCACCATATCCGTGGGGATAGCAGCCAAGCGCCCGTCGATATCAGAGATTGTTCGACCGATCGCATCAAGTAGCGCAGTATCTCCTCGAGGGACATAGCTACTCGTGTCGAGTGCCTTGGCATCTTTGATCGGAAGCGGTCCTTCGATGGGTCCGTACTCATGGTCAAACAAGACCCGAAGTAACATGGCTTCGCCGGGCTCCTTCTGTTGATCACCCAGGAAAGTGTTGTAACCACCAATAGTGTCGTCTCGAAGCCCACTCATTGAACCAGAGCGGTCAAGGACGATTGCGATGAGTGTTGGATCCAGAATTGGACTGTTTGGGGAATCTGGGCTGGACTGACTTGGTCCTGACATGTGGTACCTCCTGTTTAGATGTGGGTGTGCTACCCATCTACATATCTATACTTTCCATTGGCGCTTGTCAATAGCATGTGCAACTTATCTTGCGTAAAGATAGTTAACATGTAAGTATACTGCGGTATAGAGCACATATATATGTATGTGGATGCGGATAGTAGAATAATTGCTAAAAGTGGAGCAAGTTAATCTAAATGGAATTAAGAGGTTAGAGATCAAAGTTGGTGGGCGCGTGCAGGGCGTCTTCTTCCGCGTATCTGCCAAGAAGGTGGCCGACGAATGTGGTCTGACTGGCTTCGCTCGCAATACCAAAGAGAACGAAGTTGAGATAGTAGCCGAGGGGGGTGTGGCTAGTCTACGCCGATTACTTGATTGGTGTTACAAGGGACCCCTATTGGCAAACGTAGATGCTCTCTCGTATAAGTGGCTACCTTTTGTAGGGGAGTTTGAGAATTTTGAAGTAGAACGTGTGGGCAACAATTATTTTAAAGATAAAATTGAAGCGGTAAAAAATTTGGGTAAGAGTATAGTCAAAGATAAGCTAGCCCACCCCAAGCATGTGGTTATAATCCCTGATGGTAATCGGCGTTGGGCCAAGGAGCAAGATCGTCCCACTTGGCACGGCCACAAGGAAGGCATCGCAAGATTCACAGAGATAGTCGAGAGCCTAGACAAGTCTGATGTTACCAATCTAACCTTTTGGGGCTTCTCTACCGAGAATTGGGAGCGTGCAGGCGAAGAGGTGTCGTATATTATGAACGCCGTAAAGGAAGCCACCCTTAGACTGCGCGCGAAGTTATTTGAAAAGCAGATTGGTTTCAGGCACTTCGGACGCAAAGATAGACTACCCAAAGACTTACTAGATGTCTTTGATAACCTAGAGAGAGATACGGTTAAGTTTACAAACAAGCAAGTAGCTATCGCCCTTGATTATGGCGGGCGAGACGAGATCCTGCGGGCTATAGACAAGTTGCCCGCCGGAACAGAGCTTAACGAACAAGCCATGAGTAAGGCCATGGATACTTACGGCTTCCCTGATCCTGACTTAATTATTCGCACAAGTGGCGAGCATCGCCTCTCTGGCATGATGCCTTGGCAGGGAGTGTATGCTGAGCTCTTCTTCTCGCCTCTTTACTTCCCCGATTTTACTCCTGTTGAATTTGCTCTTGCCCTAGATGATTACGCCCTGCGCAAACGCAGGTTTGGAAAATAGTTTAGTTTATACAAGTAAGTAAAAGACTTACTCAAAATAGCGTCCCTTAAGTAGGTAGAAGGCTCCGCCAAAGATGAGAACTATGATTCCCGATAACCAAAAGTTGTTCCCGCCGTTTAATATACTACTGGCTAGGTAGAAGAGGGGCATCTCAAACACGAAGGCGAACATAGTGGCCAAAAAGAAGCTACGGAACTTAATCCCAATTAGGCCCGAGCCATAACTTATAGCCTCTGATATTGTAGTGGTGAAAAGGCGCAAGAAGAAGATAGCTTCAAACTCGCGGTGGTTGTATATCTTGATCTTCTTTACTTTATCTATTACCACTTCATCAAAAAATATTTCCAGCAACCAGTAACCATACTTCTTGCCTAGGAAGTATGCGATAGACCCGCCAAGAAGTCCGCCTACCACTTGGCCAGCGAAGGCCACCTTCCACCCCACTACGGCTACCGAAGCAAGGGTGAAGAGACCCCCGGGCAGAGGGGGCCATACAATAGCCAGAGCTTTGAAGAAAACTAGGATGCAAAAGTAGAGTACTAGATACCGCTGTGCCCACAAGATAAAGTCCGCGAAGTATGGTTGCTTAACCAGCCAAAAGTAAAAGACTAGGGTGGCTGTGGCAATGACAAAGACTGCCACCAAATGCTTACTCTTTTTTATATGCTCCATATATGCTCTGTAAGATAGCTATTGTACTACAGTTTAGAGATTGCGCTTCCCATTCTGAAGGAGGCCATTATATATGCTAACCCCCCACCCAAGATTAAGCCCGTTAATATATCACTGGGATAGTGTATGCCCACCGCTACACGAGCCATAGATATAACTATAGCCAAGGCAAAGAAGATGTAACCCCAGCGCTTATCAACGAGCCATACGGAAGTGGCCAGAGCGAAGAAGAAGGAAGCGTGCCCACTTGGCATAGAGAAGCCTGTAGCCTCTACAAGCATATGCACACCGGGTAAGGCGAGGAACGGGCGGGGTCGAGCGATTATTTGCTTAATAAGGGTAGCAAATAAGAGTCGAGTCAACACGGCGGGAGCAAGAGTATTAATTACAAGCTCACGCTTATTACTTAGTGTACTTGTTAAGACAAAGTAAAGGTAAAGAAGTCCAACTAGATATGGCAAATACTCGGCGCAAAAGACAGCAATGTTAGATATTAGTTCAGACCTTACAGCCAAACTATTAACGGCGTAGAATAAATTAGCATCCCAGTTCCACAGCATCATATTTAACGTATTGTAACACGTCCCTCTACTTAGTGTAGAATTATCATAATGCGGAAAAGTTATATATACTCTTTACTTTTTGCCAATATTTTGATCACGCTCACCTTCTGGTGGTTAGGCTCTGGTTCGCTTATGCACGATACGAACGGCATCCTAATTGCCACAGGCAGGCTAATGGGCCTACTCCTGCAATTGGCTATCTTAACCGAGCTTATCTTAATTGGTCGAATCAAGTTTGTAGAACAGGCTTTCGGCTTTGACAAGCTTAATATGTTGCATCGCAAGATTGGTTACTCTATTGGCGGGTTTATGCTCTTGCACCCATTGTTGCTCACAGTGGGCTACGCTCGTGAGCACGGTGTCTCGTTAATTGCCCAATTTGCTGACTTTGTAAATAACTACGAGGATGTACTGCGGGCTAGTTTGGCCTTCTGGATTATTGTACTTGTAGTTATTATCTCACTGCCTGCGGTGCGCAAATTGATGCGCTACGAGACTTGGCACGTCCTGCACTTGCCTATGTACGTGGCTATTGTGCTGGCCTTCGGCCACCAAACCAAGACAGCTGATGTGAGCTTCGGCCAAGCCTTTTATTATTGGTATGCACTCAACTTTACTGTCTTTGGGGCACTCCTCTTCTACCGCGCCCTTACTCCCATACTTAACTATCACAAGCACAAATTTGTCATAGACAAAGTTGAGCAAGAGACTAGCACTGTTACTAATATCTACATTACGGGCAAGCATATGAGTGAGTTTGTATGGAGTGGCGGACAGTATGTGCACGCCTTTTTCTTAACTTCTGGTATGTGGCAACCCCACCCCTTCTCGATCTCCTGCGCGCACAACGGCAAGTACCTACGTCTCTCAATAAAATCCTCCGGTGATTACACGAGTAAAGTTGCGGGTCTTAAGTCTGGCACGAGAGTATTACTCGAGGGGCCGTTTGGCAAGTTTACCACCACCGGCGATCCAGCCACAAAATACCTATTTTTAGCTGGTGGCATTGGCATTACTCCCATCAGAGCTATGATAGAAGAGCTCGCCATAAGTAAAGCCGATATGATCTTGCTCTATGCCAATCGCAAACAAGAGGATAAGGCCCTGCACAAGGAGCTTGCTACTCTTATCCCTCGCACCACCCACATCTTATCTGCCGAAAAAACAGCCCCACCTAATCATGAGCTTGGTTACATAGATGAGGAAAAGTTAACTAGACTTGTGCCCGACGTGAGTGAGCGCGAAGTATACTTATGTGGCCCCAAACCCATGATGGACGCCATCTTGAGTATCCTCACCCACCTTTGCGTTCCAAAAAAGCAAATCCACTTCGAAGTCTTCAGCTACTAGTTTCTTTGTTTTCTAATAATCTCAACCCCGGAGGAGGACGGTCCTCCTCCACTACTTTAGTAAGTTTAGCTTAGCTTGTCGCGAGAGCTTCTTTATCTCTGCTTCGCGCTTGCTCGCCTCACTCCGTGTGCCACATCGCTTTTTATACACCATCCGCACGGCCCCGTGAGCCATTGTGTAGTGCCCGCCTCTCCCCGCCTTATGCTCCCTTAACCTCCTTGCCACATCTGTAGTGATCCCAGTGTAAAGCGTCCCATCCAAGCACTCCAATATGTAAACAAAATATGCCTTACTCACTAAAGTATTGTATCAGAACCACTCATATTGAGAATAGGCGAGAAATAGGCTAGTATTTGATTGTTAAGTAAAGTTTGGGGGATCGTCTAACGGTAGGACAGCAGCCTTTGAAGCTGTTAATTGGGGTTCGATTCCCTGTCCCCCAGCCAACTAGTACGGAAATCAAAATCGGTCGCGCCTTGCGCGACGTGGCGTGGCGAATCGGCGAGGATTGACCAGGGTGCGGCGGGGGCGAGTGCGAGGGTGCGGGCGTACAAAGTCGGGTTCGAGCCGACTTTGCGGAGAAAATCTCTTTTTTCCTCCAGATTTTCTCCCGAGGCGACAATTTCGGCTTGGTTAGCCTCTTTAATGAACTCTCGGCAAAGTTCGAGCCAGCGATAGCCCTGTCGCTCAAAATCCTTCAACTTCTGACCAACATCAATCTTTCCCTCGAGGAGAAGCTTCTTTTTCGTTGTATACTCGTCGGCTGAAATAACACCATCAAGATGAACATCGAGTAGAGTATCAAGCTTCTCCTCGAATACTTTGATGTTGTCCTTCAAGGATTGAGCGAACAGGGCTCCGGCGTGGGCGGATTCCTCTTGTTCATTGTCCAACTCTTTGAGCATCACATCCGCCCACGCTCGGGACAAAGAAACTTTTTTGATGTACTCACTCATCTGCGAGGCGAGCGATTCTTCGCGGACAAACGGCTCGGTGCATACACCACGCTTTCGCGTACAGCGATAATAGATATGTCCTTTTTGCAACTCGCTGGTAATGGAACAACCGCACGAGCCGCACTTCATCAGCCCGCGAAAGATATGCTTTTGCTCGCCTCGCTTGGTAGGGTGAGCTTTGCGCCGCATAACATCGGCGCACTGGTCAAAAAGTTTCTTTGTAATCGCTGGCTTGTGCTTTCCCTGATACACCTCACCATTGAAAACAAACATGCCGTAGTAAAAAGGATTTTTGAGGATAATCTGGACATTGGAGAGGGAAAGCACTTTGCCGTTTCGGCTAACCAAGCCTCGGGCAGAGATGAAAGTGCGAACCTCTTTCAGAGAATGTGAACCGCTAGCATAATATTCAAACATCTCGCGGATGAGGCGGAAGCGGGCGGGATCGGGCACCATGAGATGCGTAGCCAAGTCATTGAGATAGCCGGTGGGTGCCACGCCGCACGCTTCGCCTTTGCGCACTTTCTGGCGTAGGCCACGCTTCACATTCTCTGAGAGGTTATCGACATAGTATTTGCTCTGCCCGAAAGCGATTGAGAGCATAAATTTGCCTTGGGGCGTGGGATCAAACCAGAACGTCGGGAACTTGAGAGCAATAATCTTGGTAGTATCACACAAATAGATCACCCGACCGCCGTCGACGGAGTTACGCGCAAGACGGTCTGGATGCCACGCCACAATTCCATTAGCTTTACCTTTTTCAATCTGCGAGAGCATACGGTTAAAGATAGGACGGCCAGGTTCTTTCGCGGTTTGAGATTCAATAAACGTTTCAACAACCTCAAGATGCTCTCGCTGGGCAAATTCTTCCAGCTCGGCGATCTGAGCTTCGATAGATAAAATCTGACGATCAGGTTCGTCGGTGGACTTGCGCGCATAGATAAAGAATTTGCCCATAGTATTGAAAAGGTTATGCTCTCAATCGCTTTGTAATTGTCGCCTCGACGCCCGCACCCTCGCACTCGCCCCCGCCGCACCCTGGTCAATCCTCGCCGATTCGCCACGCCACGTCGCGCAAGGCGCGACCGATTTTGATTTCCGTACTAGTTGGCTGTGTGTGTTGGAAAAAATACGAACGCATTTCCGCGAAAATCCCGTGGATTGA
>CAYGDD010000025.1:1711-10055 GCA_964348575.1 uncultured Candidatus Saccharibacteria bacterium | reverse complement strand
CATGCCTTATCCACGCCGCCAGCGTTCATCCTGAGCTAGGATCAAACTCTCAATATAAATTATCCCGATTAACGGGACAATTTTTCTTAGAACGGAACAAGAGAAAAAACTCTCTTGTAATTAATTTCATTTGGCTTATCTCTCCCGGCTACTGCGTCGGGATCACGCCTCCGATTGCCTATCGGAGCACGCTAATTGTCAAAGTTCTATATCCATCCGTATGGATAACGGTAAGGTTAAGTATACGCGTATGAAATCATAAGTCAAGTACCCATATATATGGCTATAAATAGTGATGGACCGGCAGTACGTTATGTACTCCGGTCCGTGGGGCTTTAGGAGCCCACCCTTCTCAATTTTCTCACTATATTTTTTTAGAGAGGTTTTTTGTTCGCCTCATCCATTTCGTCCCTCCTTTTGAGTGGGACTAACTGGATCCGGTTGCCAGCCGCGGCGAAGCTTTTTTGCCCTCCTGCTCCCACAACATAGTCTATGTGGCCGGGAGCTGGCGCTTAAATGGTTAGGCTACCTTGACGGGGTGCCTGTCGCCGGAATGGCGTGGCGTTGCCGTCGTGGAAAGATCAGCCGGCTGGTGGGGTGCCGTATAACGATTGCCACCACGCCAATTCGGCACAACCGGGGCCGAATTGGCGCTGGCCCGGCCGATCTATTGATAAGCATACACGAACCCCCAATCTTGTCAAGCCCCAGAGGCTGCTTGACGCCTACTTGCGCCGATTGTGCGAATTGAGGCCGTTGCTGTCTTACGAGCGAATGGTGAGGTCAGCGGTGCAGAACCGCCAGGCCATACCAGCAAGAGCTCGGGAACCGGCTTGCCAGCATTCCTGCAGACTCTTGCGTTTGACCTGTGGTCTTGGAAAACACGCTTATCCCCCACCATCTCCGTACCCACTTCGGCTATGCAATTCTGACAGAATGCGTCAGCCAGGGCGCGCCCTTGTGGTAATGTCGACATGTGGCCCAGCTTACTCCCATTCCCGTTTTTCGCCATCTAGCTTCCCCTCTTTCTAGCCCTGCTAGACACCGGGCTCCAGTAATTAATGCTACACCTAAGATAAAAATAATCAAGTTCCTTATTTCTTGCCAGAGATAAGCACTAAGAAAGGCGATGCCAGCAAGATAGACGAATATGTGCCTGCGGCTATGCCCACTGCAAGCATTAGGGCGAAGTGGCGTGTAGTCTCGCCACCGAAGAAGAAGATGGCAAGAGCCGCGAGTATAGTAGTAAAGGAAGTATTAATAGAACGAGTATAGGTCTCACTAAGCGAGCGCCCCACCAACTCCGGAAAGGATTCCTTGATCTCGAGTTTTAAATTCTCACGGATACGGTCAAAGACCACAATAGTATCCGCTACCGAGTAACCCAAAATGGCCAAGAGGGCAGTAACAAATAGGGTGTCAATCTCGTAGCCTACAAAGTAGTGCGATAAGATTACGAACACGCCCGTGGGTACAAATATGTCGTGCACAAGGCATACAATAACCGAGAGGCCGAACTTCCATGAGCTTACCACCATACTAGCCGAACGGAAGGCAAAGGCAATGAAGAGGATAATGATACTAAGCACTAATACGAGTGAGAGTAGGGCCTTACTACGCAACTCTGTGCCGATAGAGGGGCCAATAGTAGAAAGGTTATTCTCGGTGAAGATATTATCTCCGAATGTAAGACTAGCTAAGATTGCTCTGTGTTCCTCTGCACCCAGGTCTCGAGTACGCACAAGCAAACCTTTGTCTCCCACCGGCTGGACCTTAGCTGTCTCAAAGCTAGCACCAAGTTGCTCTTTAATTAGTACTACATCCGGCCGGCTATCTGTGTACTCGCCCTCGAGCACAGTCCCTCCGGTAAACTCAATAGATAAGTTAGGTCGCCACAATACCGTTACGATAATGGAAGCTAGCATAAGCAGGGCAGTGATGGCAAAGAAGATATTTTTGTGTTTAATTACGAACATATTATGAACTGTATAAGGCCCGCATAAGTCTCTTGGTAATAAAGACTGCACTTAGCATCGAGGTCAAGATACCGATAGCCCAAGTAAGAGCGAAGCCTTGGATCATACTCGTGCCGAACCAGAAGAGGATACTAGCAGTAATAAGACTTGAGATGTTGGAGTCGCGGATACTTGTCCAAGCTCGGGTGAAGCCATCTTCCAAAGCCGCGCCTAACTGCTTACCCTTCCTCTTCTCATCTTTAAGACGTTCAAAGATGAGGACGTTGGCATCTACGGCCATGCCAATCGAGAGGACGAAGCCTGCGATACCAGCCGAGGTAAGGGTAATGGGTATAAGCTTAAAGACAGTCAAAGCAATAGCGCCGTATATGACAAGCGACAAGGCCCCAACAAGTCCTGGTACGCGATACCACAATATAAGGAAGAGGGCCACGGCGAGGAAGCCATACATAGCAGCCTGCAGACCCTTGGCGAGCGCCCCTTCGCCAAGGGTGGCCCCGATCTTGGCTGTAGCTACAAGCACGATAGGTATAGGCAGAGCGCCCGAGTTAAGTCGTCCGGCTAGTTGTTTGGCTTCCTGTGGGGTGAAGCCACCGGTAATCTGGGCTGTGCCACCGGTAATCTCTGCCTGCACTGTGGGAGTAGAGATGGGCTGACCGTCTAGATATATTGCCACAGTCTTGCCGACATTGGCCTTGGTAATACTGGCAAATAGGTCTGACCCCTCTTGGTCAAACACAAGTGAGACTTGGGGTTGGCCCGTCTGACCAGAGAACTCCACTTGAGCCCGCTTAAGATACCTACCCGTTAAGGGGCTATCTACATAGTATGGGTCTTGGATGTCACTAATTAACGCACTGATGTCCTCGCCTGCTTTCTGTTTGTCTTGGATTACTTTGATCTGGGCAAGAATTTTGTCGCGCTCCAAGGGATCACGCTCAGTTTTAAACTCGAGGATCGGGGTCTGGCCAATCAGGGCAATAGCGTCGTCTATGTTGGTTACGCCAGGTAACTCTACCACGAGGCGACGTTCTGTGTTCTCGACGCCCACACTTACGGTCTGGGTTTGCACATTGGGTTCGGCAACACCGAAGAGGTTTACCCGACGTTCCACCACATCGCGCAGGGCATCCATGGAGTCAGCTACATCCCTATCAAGCACTTTACTCAAATCTGCTTTATACACAAGTTGCGTCCCGCCCTTAAGATCTAGTCCGAGTTTGAAATTGTAAGCCGAATCTGAAGCTTGACTAGCATAAACAAAGTAGCCTAAAGCCCCCCCAATCAAAAGTATAAAAATAGCCGTTACTCGTGCCTTGTTCATAATTTACCTGACTATCCTACCCGACCCCCAAGCAATTTTCAACTTGACAGATATATATGCGCATGATTTTTTACCTGCGAGTCCCGCCTCTTTTCCTATCCCCACCCACACTTAGCGGACCGTCGGCTAAGTGATACACTTAGAACATGGGTTATCGCAATTTAGTCTTGAGCGAGGGCG
This sequence comes from uncultured Candidatus Saccharibacteria bacterium, assembly GCA_964348575.1. Taxonomy (GTDB): domain Bacteria; phylum Patescibacteriota; class Minisyncoccia; order Phycocordibacterales; family DATDSR01; genus DATDSR01. The sequence continues at coordinate 6,575 of CAYGDD010000025.1, read as the reverse complement.
AGTACTACCACGTTTATAATCGTGGGGTGGACCACCGCAACATAGTCGAGGATAAATTTGATTCCGATCGATTTGTTCAGTGTCTTAATATTTTTAATGACACCAAGCTCACAGGCAGTTTGTATTCCCTCTCATTTGATCCCAAAAGAAAGCGTGGAAAGAAGCTTGTTGATATTGTCGCCTATTGTCTTAATCCAAATCATTTCCACATGGTTATTCGACAAAATGTAAAGAATGGCATTAGTAAGTTTATGCACAGACTCTGCGGTGGACATTCCTGGCACTTTAATCATAAATACAAGCGCACTGGCTCTCTGTGGCAAGGACGCTTTAAGGCCAAACATATAACTAGCAACGACTACCTGCTTCACGTAAGTGCGTACGTAAATCTTAACGACAAAGTACACTCACTTAGCGGACCGTCGGCTAAGTTGGTGCGTTCGAGTTGGAGTGAGTACTCCGTAAACAATCCTGGGATCTGCGAAAAGGAGATTCTAACCGAACAATTTACTAAGCCTCATAATTACTCGAAGTTTGCGCTCGATAATCTACCTTACATGCTGTCTAAGCGTAAGGATTATAAGGAGCTTAAAGATTTAATGCTGGAGTAGCTACTTAGCGGACCGTCGGCTAAGGGAGAGGGTGAGGAGGTTAGCGAAGAGGATGGCTACAGCTACGGGGCCTATGCCCCCAGGCACGGGCGACATGTAGCTTGCTTTATTTGCGCAGGCCGGGTCTATGTCTCCTGATATTTTAGAGGGTGTAGTAGATAGGGCACTAGGGTCTCTGGGTAAGTCGCTAGTGCCGGCGTCTAGTAAGATTGCTCCAGCTTTGATCATATCTTTTGTTATGAGATGTGGCTTGCCTACGCCGGTTATAATGACATCTGCATTACTAAGCACGGCTTTAAGATTAGTAGTCTCCTCGGTTGCTACCACATACTCTAAGCCCTTACTCTTAAGCCACGCCCCGACAGGCTCACCCACGAGACGACCATAACCAACTACAGCAATGTCGCTATCGCTCATATTCACTCCCGTCTTATCTAGTAACACTGCCACAGCTCCCACCACGGGGGGGAAAATAGCGCTCTTGCCTGCAATGTACCCAGCATACGCCTCAGACGACAAGACATCTGGATCTTTGATAACATCAATGCTATTTAAGACATTGGCTCTGTTTATATTCTTAGGTAAGGGCAACTGCACTACTATGCCACTTACTTCTATATCAGAGTTAGCTAACTTTATATGATTAATTATCTCTTGCTCTGTGGTCTCAATTGGCAAATGCACTAACTTGAATTCTACGCCTATCTTGTCTGCAAATTTCTTCTTCTGATTAATAAATGACAACGAAGCCGGACCTTCCCCCACCAAGATCACAAGTATCTTAAGTTGTGCATGCAATCTGACTACCCGCTCTTTGAGCTGACTAACTATCTCATGCGATATAGTCTTGCCATCTAAAATCATGGTTGTTTACTTAAGCTCCAGCTCGAGATATTAAAGTCTTAATAGTCTTGAGGGCAATCTTGAGGTCTAGTAGGAAAGAGCGATTCTTGATGTAATATAAGTCGTAAGCAATCTTACGTTTAGTAAGCTCAACATCAGCCTCGCCCCTTGGCACAAGATAATCGTTGACTTGAGCCCAGCCCGATAGACCTGGCTTAACAATGTGTCTAGTGTTGTAGTACGGCACCTCTGCTACGTAATGCTCTACAAGTGAGGGGAACTCTGGTCTAGGTCCTACAAGAGACAAGTCACCCCTGATGACATTCCACAACTGTGGCAACTCGTCCAAACGTGTCATACGCAAGTATGCGCCTACGCGCGTCACCTTGTGCAGAGTCTTGAGTTCGGGCTTATCGAAGTCTACGCCGGTCATAGTACGGAACTTAATTATGGGTATCTGCTTGTCATCCTTACCCACCCTGTTGGCAATGTAAAAGATCGGACCCTTAGTCTCAATTTGCTGAAATATAAAAATGAGGGGATACAGCACGATGCTAATCAGGAAGAGAGGTAAACTAATAATTACGTCCAGGATGCGCTTGAGGATAGTATAGGCAGTCTTGGGAGCGAGCGAAATATTCTCCAACAACCACCTTGCATCTACCATTGACAGTGCTACCCTACCGAAGATCTCCTCATAGGTACGCCCTAAGTCAAAGAAGCGCACATTAGACTTAAGTAAGGGTAAGAAGTCTTGCTCGAGCTTGTTAATGTCTGTGGCACTCATGTCAAAGACGATGATACTTGCTTTGCTAGGGTCACTAACAAGAGAGACGCCGTACTTATGGGTGGCAAACTCTTTGCTTAATTCCTGAGCCACTTGACTGTCACCAACAATACATAAGGCTTCGCCACTACCTTTGTGGATGTGTCGCCAAAAGAAGAGTCTCCAAGTAATAAGTAAGGCTAGAGTGATAATAAGGTCTAAGACTAAGACAGTCTTGGGCGTAATCAAGAAGCTGGGCGAGAAGTAGAAAAGTAGAATTACAACTCCACTGTTTACAAGTTGAGCATTGACAATCAGCTTCACTAGGATGCCTCGGAGCAAGAATGACCGCATGTCGTAGAGACTAGCAATATAGAAAACAATAACCCACAAAATAAAGATGATTGAGAATGGGAATATATGTAAGGTAAGTAGTTCTAACCTCGGCCAGCCTCCAGAACGGATTACCAAAGCCAAGGATATGCCCACAACAAAGCTGGCTAGATCGCCAATAAGTAGGTAGTACGCATAATTTGTCGCTTTGCTAATCATGTCAACTAGTATAACAGCCTTATGTTATAGTTAGTAATACTATGGATAAACAGCGCAAAAGCAAGGTTCTGTACCTAATCACCAAATCCAACTGGGGCGGAGCCCAAAGGTACGTGTATGATCTAGCTACCCAACTTCGCCAAGGCTTCGCTGGGCGCGCGGACCAGTGGGAGGCTGTAGTAGCTTGTGGTCCCGCCGCTGGCGGGCTAAATGGTGAGGGATTGCTTGAGCAAAAGTTGCGTGCGAAAAATGTCAGAGTCATTCCCCTGCCTGAAGCAGGACGTGATTTAGCTTTACTAAAAGATATTAAACTCCTGTTTAGACTTTTTAAAATCATCAAGATAGAGAAGCCTGATGTCTTGCATGTAAACTCAAGCAAGCTAGCCGGCTTAGGTGCCTTTGCTTGCTTTTGTTATCGTATTATTTGCAAATTTCAAATTGCTCCTTGCAAATTGCGCTGTGTATTCACAGCGCACGGTTGGCCCTTCAACGAAGATCGCAACTGGTTCGCGCGCTTGCTCATGTACAAATTCTCCTGGCTCACAAGTCTATTTGCCGACATAACTATTACAATAAACAACCCTGACTATTTCCAGGGAAGGCGAATGTGGTTTGTCGGACACAGAATGCACTTGATTCACAATGCTATAGATCAGGTTGATTTTTACGACAGCCAAACTGCCCGCGAGAAACTTCTTTTGAGGTCGGACCTTAAGAATCTGGGCCAAAGGTTCGACCTCGGGAACAGAGACCAGCTCTGGATCGGTACAATTGCAGAACTACACAAGAACAAGGGTCAAGCGTATCTCATTGAAGCTCTAGACAGGTTAAAAGCTCTGGATTGGCAAATGATAATAATTGGTGGGGGCGAGTTAAGGTCAGACCTCAAGAATCTGATCCAAAGGTTCGACCTCGAGGATAGAGTCAAGCTAGTTGGCTCTTTACCTGATGCCAGCAAATATCTGAAGGCTTTTGATATTTTTGTTCTTCCTTCGCTTAAAGAAGGCCTCCCTTACACCTTGCTTGAGGCGGCCCAAGCTGCCTTACCATCTATCGCAACGGATGTGGGCGGGGTGGCACAAATTATTGCGAATGAAGGAATGCTGATACCTCGTAAAGATTCTGAACAATTAGCCCGCTGTCTAAATGTATTAATAAAGGACCGTAGTCTTCGAGTAGACTTAGGAAAAAGATTTAAAGAACAAGTGTCTAAGTCCTTCTCTTTCGAGAAGTTTCTCGCTCAGACTTATAGTTTATACAGATAAAAAGCCTGGCCTGTTTGCAAATTGGAACATTGCTCATTCCCGAAGGGTAACCCTTCGGGCTAGGTGGGGCCGAGGAATTCCCTTTCGGCGTCTTCGGCGTGGACAGGCCGGGCATACCTGCGCATACCCATCAATATGCCTAGGGCCAAGTACTCTGTCACTAGGTGCGAGCCACCGTATGACATAAAGGGGAGGGTGACGCCAGTGACGGGCATAATGCCGATATTCATACCCACATTAATCATAAAGTGGGACATAATAAACACGCCTACGCCTACACCATAAATAATCTCGAAGTTGGTTGAACCATTCTTGGCATTGGCAAGAATGCGCCAGATAATAATCCCGAAGAAGGCAAAGAGCAGAAGGTTGCCGACGAGCCCCCACTCTTCGGAGTAGGCAGCGAAGATAAAATCTGATTCGAACTCTGGCAAGAAGTTTAACCTAGATTGTGTGCCGTAACCTACACCCTTACCCACTAATCCACCAGAACCCACCGCCACCACAGACTGGAAGGCGTTATAGCCCGAACCACGGATATCGCGCGTGGGGTCTATAAAGGTTAACAATCGCTCCTTCTGATAAGGGGCAAAAACAAACATCCAGAGCAAACTTATCGCAACGACTCCCAACCCCACAAGCACAGCAAGGTGCTTGGGCGATATGCCAGCGGCGAGGATCATGCCCAGCCAAATTAATAAGAGTATTATGGCCGAACCAAAATCTGGCTGAGCCAGAACAACGATGAACAGGACCGCCACATATACGCCCGAGACAATGATATGTCGATAATTGGCAATCTCTATATGTCTTCGACTCATATACTT
>CAYGDD010000025.1:0-1701 GCA_964348575.1 uncultured Candidatus Saccharibacteria bacterium | reverse complement strand
GTTGGACAGCAAAGAGGCCGAAAGAGTACCAACTCTGAGCCCCTTTAAGAACTGAGCCAAACAGGAATAGAGTTATTAAAGAGACAAAAGCCAATACATATAAAATGACAATGACATAAGTACGTCGCAGGAAGCGCCAATCTATAACACTGGCAATGAAAAAGATAAGTAAAGATATAAGTATCCAAATAAGTTGTCGTGAAAAGAAGTAATTATCCCCGTCAAAGGAACTCATAGTAAGTAAGCCGGCGCCTAATATGGGTAAGGTAGCAAGAAGTAGCAACCAATCAATCCCTCCCAACTGCCTTACGCCATCTCGCATCCTGTGCTCACCTCGCTAATAAGTTAGCCGTTACCAAGTCAACTCTTGGCAAAATAAGCACTCCTACCACCTTATCATCCTTGACGTTAGGCCAAGTAAAGACAATCTCCTTAGTCGCATCTTCATTAAGCGAATCTATAAACGTCCGACTAACATGGGTAGCGTTGGCTTGTCCGTCTGAGAGGATGGCCACAACTTCAACATTCTCGACATTAAATATAGACATATTATTGACAGAGCTTTTGAGTGACAAAATTGGGGTGTTGGTAATTACATACGAGCCCACTCTTAAATCTGGCTTTCTTGCTGGGCCTAAGCGACGCCAATCGAGATCATTGTCGAAGGTTAAGAAGGCTCGTGTTGGTGTCCTAAAGCCAACATCAACGTTAGGTTCAAACACAAGGAATCTCTCGTGAGGATTAAGGTAAGTGGACCCTTCTATATCCTTGACTGGAAGATTATCTGCATCGTAGACTCTAATCTTGTAGTCAGCACTCACTACGCCAAATGGGTTAGGGTTCTCTACTAGAGCGGCTACGTCATAGACGCCCTCGCGCACCTTAAAGATCCTCGTCCAGAGTATCACTAACTCATTAGTTTCTACGGGACATATGCGGATACACGGACCACCACAATCAACTCCTAGCTCACTTTGGTTAGTTAGGCCATCTGTGCATGTGGGTACTTCTTGATTGAAGTAGAGTAAGCCAGCTACTCCAAGAGCAAGTAGCACTACGAAGAATGCGACAAAGGCTAATTGTCTCCTTGTGGACCAAACACTCATCCCGCTAGAAGTATAAATTTACTTTCTTGTAAACAAACTTTCATATTATTAGAGCCCCGCTACTTAACTTCTAATGGGACTCATATAGCATAGATTATAGCAGAATAGCCCCAAGATGGGGCAACTCTGTAAATCTAGGCGCTTGAGAGCATTGTTCCGGCGATTACCTACTTTCCCTGTCAAAGACAAGTATCATCGGCACTACGGTGCTTAACTTCCGTGTTCGGAATGAGAACGGGTGTGACCACCGCGTCAAATCACCAGAACAATATGCTCAAACAGTAGAAATAAATAATTGATGTGCGTTTTCCTAATAAGAAATCTATGGACGAATTAGTACTTCTCGGCTCAACACATTGCTGTGCGTACACCTAAAGCCTATCAACGTGATCATCTCTCACGGGTCTTAACGATTTCTAATCTTGGAACTGGCTTCCCTCTTAGATGCTTTCAGAGGTTATCCATACCCGACATAGCTACCCAGCGTTGCCCTTGGCAGAACAGCTGGTACACCAGAGGTCAGTTCACTTCGGTCCTCTCGTACTAGAAGCGAATTTCCTCAAGAATCGACGCCTGCAGCAGATAGGAGACCAAC
>CAYGDD010000024.1:6508-10354 GCA_964348575.1 uncultured Candidatus Saccharibacteria bacterium | reverse complement strand
GTCTATATATGCTCAATCACTCTCCTGCCAATGCTACTACCTTATGCCAAACTTCACCCACTACGTCTGTTGAAGCCTTTTGGATGAACTCAACTCCCCGTCGCTCGCGTGCGACGGGGTCAACCCCACTGAGGGGGGTCAACCCGACTACCAGCTGATTTCGCGTTTGAGCTCGTCTACGTGCTTGCAGTCTACATAGAGAGTGTCTACTGGCATAGCGCTAGCTATGCGCTCCGGCCACTCTACTATAATAAGATTAGTGGGCTCGGCCACCAGCTCGGCCCAACCCAACTGTAAGAGCTCGCTCTCGCTGTCTATGCGATAAGCATCTATGTGGATTAAATGATGAAATGAGAAATTTGAAATTTGCAAACAATGACTTAATGGATCAATTTTATAAACTCTTTCCAGAATAAACGTAGGGCTTGTAACATGCTCGGTAATACATAGCTCACGAGCAATAGCTTGGGTGAGAGTAGTCTTACCCGCCCCCAACTCTCCCCGGAAGCCGAGGACCGTGGCATGGCCAACTGTCTCCAACTTGGTTACCTGGTAACCAAGTGACTGAGAGTCCCGAGCTCTCAATTCTTCTAAAAGCTCTTTAGCCAATGCGGGTATCTCATCTTTAGTTATAGTACAAAGCTTTTTACTCATACTTTTTGTATATTTTATCATGATGATCGAAATCAAGAAGGTGTACTTCGGAATTTTTAATTGCATATAAGAGCACCGACGAGCCTATTTGAATGCGTCGAGAACCACTAAGCACATTTCGCATCGGTTTGCCGAAATATGGCTCGCGAGCGATTTTGAGCATTTGCTTGCTTAGTTCTAAATACAAATCTGGTTTCCGCTTCTTTAATTTATTGAGTATTGGTTCGAGATTGGGACTAACAACTATAGTGTAGTCAGCCATGCCAAATCTATAAGTTCTTCAAATACTTTTTAAAACTTGCAACTGTTTTAAATCTCCTGCCTTTACCTTTATCCATTTCTTTGTTTATTTTTTCCCATTTTTTGAGATAAATTGGGTTTACTTCTTCCCCTTCATCCTGCACCAAATCTCCGACCAACGACTCAAGGAGTGATACCTTGGTGACTAGTTTCTGATGATCTCGAAGTAAAGAGTTGTATTCAGTTTTTGATATTGTTTCTGTGCTCATATTTATATACTACTCAAGTTTGGCACCAGAATCAAGACTTTGTGAGTAAATAAAACGAGGCCGGATTCCAGATGTGGAAGCCGGCCTCTTGGCTTGTGATGGGGCTTAGCGGGGTGAGGGCTTGGTGCACATGGTGAGGTGCTCCAGTGTGTCGAGCATGAAGCCACACTTGGGGCAAGTGGTCACCGCCTCCCAGTTGGCGACCCCTAGTTCCACCGCCATGTCTAAACTCCAGTCTGACTCGTTATTCCAGACACCGTCAGCCACGAAGCTATCAACGGCGAAACCGAGTCTGACCATCTCCTCCTGTACTTCGCGGATTTTGAGCTCTGTGGTTGTGACACTGTTACCTTTGCAAGCGCGAGCAACGCGCCGCCAGTTATCCAGCATGATCACAACGTAGGCCTTCTCTCTGGGCACCCGGCCGTTGTGCTCAATATCTTTGTCGAAGTAGTAGCCCATATGGCTCTTGGGTAGGGTCTTCATTATGCTGGCGATAAAGACAGTAATGTCGTAAACCTGCCTCTCTATGGATGTCATAGTCCTTTCCCTCCACGAGTCAAACTAGCAAACCGCACTCGGTTTGTCGAGTGCGGTTTGCTAACTAAGTTCTAAGTTCTATGTTCTATCCTTACTTCTTCTTCTCTTCCTCGTCTTTGGTTAGTAAGCGCTTCAAGAACATTGCAAGGATAATTATAAGTAGTAAGAGTAAGAGCCAGCCAAAGAAGGTGTCCGGCAAGAAGGAGAGGCCGGTCGAAGTAGCCCTGCCTAGATTACCGCTCCCTGTGATATTGCTACCATTGTGGTCTACAACAGAAGTAGTTGAACCGGCCGACTCCTTGGCCACGCCTGCCTCATTGTACGAGACCACCGCCCGAGTAGTTAGCACCTCACCTTGGAGGACGCCCTTATCAATCTTGCCGATAACCTGCACTTGACCACTCTGCCCTGGAGCTACCTCGCCGATATTAAGGCGGACAGTATTGCCCGAGACAGAACAAGTTTGAGAGTAGCCCTCGATAAGCATACCTGATGGGATGTACACATCTAGGATTGCCCCGCGCACAGTCGTGGCACTATCGTTCTTGTACTTAATTGTATATGTAACATTATCGCCTGGAGCCACCACTGGAGCAGGGTTCTCTATTGTTACTGCGAAGGCCCCAGCCGATATACCTGCCACAGTGTTGTTGGAAGTAACTTCGTTGATCTGGGAGTTGGTCAATGTAGCCCGGTTCTCAATCTGGATATCTGTATCACACTGGACCACCCGCACCAAGAGCGTAAGCCTCTTCTCGGCGCTAGGTGCTAGTGAGCCTATCTTCCAAGTTACAGTCCTATTAGCATAATCATAAGTGGCGTTGTCTGAAGCCTCAATAATCTCTACTTTATCTGTGAGCTTGTCAGTCACAACTAAGTTGCGCAAGGTTAGAGTACCGGTATTACGTACTATAATCTCGTAACGTAATTGATGCCCCGGACGAGCGGTTACGGTTGAGCCCTTGGCGTTAGTGGTAAGATTCTCTATCGTCTTTTGTATTACTGCAGAGTAAGTACCACTAGTGCCCTGCACTACTCCCGGGATAACAACTGGGGGGACGTAAGTAGGCACAATCACAGGCACGACAGCCGAGCGGGTAATAGTCCCGCCAGGTCCATAACAGGTTAGTGTGTAAGTCTTGTCGCTAAAGAGGGCTTGAGTAACTTGCTGACCCGAAGTGCTCTTGTAGCCGATCCAATCTCCAGAGGCGTTACAAGAAGTTACGTTGGCAGAACTCCAATACACGGTTGACTGGGCTCCGTATTGTACCGGGGCTGGAGTAGCATAGATGTTAAGCACAGGAGTGGCCGCACCAAGTACTTGACCCGTAGGGATAACACTTGCATTGCGGACTACAGAACCTCCCGGACCGTAGCAGGTTAGGACAAAGTTATGGGAAAAGTTGATTGGGCCTACAACTTGCGTACCATTAGTACTCTTGTTGCCATTCCAAAGTGCTTGCGAATCGCCCGAGGCTATACAGTAGTCAGTGTTGGTTGAGTTCCAGTATAGTGTTGAGTTATTGCCCTGTGGTACTTGAGTAGGATTAGCATAGAAGTTAAGGGTAGGAGGGTAGTTGAAGGTATTGTTATTACCATCTACGGTGATAGTCGTACTATCAGTAGCACTCTGGCCAGTGGCGTTTGTACAAGTGATGGTGAAGGTGGATGCGCTGGTGAGGGGGTTGGTGGGGAAAGAGGTGTCGCTGGTGTTGCGGAAGCCACTCCAAGCGCCAGAGGCGTTACAGGAAGTAGCGCCAGTAGAGACCCACGAGAGGATGGCTTGAGTATTAGAGGCGATGGGGGCTGGGTTGTCGGAGCCGTTGGCCTTGATGTCTACGGTGGGGTTGGCGGGAGCTTGATTCACCACCACCGTCGCCGTAGCTCGAGCAGTGTTGCCGTTACTATTAGCACAGGTGATGCCGAAGGTTTGGGTATTTTGCAAATTGTTGATTGTCTCACTGCCTGTGCCAGTGACCTTGTTGCCAAACCATGTACTTGAACCACCGTCTGCGTAACAGTAGACCGCGTTAGTAGAGGTCCAGTTAAGATTGGTGGAGCCGTTTTGATTAACAGTGCTAGGGTTGGCAGTAAGGGTAACAGCGATGGTGTTGTTGGTAGCAATATTGACCGTCACGCTATC
>CAYGDD010000024.1:0-6408 GCA_964348575.1 uncultured Candidatus Saccharibacteria bacterium | reverse complement strand
AGAGGCGATGGGGGCTGGGTTGTCGGAGCCGTTGGCCTTGATGTCTACGGTGGGGAGCTGGGGCTCTGCAAGCACATTAACAATAGCTGAATGCACGGCAGTTACTCCAACCGAATTACTACAAGTAATAGTGAAGGTAGTAGTAGTGAAAAGGTTATTGGTGAGCTCAACTTGATTGGTCCCGATTGGCTTGGCCCCACTCCAACCATTTGAAGCTACACAAGAGACGGCGTTAGTGCTTGTCCAAGTAAGATTAGTCCTACTGCCGTAATTAATTGGGTTAGGATCAGCCGAGATAACTACGGTTGGAGGTGGGATAGGCGCTTGATTAACGTTAACCGTGACTGAGTCCGAAGCGGAAACACCAGCGGAGTTAGTACAAAGTATGGTAAAAGCTCGAGTCGTAGTAAGTGGTATTGATACCTCACTTCCATTTATATTCCTAACACCACTCCAAGCTCCTGAAGCCGAACACGCAGTAGCATTACTTGAAGTCCAGGTAATATTAGCACTAGTGTTGTAGGCAATAGTAATCGGACCATCAGAGCCGTTGGCCTTGATGTCTACGGTTGGAGCCGGGACCACTGGGTCGGCCAAGCGCTCAAAGACAGCGCACACCGGCAAAATGCTATTGCCACCAGGGATGGCAGTATAGGCGTGGATAGCTTTAAGGCCGTTAACAGCGCTGGTTAGGTTAAGCGAGGAGTTAACAGTATTCCATGACATGTTGATGTTGTTGGGCAAATCGTTACTGGCATTTGAGTTGGCAACAACAGTAGAACCATTTAGCAAACTTACATAGTACTGCTCGTTGGCTTGGTCGGGATTGTTGGGGTGAGTATCATAGTAAGCCAGAGAAATCTTGTACTTACCCACTGAAAGACTAACAGGGAAAACACCTGTAGATTGTGTGGCCAAAAGCCAACTAGACCCCGGGCCATCATTAGTTGCAAAAGTGACCACAGTAGCGCCAGCAGGCACTGGTATCGGACAAGCGAAAGAGGCCGCCTCTGTGACACTGGGCACAGGCAGAGCTAAAGCCCCAACAGTCAATACGGCCAAAAGGCCTAGAGTGAAAATCTTATTAAACTTCATATTTTTAGTCATATTTTTGTTATTTTTTGAACTCTGTGATTCTAGCACACAATGCTGGGGCTTGTCAAGGACAACACCTCTGGGCCGATACTTTGTACTTACATCCCCATAGTAAACGAATCCAGCCAATTATCAACACGATTGTTAATAAAAACGGCGGGTAAGGAATGCTCCTTGCCCGCCTTGATAACCTCCCTCAATCACCCTAGCTAGTCTTACGGCAACACCTGCACCTCGCTAAATTTTTGATCAATCGAACTCGATCCTCCTTTGGCACAGGTGCAGGTAAACGACACCGTAGACTTGTTGCCCACATACGGGAAGCTGACTGCATAGCTCCCCGACGGCGGAAGTCCGCTTGGCGAAGTGGTCCCGCCCTCCCAGCCAATGTGACAAACGTCCGCATTGGGGGCCGAGTAGGTGAAGGTGATGGATTGCCCAACCTGCACTGTGGCCGTCTTGGGCGACCAATCAATCACTACTGGTGCACACACTGGCTCTACCACGGGAGGAATTGGAGCTGGCGGAGGTGTAACTGTCCCACAACTACCACAACTTGGAACAGGCGCGGGAACATGGATGCTGACCCTAGGCTGGCAGTTCTCACATGGTCGGCAAGTGTCGCAGACATATGGACATGCTGGCATAATGCCGAAGCACTTGAACTGCTCGCCCCCATCTCTGCAAACCAAAGCCACGCTACCTGTATCGGCGGTGATAAAATCATTGAGGTCCCCGATATTGTACCTTTGGCTTTCCTCGTTGAGCCAGATGCCTGAACCCCAATGTCCGAACTGACAACCGTCAGATGGTCTCATGCCAACTCGCCCCATGGCATTGGCCACCACAAGGGTAGCAGACTGCCAGGCGAACTCGATGTGATCATAGCCCCGAAACCTCTCGGGGCCAGTTGGGCTTCCGCCACAGGCAATGAAGAAGAGTGTTGCAAAAATTATCTTTCGCACTTTGAATCTCCTTGAGCCCGACGGACTCAGAACCTTGCTCCAAGAGAAATATGGAAGCCAGAGTACACCGGCTCTACGAGGCAGTGGCCAGATGCGCAGTCACGAGCTTTGTCCTCCTTGCATATACCAGTATGCGTAGCGCACATAACAGCTGTGACAGCACCAACAACAACTGCTCCGATCGCCGTCCCACAGCCAATGCCGAGGATTTTACAGCCTTGTCCCTTGGCACCCATGTCGCCCTTGTCTCCCTTTTGGCCAGTTCGGCCCATGTCGCCCTTGTCTCCTTTTGGACCGGGTGCTCCGTCTTTGCCTTGCATGGGGGCATCAGGGATGACACCAGTCCAAGGATTGGAACAAGTAGGGATCATGCCAACTGGCACGCCCCACTTACGCACAACGTATGTTGTAGTGGCCTCGGCAAAACGGAAAGGTCCGCGATAGATCACTTCGGCACTCTCGTCCTCACCTTGCATACCAGCCATCCTGCTTGCAATAGTGCCGGCAGGCACTACAAGAGTCTCCACATCACTCTCTGTGACAGACTCCTTGTGGGTCACCTCGCGACCGACAAACTTGGAGATGGCACCAAGCATGACAGCCTTGTTGTATTGGCTCGCGGCACTCTCCTTATCCCTTGATGGCGGGCCGAAGGGGGCTCGCGAGATCTTCTTGGGACTCCACATCTGTAGCCTCGATGGTGAGTAGTCAGCCTCCTCTACGCTAGCCTTGCCTGCATAGGCAGACACCGCACAGAGCACAGCAGATGCGACTACGAGCATTGCGGCCAATCTCTTGGCCATACGTTACCTCCTTGGTTGTGGCCTTGTGGCCAATTTACATTAGTGTCGTTTATTTTTGATACCGATTCTATCTGCAAAACTATACTTATTGAGCCATTTGTCAACCCCGTCGCTAGCAAGGACGGGGTCAACCCTAACCAAATAGTTTTCCCTAGTCTAAAAAAATTTTTCTTTTTTATGCGTTATACTAGTTATATGCCAGTACACTTTGACGAAGATAAACAATTGCGACGCTCGCTAGAGCTTCGCCACAAGGAGGCCGAACACTTTGCCCAGATGATATCTGATAGCACTGGTATACCTTATGTAGACTTAACCCTTGTCTCTGTTAGTCCAGACGCCTTAGCCGAGATAGAAGAGCATGAGGCTAGAGCCCTTAAAGTGGCAGCTTACCAGATGGCAGGTAAGAGTATTAGTGTGGCCGCCTTCTCTCCCACCAAGGCAGAAGTTGTAGCCCTAATCGCGCGTTTAGAAAAGGCTGGCTTTATCCCAAAGCTCTTCGTCGCTACCGAACTTAGTCTTGAGCGAGCTTGGAAATATTATGAAGATATCCAAAGAATTGAACGCACCAAGATCGGCCAGATCGACATCTCGGCTGATGCTATCGCCAACTTCTCCAAGGATGTACACACCATAAGCGATGCAAGCAAAGTAGTCAGAGAGCTGGTTACTGCAAAGAGTGGCACTCGCACTACTGACACACTCGAAGCCTTGCTGGCTAGCGCTATTGCCCTCGGCGCCTCAGACATCCATCTTGAGCCAGAGGAGTCTCTTGTTAAAGCGCGCTTCCGCTTGGATGGATTACTACACGATATCGCCACCTTTAACGCACATATATATAAACTGCTCATATCTCGTATCAAGCTCCTCTCGGCTCTCAAGCTCAATGTGGAGAGCTCACGTCAAGATGGACGCTTTAGCGTTGCCACCGGCGAGAGCGCGGTAGACATCCGCACCTCGATTATCCCAGGAGCCTATGGTGAGTCGGCTGTGTTGCGTATCCTTGATCCCGACTCCATCAAGGTCACTCTCGCTCAATTAGGTATGAGTAAACTAATGCTAGACATTATGGTGCGTGAGATAGGTAAGCCCAACGGTTTGATCTTAAATACCGGCCCTACAGGCTCGGGCAAAACCACAACCCTCTACACCTTTATCAAAGAGGTGAACAACCCCGGAGTGAAGATTATTACTATAGAAGATCCGATCGAATACCACGTGGAGGGAGTGGTACAGACACAAGTAAACCAGAAGAAAGGTTACACATTTTTTGAAGGGCTCAAGAGCGCCATGCGTCAGGACCCTGACATTATCATGGTGGGTGAGATCCGCGATAACGAGACAGCGGGCACAGCCGTAGACGCGGCTCTCACGGGTCACCTTGTCTTCTCAACCTTGCACACCAACAACGCCGCCGGTACTATCCCCCGCCTGATTGACCTTGGGGTTAACCCTAAGGTCTTGGGCCCCGCCCTTAATGTGGCCATGGCCCAAAGGCTAATTAGAAGACTGTGCAAAACTTGCAGTCAAGATGTTGACCCCACGGACGAGCAACTTGCTATTATCAACAAACAAGTAACTAGTCTCAAAGAAATTGAGATAGAAGTAGTTGTGCCAGATAAGCTTAAAGCGCCTGTAGGCTGTACTAAGTGTAGTGGCATAGGTTACAAAGGGCGCATGGGTGTATATGAGCTTATCTTGATTAACGACGATATAGAGACCTTGCTAGATAAGAATCCAAGCGAACGCGAAATCTGGGCCATAGCCAGGAAACAAAAGATCCCCCAATTAGCCGAAGACGGCATAATGAAGGTCCTAGAAGGCCTGACCACCATAGAAGAACTAGCAAGAGTGGTAGACTTATCATAAACTTGTTAAATCTACTAATTGTTAACTGTATTGACATTGTCAATACAGATTGATAACATACTTACATATGAGCACTACCTTTCAAATGCGAATTGATAAAAAGATTAAGAGCCGAGCACAACAAGTGTTTAAAAAGGCTGGCCTCGATCTCTCGTCTGGCACTCGCCTACTGCTTACTCGCGTAGCACAGAGTGGTCAATTTTTACCTGGCAATGAATTTAAAGCTCTTAACTCTCTGTCTACAAAGGAGCTAACTTTGGGGTATCGGCAAAATTTACGGACGAATTTACGTATTGCAAAAGAGTGGCAACCTCTTGAAGAAGAGCTATGGGCAAGAGAGGTTCACTAAAGGGTTGTCCTAGGCGTGGAGAGATTCATATAGTCTCATTTGATCCCGTGCGCGGGAGGGAGATGGCCAAGACTCGACCGGCACTTATTATTCAGAACAACATTGGCAATCGCGAAAGTGGGATAGTTATTGTCGCCGCCATAACAAGTTACAAAAGCAGTGACCAGCTATACCCTGTCAACGTACTAATCAAAGCACCTGAAGGTGGTCTAAAAAATGACTCCGTTATCCATTTAGACCATATACGCTCTGTCGATAAGGAGCGTTTAAGTGGCCGACTTGGCACTGTCAGTGAGACTGCTCTGCTCAAGGTCAATCGAGCCCTAGCTATAAGCCTCGGCCTAATTAACCTCGGGCCCAGCTAACTTCATTTGGAGTGGTATAATGGGAGGGTTAGTAGCCATGTTCTCAAAAACGATAATCTCTAAGCAATTCTACAACCTGAAGTTGTAGTGAAGTCGTCCTTCTAGGATAGCCCCAGTAGGAACGCCGAAGCGTAACCAGGTCGTCCTAGTTAAAAAACCATATAGCTTAATAAGCCAATTGCTTAGAGATTGCCTATCTCGAGATAGATCATAGTACAGATTGCCGACTATTTAATTCACTAGCAAAAGGTTAGCATATATAATACCCAATGTCAACCCCGCACCAGAGCACAGTTCGGTACAGGGTAAAGACTCAAAAAAATGGCTAAAAGTAACAACAACATAGTTAAGCAAGAGCTAGGCCCTGATTCGTACCTAGACTCCACTTTACGCCCCGCCGTGTGGGACGAGTATGTTGGCCAAGAGCAAATAAAGGAGAACTTGCGCATTTTGCTCACGGCCGCTCGTGAGCGCTCTCATCCGGCCGAGCACCTCCTCTTCTACGGACCCCCGGGACTAGGCAAGACCACCCTAGCTAACCTCGTAGCCATAGAGATGGGGGCGCAAATTAGGATTACCTCCGGCCCGGCCATAGAGAAGGTGGGTGACCTCGCTTCTGTCCTAAGCAATCTAGGTAGTGGCGATATCTTATTTGTAGATGAGATCCATCGGCTTAACAAATCTATTGAGGAGGTCCTCTATCCTGCCATGGAGTCGGGCAAACTAAATATTATAATCGGCAAGGGGCCCTCGGCCCGGACCATCCAACTAGACTTGCCCCCCTTTACCCTAGTAGCCGCCACCACACGCATGGCCGACATCTCGGCCCCTTTGCGCTCTCGCTTTGCGGGTGGGACCTTCCGACTTGAGTTCTATAGCGAAAAAGAGTTGAAGCAAATATTAAAGCGTAACACCAAGCTACTTGGTATTAATGCAGACGAAGAATCGCTCGGTGAGATGGC
>CAYGDD010000023.1:0-10676 GCA_964348575.1 uncultured Candidatus Saccharibacteria bacterium | reverse complement strand
ATTATAAGTAACTAAAATAAAGTATCAGGACGTGTCACAGGCGAGTCCTGTGCTCGTTATACTACCCAGATAGGACTCTGTACAAGACAAAAAACACCACCACCTGCCACGACAACCACACAAGGAGAGCGAGATGCCAGACAGAACAAGAAAGGCCCGAGTTGAGGATGAAATGTTCAATAAGGGTCTTGATTATCGAGATCTAAAAACGAAACTCAAGATCCCCACGGAGCACATCGACCTCCTGTTCGCAATGTTGGGCAAAGACGCAACGAATATGGAGGATTGTGAGCCGGTGGCCGAGCGGGACCTAGCGCGGATTGTGCCAACCTGCCGAGGCATGTCCACAAGGGAGATTTCCCGAGTTCTCGATAGTATCGAGGACAGAATCCAAAAGTTCTAGATCTCCTCCCCCGCCCCCATCTCCACTCCAAGGTCTCCCCTTGGAGTGGTTTTCTTATTTCCTACTGGTGATAATCGTCTCGGCTACATTTTTTGGCACTATTTCGTAACTGCCGGGGGTCATAGAGAAGGTCCCTCTGCCTTCGGTCATACTACGGAGGTTAGTAACATAGCCAAACATCTCGGCTAGAGGCACCTTGGCGTGGATAACCTTAATACCACCCGGCCTATCCTCCATCTCTTCAATCTGACCACGCTTACTTGAGACACTACCAGTAATATCACCCATAAACTTCTCTGGCACTATGATCTCCACCTTCATAATGGGTTCAAGGATTACAGGACCTGCGCGACGGGCGGCCTCTTGGAAGGCTAGGCTCCCTGCCAGCTTGAAGGCCATCTCGTTAGAGTCAACATCATGGTACGAACCGAAGGTGAGCTCGGCCGAGACATTGGTCATAGGGAAGCCCGCCACAATCCCACGTGTCATTGCCTCCTTCATACCCTTCTCTACTGCCGGGATATACTCTTGAGGGATAACGCCACCCTTAATAGAGTTGATAAACTCAAAGCCGTCGTAGCGCTTGGCGTTCTTGTTGACCTTGGCTTCTGGATCAATGGGGGCAAGAGGACGCAGAGTAACCACAGCGTGACCGTACTGACCTCGACCGCCTGACTGCTTGATATGCTTGCCTTCGGCCTCGGCCTCCATAGTGATAGTCTCGCGATAAGCTACTTGGGGCTTGCCGGCATTGGCATCTACACTAAACTCCCGCTTCATTCTATCCAACATAATCTCCAAATGTAGCTCACCCATACCCGAGATAATAGTCTCTAAAGTTTCGGGATCGGAACTAACTCTAAAGGTCGGGTCTTCGTCACCTAACTTCTTTAAGGCCATACCCATCTTCTCTTGATCGGCCTTGGTCTTGGGCTCAATCTTCATCGAGACAACCGAATCCATAATCTCGATCGGGTCAAGCACAATGGGGTGCTCGGGGTCACAGAAGGTGTCACTGGTCTTAACATCCTTCATACCTAAAGTGGCAGCAATGTCTCCAGCATGCACTACCTTAACGTCCTCACGCTCGTTAGCGTGCAAGCGCACCATACGGCCCACACGTTCCTTGTTGCCTGTACGAGAGTTAAGGATGTACGAACCAGCTTCTAGCGTGCCCGAATATACTCTAAAGAAGACCAACTGACCCACGAACGGATCTGTCTGAAGTTTGAAGGCGAGGGCAGAGAAGGGGGCAGTATCCGAAGTAACACGGGTATCGGGATTGCCCGCCATATCTACACCCTCCACTGGGGGCACATCAAGAGGGCTTGGTAGATAATCCACCACGCCGTCGAGCAAGAGTTGCACACCCTTGTTCTTAAGAGCCGAACCACAGTAGACGGGCACCACTTCTACCGCCAGAACGGCTTTGCGCAAAATGGCTTTAAGCTTATCGAGTGAGGGCTCTGTGCCGGCTAGATAATCATTCATGGCTGACTCATCATTCTCTACGATCTTCTCTATAAGTTCGGCGCGATACTTCTTGGCCTCATCCAAATACTGGGCTGGGATCTCCTCCTCGCGAATATCAATACCCTTATCACCTTCAAAGTAGTAGGCCTTCATCCTAAGGAGGTCAATCACCCCGCTAAAGTCACCCTCCAAGCCCATGGGGATCTGCATACGCACGGCCTTGGTAGTGAGTCTATCTAGAATTGATTTGTACGAGCGTTCAAATGAGGCCCCGGTTCTGTCTAGTTTATTAATAAGACATAATCTAGGTACGTTCTGCTCGTCTGCATAACGCCAGTTGGTCTCACTCTGGGGCTCTACGCCCGCCACACCGTCAAAGACAACTACTGCCCCATCCAACACGCGTAAGCTTCGCTTGACCTCAATTGTAAAGTCAATGTGGCCGGGAGTATCAATGATATTAAACTGATGTTTGTTGCTGGTATCGGCTCCCATGTGGTAAGGGTTCCAGTAGCAGGTGATGGCGGCCGCGGTAATAGTGATCCCCCGCTCGCGTTCTTGCTCCATCCAATCTGTAGTAGTGTCACCCTCGTGGACCTCACCAATCTTGTGACTCTCGCCAGTGTAGAAAAGGATGCGTTCTGAAACTGTTGTTTTCCCAGCGTCAATATGGGCAATAATTCCAAAGTTACGTGTCCTCTCTAGTGGATAGGCTCTGTTCATAATGAATCAATGTTAGAATTTGCCCGCCCGACTGGCCGGCGGGCAAATTAGAATAAATAAAGTGGCCAAGCCACGGAAATAATATACTGTATAATAGACAAAACAACAAGCCCTCACAACTCTTCCCATCTCCGAAGGGTAACCCTTCGGGAAGTGAGACTAGCTATATACAATTTTGTAATCTTGACTCCATTCGTTAATAGTAAACAAGCTCGATAAGGCAAAGGAGGCGCTGAAGATGTAAAGATTTAACTAATCCACAATCCCGAAGGGTAACCCTTCGGGAAGTAGCTAAATCGGGGTATAATTAGTGCATGGCGACTAGATCATTTTCTTTCACTCCGGGTGAATTTTATCATGTGTATAACAGGGGTAATGATAAACGAATAATATTTGATGGAGAAGAAGATAAGGTACGCTTTCAAAAGTTACTCTACTTATGTAATGGCACAAAGTCTCTAGACCTAAGGGAACTACCTTCCGGACCAGCTTATGAATACAACATAGGTAAGCCCTTAACAGCCATTGGTGCATATGCTCTTATGGATAATCACTACCATTTGCTTCTTAAGGAGCTGGAACCAGGTGGGATTAGTCATTTTATGCTCAAGCTTGGCACTTCACACTCAATGTACTTCAATTTGAAATACGAGAGAACGGGTAGACTATTCGAAGGAACATTTAAAGGTAAACATGTTACAGATGATAGGCATTTGAAATATTTATTCGCTTACATCCACCTGAATCCAACCGATTTATTGCAAAGATCGCCATCAAAGAAATCGCCTGAACTAACATTAGAAGAACTTAAAAAATACCCCTACTCAAGCTACCAAGACCATTTGGGGTCTTGGCGAGACGCCAAACAAATCCTCTCCTTAGAGGATTTTCCACAATACTTCTCTAATACAAAAGAGTACGAAAGTGAAATGCTGGATTGGCTCACTTTCTCCGAAGGGTAACCCTTCGGGACTACCAAGCAAAATGGACGCCCCGCTTACTTCGGGATGCTCCATTTTGCAATTGGAATTGCTCCGCAATTACCAAGCAAAATGGGCAAAGGCTTTGTTGGCTTCGGCCATCTTGTGGACGTTCTCGCGCTTCTTGATTGCTTCGCCCTCGTTCTTGGAGGCGGCTAATATTTCTTCGGCTAACTTCTTATGCATTGGACGGCCCTTGCCAGCACCCGCTGCCTCCTTGATCCACTTCATAGCGAGGAATTGGCGTCGCTCGGGGCGCACTTCACGAGGCACTTGGTAGTTAGCGCCCCCAATACGCCTCGAACGGACCTCCATAAGAGGCCCCGCGTTCTCTACGGCCTCGTTGAAGGTGGCGAGCTCATCCTTCTTGCCACTCTTCTTAATCTCATCAAGGGCCCCATAGACTATGCTTGTGGCGGTAGACTTCTTGCCACGCTCCATAACATGGTTAATAAACTTGGACAACTCCATAGAGCTGTACTTGTAGTCTGGCTTGACGATGTTTCTATTTTTGACTTTGCCTCTCATTTATTTAGGTAATAGTTGTTAGGTATTAGGTAATAGTTAAGGACTAACTACGCTTTCTTAGTTACTTTAGTGCCGTACTTACTGCGTCCGCGCTTACGCTTCTCTACGCCCACAGTGTCTAGGCGTCCACGCACAATGTGATAACGCACACCAATTAAGTCTTTCACCCTACCCCCTCTTATCATAACCACGGAGTGCTCTTGCAAATTGTGACCCTCGCCTGGGATGTACGCCGTAACCTCCATGCCGTTGGTAAGGCGCACCCTTGCCACCTTACGAAGAGCCGAGTTAGGCTTCTTGGGAGTGATGGTCTTAACAACAAGACATACGCCTCGCTTGAAGGGTGACGGATAATACACGGGGCGATTCTTGATGGTGTTAAAGCCACGAGCAAGAACCACGGCCCGCGACTTCTTTACGACCTTCTTGCGACCCTTACGAATTAGTTGATTGATTGTAGGCACTGATTAGGTACTAGGTTAAAAAACAATATCCCAATGGGACCCGCCTAGCCAGTCGGGCAGGCCCGTGTAATCTACACAATTATTGATAAAAGAGCAAGGGTTCATAATACAATCCCTAATAGCCTAGCAAGAGGGCGGAGACAAGGCTAACAGGGAATTGGATGAGTCGCCAGCCGAAGAAGAGGATAAAGATCAATACGAATAGTTGATAGCGGGCAAAGAACTCCTCAAGGAAAATGGCGTGGCGAGGGAAGAGGGCGAAGAGGAGCTTGGAGCCGTCAAGAGGTGGGATAGGCAAGAGGTTAAAGAAGGCCAGAAGCACATTAATAACTACCACAACACTTGCCAAGCCAATAAATGTGCTTGAGAAAGTTGCTCCTCCTATCTGCACTAACACTCCGAAGATAATGGCGAGGGTAAGGTTGGTGGCAGGGCCTGCTAACGCTACACACACCGGCCCCCATTTACCTCCGCGTAGGTTATAAGGATTGTAAGGCACCGGCTTAGCCCAGCCAAAGACGAACGAGCCTGTCGTCATAACGTAGAGCATTACTGGCAAAAGGAATGAACCAAAAGGGTCAAGATGCGAGATGGGATTAAGAGTAAGTCGCCCAGCCTGCTTAGCCGTTGGGTCACCCAGAGAATAGGCCACCACGCCGTGGGCCACCTCATGGATCACCACTGACATAATGAGCACAGTAATTTGAAATAAAGCTAACATTTGCAAAGTTGAAACTATATGATAACATAAACAACACTTATGTCCGCAATGTGCCCAATTTGCAATAAGGGGACGATGATGGCTGGAGGCTACTCTAACCGTGTTCGTGCTACCAAGTTTAACCCTAGTGGCATGACCCGCAAGAAGCCAAATCTAAAGTGGGCGCCTCTTGCCGACGGCTCAAGGATAAAGATCTGCACCAAGTGCCAAAAGAAGGGCAAGCACCTAGAACTTCGACCATTGTCGAAGTAATTTGTAATTCTCAATTCTCAATTTTCAATCAAATCTCAATTATCTAATTTTCAAACACTGAAACATTGGAAATTCAGTGAAAATTGAAAATTCGTAAATTAGAAATTTATAGAAGTTCCGTTACTTTTTATGGTAATGGTACCCAAGTCAATAGTAGAAAGAATTTGTGCACCAGTCTTAGTTAATCTCTCTAGCACTTCTTTGTGAGGGTGACCATAACTGTTATCTTTGCCAGCCGAAATCACAGCTATGGTGGGTGAGGTAGCCGACAAGAAGTAATCGCCCGAGCTAGTACGCGAGCCATGATGGCCCACTTTAAGAACGTCTACATCCAAGTCGCTACCCCTTGTGCCAGCGAGATAGTCTTCCCAAGCGATTGGGAGATCACCGCTAAACAAGAAGCTGGTCTTGCCGTACACCAACTTAGCAACCACCGAGGCCTTATTGGTATCTGCTTGCCATGTGCTCACATCAAGGTCAGGAAAAATAATTTCTAAATACGCCCCCTTACCTAATTCTATCCTTTGGCCCGCCTTAGCCACCAATCTCTGCGTACCATTCTTACTCACCTCGGCCTTCAAAATATTATGAAAAGGTTTGTCGGTAACTAGGCCAGGCTCTATGTATATGAGGGTCTTGTATCGCTCCTCTACCCCAATTAGCCCCTCTATATGATCTTGGTCTGGATGCGTGGCAATAACTACATCTATAGAATGGTCGTAAAATGGCATAACCCTACCAAGCTCGGCGAGCACCTTCTTGCCCTTACCCCCATCTATCAAGACTTGGATACCACTTGGACTGTCTATAAAGATAGCATCACCCTGACCCACATCTAGATATGAGACCGTAAGTATCCCGCCTCGATCTTCCCGAGCCACGACATACCAAACTAACAAGTTCCCCAACAGCAAAAGGCCCACCAGGATTTCTCTCCAGTGAGTCTTTAGCTTATCTCGCACTAGAGTAGGTCCTTAAGCTCCTCTTCCTCAATGTCTGCTTGTTTTAATATTGCCTTGAACGTACCCCTAGGCAATGGCTCGTTGTGTATTGATATAGATGTGACAAAAGTTTTGCTGTTAACTAAGCGCTCGATAAATACATGACTCCCCTTGCGACGCTTGATAGCAAATCCTAACTTGACTAATGCTTTCAGCAAATCCTTTGGTAGTATCTGCTTAACTCTCATGCTGGCTAGAGCGCTCTAGCTAACACTGGGATTGTAACTGTTGTAATTACCGTAGTGTTATCACTCTCGATAGGCACCTTTTGCCCAATCTTAATAAGCGACTCAATATGGAACTCAATAAGGGCTGTCAACCTAGCAAGGGCTTGATCGATCGTGTTGCCAAAATCTGACAAACCTAGAGTCGGACAATGTGCATTATATACACGCTTTTTACCAGCTATTTCAGCCTCAATATGTACTCGATAGTTTAGTACTTTATCCGCCTTCATAAGTCTATAATACCACAATCTACGCCATGAGCCAATCAGAGAGATAGCCGTAATATTTTTCCCGTATTTCCTTTGGCATATTATCATATGCACCGATGATTTTACGACAATTTATTTGTCTACAAGCGCAATTCATTACCCACACAGATCCATTTTCTGTCATTTCATAATCCCAAGTGAGCTCTTCCCCTGGGGCAATATCTCGCATAGCCACAATGTCAAACAAATTTTTCACTCCGCAATTTGGTTCACAGGAATGATTGATTAGATTTGCGAACCCAGATGAATCTCGCCATCTATCCTTACCAAACTGTATTGCATGATCCGCTAGATAAACTGCTAGTTTTGGATCGTCCCATTCTGGCGCGTCATCCCTATAGATTAACCCATCAAATGAAGCTATCAATTCTCCAGCCTTTATGCATTCACCCGCAAAAACACCTTTACCAAATTTGCTTTGTTTTACTACCGCTTTGGTGTTATCCATGGGAAATATCTTATCACACAAGACAATCTACTAGCCAACAGGAGGGCAAAAGACCCACCAGGATTTCTCTCCAGTGAGTCTTTAGCTTATTCATATCAAGATTATATCACTACAATTTGTCGTCTAGCTATTTCACTCCGTCCTGCATAGCTATGCTATCGGACTCCGTCGTAGAAGGCGAACCTAACTGCACCAGTCTCAGAGCGGAGGACTATGGCCGGCTTCTTGCCCTCTGTCCATGCCGGATCCTTGAGAACCGAAATGGGAGAATAGAAGTGGCGCACGTTCTTACCGATAGGACGGAGGAAGTCGTTAGCGAAGTACACAGCTTGGGCGATGCCAAGAGACTGATCCCAGGCCTTGTCACCAACAGTCTCATAAGTACGAGAGATGTTGAGCTTGTACTGTGCGTCAGAAGGCCATAGGCCAGAGAACTGGCTCTTGCTCGTGGCAACGTCCTTGTAGGACTTTGCTCCACGGAAGCCACTCTCTACTCTGTTGCGCACAACCCAGGCTACTACGATCTGCTCCTCGCGCACCTTACTCTCCGAGTAAAGGATGCGGGCAAGCCACAAGATCTCGGTGGCCTCAATTGAAGTTGGGTTGGTGTAAGCCGATACCATTGAGCTTTTAGCATTGCTGATACTATCAGCCCAAAGACTATGAGCTTGGAAGGTAAGGATAGTCACAATCACGAAGCCAAGTTTGGCCATATCAGAATAATTTTTGAATTGCATATATTTGTTTGGGCTAGATCCCGCCGTAGGTGGGACCGCCCGATCACGCTATGCGTGATTTAGGGACAAAGTAAAAACCCGTTTCCGGGTTCAAGGTAATAGTAGCACATTTCACTGCAACTTGTCAAGCGAAATTAGTCAACTTGACGAGCAAATATGGCTCTATATAGCCAGAGATAAAGTCCCCACCCCTAAACCAAGCCCTCCTGCACCATATTCGGAGGCACCCCCATATGGCCTAGTTTTGAAGGTTTTTAGGTAAAAAACAGACGGTCACGATTTGCATCGGACCGCCCATATAGTACACAACTGCCTATGGCAAATACTTCCTGGCAAACGCCAGAAGATTTTGTACCATAACCTTAACCGATGAGGCAGAAGTTAGGATTGCGAGCTCCTCTTTGGCCGAGTTTCGTCCGTAGTTCGTCGCCCTATTGAAGTGCAGAGTCGCCCGCTCGGCCAGGCCCATGCTCAAATCATGAATGGCACCGGTATGCTCGTGGATGAAGGTGATAGCTGTAGCCAGCTCGGCAACTAGAACATTGAGGTTGTTACTATTAGTTCGCGCTCTCAATAGATCTGCCTCGAGGAGCTTACTGTTAGCCTCCGCGAACCCCAACTTCTGGCGGAGCTCCTCCAATTCCATGAGCGCCTGCTCGGCTTCTGTCCAACCAGACACGGCCTCGTCCTGGAAATGCAAGTAGCCCTGAAGCAACTCTGGTTTGTGGAGCTTTCTTGCCTCTGCCGGAAGGACCTTTGCAACCAACCTATTCAGCCTTTTAACAGCCATTTCTCTAGCTGTTGGCTGTTCTGGCACAAATGGAGCTGGACCATCTTCACCAATATAGACCTGCATTTTGCTTCCTCCTGCGCTAATCAGCGCTGTTGAGACTTCTGCTCACAATCTATATCAAAGTCAAATTATTGCAAGCTTAAAGGCCGGGGACGGGGAAGGTTTGGCAGAACTCTTCTACTTCGGATTTTATTTTGGCAAGTTTGGTCTCGTCAGCCCTATTTTGCACGGCTTGTATTATCCAACTGGCTAGGCGCGTCATATCGGCCTCGTCCATGCCCCTAGTTGTAGCGGCCGGAGTACCTAGGCGTAAGCCACTTGGGTTAAAGGGCGGGTTCGGGTCATCGGGGATCATGCTCTTATTGGTTGTTATACCTATTTTATCGAGCACCTTCTCTACCTCCCTGCCGGCGCAGACAGGTTTGCCTTCTCCACCCCAGCTCTCTACGCAGTCTATGACCATCATATGATTATCCGTCCCATTTGTTACAAGCTTGGCACCCGCACTCATTAAGGCATTAGCCAAGGCTTTGGCATTTAGCAAAACCTGCTTGGCGTACTGTTTAAACTCTGGTGTATCGGCCTCTTTAAGGGCTACAGCTACGGCGGCAATCTGGTTCATATGTGGACCACCCTGAAGACCAGGGAACACAGAACGGTCAAGCACGGTAGGCAAGTACTCGCGCTCGGTGCCCGGCTCCGGCGCCTTGAGGGGGTTGCCCACTTTGCCCTTACTTAGAATCATGCCCCCGCGTGGCCCGCGCAAAGTCTTGTGGGTAGTGGTCGTGATTATGTCAAAGCCGTAATCAAACGGGTTGCGCATCACGCCCCCGGCCACAAGGCCTCCTATGTGGGATATATCTGCCATGGTTATGGCACCAACCTCATCGGCCACTTTCTTAAAATCAGCATAGTCATAATCTCGCGGGTAAGCTGTGTAGCCACACAAAATTATCTTGGGCTTGTGCTCGCGGGCTAGCTTAAGTAGCTCGTCAAAGTCTATCTTGCCTAAATTAGCTTTATCATCAGGATTAGTATTAGTCTTATATCGGATCCAGTTAAATAGCTTGCCCATATGCGACACGGGCGAGCCATGCGTGAGGTGACCGCCATGAGATAAGTCCATGCCCATGATAGTGTCGCCCGGCTTTAAGAGTGCTAGGTAGACTGCTTGATTCATAGGCGAGCCCGATAGTGGCTGGACATTGGCGTGATCGCACTTAAACAACTTCTTGGCCCGCTCTATTGCAAGTGTCTCTATCTTGTCTGTATTCTCGTTGCCACCGTAATATCTACGCCCCGGAAATCCTTCCGAATACTTATTAGTAAAAACAGAGCCTAGTGCCTCCAGCACGGCCGGGCTTACGTAGTTCTCGCTGGGTATAAGCTCCACCCCCAGGCGTTGGCGCTTCTCCTCGGCACCAAGCGACTCTCCCACCTCCGCATCAAACTTGTCTAGATTACCATGTTGCATGAAAACTATTCCTCAAATTTTTGTATCAATCTCACTCATATTTACATTATAACACAATCCCTTACCTTGCTATCGAACCGGCCTAGTGATTTGTGTATCATAAATTATGAATGTGTATATGAAAGCATATAGAAAAAGAGTGAGTTGACAGGAGGCTGGGGTTGGGTATACAATGCTCTTGTT
>CAYGDD010000022.1:0-11231 GCA_964348575.1 uncultured Candidatus Saccharibacteria bacterium | reverse complement strand
GGGAATCGAACCTCCAACTACCCCTTAGGACGGGGCTGTTATATCCATTTAACTACGAGGGCAGGTTGTGGATGACCTAGTTACAATTCTCTGGCTCGTCTGCTATACTAACACAAATATATGATCGTAGATCAATACAAGGCCCTAGACGAGATCCTTAAGATAACTAAAGAGAACAACGAGATACTCCACAGTATGAAGCGCCACCAGCGCTGGGCGAGTATCTTCCGAGCTGTGTATTGGCTTATTATTATCGGGGTCTCACTCGGGGCGTACTACTTTATTCAACCTTATCTAGAGTCAATAATGGAGGCCTACCAGAGCATCACTGGCACCGCGAGCAAATTCCCCGGGCTCGACTTCACCAGCTTCCTGCAGTAGACCACAATTCTTGGTGCCGAGAGCCGGGATCGAACCGGCGACCCTTCGCTCTTCAGGCGAATGCTCTACCAACTGAGCTATCTCGGCTCTAACTACGCTTCCGACTTACGTCGGAGCTTCGCAGGGCAAGCACTGGTTAATATACCATTACTCGCCCTTCCGAAGCTCGGACACCAGTTCGAGCGAAGGAGGGAGCTATCTCGGCGCATTGGCAATTCTATACGATTAGAGAGGAGTAATCAAATCTAACTAGCGTGAGACTTGACCTTGATCTTGTGGAGTTTGGCTTTGTCTGACTTGGGCAGAGTGATGGTGAGGAGACCGTTCTTCTCTCTTGCATCGGCTTGCTCGGGCTCTATCTCTTGGGGTAAGAGGATAGTCCGCGAGAACGAGCCCCAGAAGAGTTCTCGGAAGAAGAACTGGTCGTCCTCTACTAAGCGATAGCGCTCGCGCTTGCCCCGTAGAGTTACTGTCTCGCGGTTAATAGATATATCTAGGTCGTCAGGCTTAACTGCTGGGATCATGACCTCAATAATAATGTCATTGTCTGTTTGGTAGACGTCCACAGTCAATTGACCGTCGCCCTCCACTTCCTCACTGGAGGAATGCGCAACCACGGCCTTGAGACTTTGATTAGCTATCTTATGGTCCTCGGCATCTTCATCATAATATTGACTGCCAGTAAGTCGTTCAAAAAATGAGCCTTTCTTCATATATTTTTTATCGTTATAGTTTTAACTTTTTCAAAAAAGAGGAGTAGCAAGATAATGCCAGTCCATAGTCCAGCGAAAACAACGAATATATTCCCGTTGCCTGAACTACTCACCTCATTAAGTATAAAGAAGTTGAAGGCCGTATGCAATATGGTGGCGACTATAAGGCCAAGGGAGGCGTAGAGCACCTTCTTGCCAAGTCTACTGTAGAAGGCCATAGCTATGAAGCCTCCCAACGTGGCCGATACAAGGACGTGCAAGAGCGTAGCTCCTAGGAAGCGCATAAGGACAGTCACCAAACTAACGGTTATGCCACCAGAGGCGAAGCTCTTGATAGCGAAGAGGACGTTCTCGAAGGCAGCGAAGCCAAGAGCCACAGTAATTAGATATATCATAGCGTCAAGAGGTTCATCGTAGGCCTTATTACGAAAGTCTACAAGAAGGGCGGTGCAAAACTTGATCCCTTCTTCAATTAGAGCCCACACAAGAAGTAAGAGGATGCCCCCAAGGGCTCCTTGGGCCACTCTCTGCAGGGGTAATACAATAAGCACAGAGAGGGCTCCAGCGAAGAAGGAAGTCATGAGCAAACCTCGAGGCTCAGGCCGGGCACTATCTTCTCGTAGCCAAAAGATGAGCCACAACACAATGGGCAAGACGCCGGCAGAGATAAGATATATAAGTTCTAGGATGCCTATTGGGTTGGCCACGACTCAATCATAAGCAATTTATTTAGATCTGGATAGCCCCCCACTCCACCTTGTTCTGCGGGGTGTTGCATTATCCCCCAAATCTCCTCCGTAATGAAGGGCATAAAAGGGTGCAAGAGTTTGAGGAGATCACAAAGTGCAAGGCGCAAAGCGCAAAGTTGTTCAGGATCTTTGCTTGCCTTCGCCTCTTCTATGTATTTATCAGCAAACTCGTGCCATGTGAAGTGGTACAACTTTTCAGCAGCGATATAGAATCTGTAGTTATCCATATCTAGTGTCACGTCTTTAATTAGCTCACTTACTGCTTCTAGTAGCTTTGAGTTTTGTCCGCTGGTTGGCGGATTTGGTTCTGCGCTGGCAGATGTGTTCTCAAGGACATATCGGCTAATATTCCAAAGCTTGTTAGCAAACTTCTTGTAGGCCAATAGCTTATCATCTGAGAGCTTGCTATCCGCCCCTGGGCCTACGCCAACTATTAGAGCCATGCGGGTAGCATCTGTGCCCCACTTGGCGATGATCTCAAGGGGGTCTACATTGCCTCCCAAGGATTTGCTTATCTTCTCGCCCTTCTCGTTACGCACTAAGCCATGTAGGTATACAGTCTTAAAGGGTATCTCGTTCATAAAAAACTTCGACATCAGGATCATGCGCGCAATCCAGAAGAAGATAATATCATAGCCAGTTTCTATAACATCTGTGGGGTGATAGAGTTTCAGATCTGGCGTTTTCTCTGGCCAGCCAAGTGCACTAAAAGACCAAAGACCAGAAGAGAACCATGTATCCAGTGTGTCTTCATCTTGAACAAATTTAGCATCACAATGCTCGCACTTAGGCTCGTCTATAGATACAATCAATTCTTTGCACTTGCTCACCTCGCTCTCTTTACCAGCTATGGGTACACATTTGTTTTCATGATACCAGGCTGGGACTCTGTGGCCATACCAAATTTGTCGAGAGATACACCAGTCACGTAAGTTATCTATCCAACCAAAGTAGATATTTTCGAAGCGTTCAGGCATAAACTTGATACCCCCTTTTGTAACAGCCTCATGCATTAACTCTTTCAGGGTTTTGTTGCCCCTATCTTTTATTGGCAAATTTACATTTACAAACCATTGTAACTTGGGCAATGGCTCTACTACTCCGCCGGTGCGTTCTGCCGTGGCTACGTTCTGATCTATATCCTCCTCTTTCTCTAGTAGATTATTTTCCTTGAGCCAAGTTACAACAATTTCTCGCGCCTCAGTAACCTTCTTGCCGGCCAGCATTGGGCCAGCCAGTTCAGTCATCTTGGCGTACTCATTAATTACTTGCGGACGAGCTAGTTTATGTCTGTTGGCAATATCCCAGTCTATCTGACTGTGGGCCGGTGTCACTCCTAGGGCACCAGTCCCAAACTCAGGTTCCACACTCTCATCAGCCACAATCTTGATGTGCAATTTTGCACCTGCGAACTCGCGATCATATTCTTTGCCTACAAACTCTTTGTATCTTGTGTCATCTGGGTGTACAGCTACAGCTGTGTCACCAACCTTGGTCTCTGGTCGGGTGGTAGAGATAGCAATTGGGAAGTCAGGTGAATATTTGAAAGTGTATAGTTTTGCTTTGCGTGCTTCGTGTACGATTTCATCATCAGATATTGTCGTCTGCCCCTTTGGATCCCAGTTAATCATGCGATGTCCACGATATATTAATCCAGCATCGTACATTTGCTTGAAGGCTGTACGAACGCCTAGGTTTCGCTTTTCATCAAAAGTAAAAGCCTCTCTGCTCCAGTCAAGCGAGGCTCCCATGGCACTAATCTGGTGTTTTAGGGCACCACGATTCTCCTCAACAAATTTTTCAACCTTTGCCACAAATGCCTCCCGTCCAATATCGTGGCGAGATTTACCCTCCTCCTTTTGCATGAGCTTCTCCACTTTGGAGTTGGTGGCAATAGCCGCGTGGTCTGTGCCTGGTAGCCAGAGGGTCTTAAAGCCTCGCATGCGCTTGTAACGGATCATAATATCCTCGATTACCGTCATCAGGGCCCCACCAATGTGCAATGTGCCCGTGGCATTGGGTGGGGGGAGAACTATGGAAAAGGGTTCTCGCTCTGCTTGCCCCGCGGAGCCTTGGCGGAGTGGGGGGAGATTATCTGGATTAAAGAAACCGGACTTCTCCCACATATCATATATCCTACCCTCGGTCTCGCCTGGGTTATAGGGCTTGCTTAGCTTCTCAAAATCGTCCGTCATAGCCCCAATACTAGCAAAAAATAGTCTATTTATACAGGTTGAGGTTGCCTCTTGCGCTGAGGGCTTCGAATTCGGGCGTGCCAGACGTAAGCAAGTGCTCTGGATGTAGGTAGCCTTGCCCCGCGTAGCCTAGGCGGAGTAGGGCAGCTACGCCTATCATAGTAGCGTTATCGCCGGTGAACTTGTTGTCTGGCAGATACAACTTCAAGGTTAAACCTTGAAGTTGAGAGAGAGCCTTGCGTATAGCCTTGTTGGCTATGACGCCCCCGCCCACTAGTAGGCTTTTGGCTCCGTGTTCCGCTATGGCTCGCTCGGTTTTCTTAATCAGCACTTCGGTTACTGCTTGCTCAAACTCATATGCTATCTCACACTTTGTTTCGTCACTTAAGATTCCATCCCCGTTTTCATCTATCAAGCCTAGTAGCTTATTCTTTTCCCGAATGTTCTTAACTAAATAAAGCACTGCGGTTTTAAGACCTGAGAATGAGAAGTTGTAGTCTTTGCTGTGGAGCATGGGCCTAGGCAATTTAATTGCATTTGGCCCGAAAGCCTCGTCTCCGGACTTACCCGAGGCAAGGCTTTCGGGTACGAACTTACTTGCTAGTTTGCTTATCTCGGGTCCACCGGGGTAGGGCAGGCCAAGCATGCGTGCCACTTTATCAAAGGCTTCGCCCACAGCGTCGTCTACCGTGTGCCCCAAGATTTCAAATCCGTCCGACTCTGTTGTTCGGGCAGGTTCACCCATACTTCTCATTAGCACTAACTCTGTATGCGCCCCAGATATAAGCAAGGCAATGGCGGGGTAGTGTATCTCTTGCAACCCGTATGTCACATTTGAGCTTTGCGCTTTGCCATTTGAGTTTAGTTTCAGCATAGCTGAAACTACGTGCCCATGCATATGGTCAGTGGCCACTATAGGCACACCCCACTTGGTGGCAAGCTCCTTGGCAAAGACTATGCCCGTCCAGAGCGCTGGCTCTAATCCCGGCCCATAAGTTACAGCAATCAAGTCTGCAAGCTTTGCGCTTTGAGCTTTGCGCTTTGAGCTCAAGACCTTGCCAGCAATTTTTTCTAAAATTACCGGCAAGGTCTTGTTGTGTTCCCGCTTGGCAAGCATGGGCACCACTCCGCCCCACTCGCGGTGCATCTCTATCTGACTAGAGACCTCGTGGGCAAGCAAGTCAAAAGTAGTACCATCACTAGTCTCAAGCAGGCTCATGGCCGTCTCATCGCAACTTGTCTCAATAGCTAGAATTCTCATAGTAGAGCCATATTATATGCTAGTGCGTGAGTTGTCCACATATATACGTTAAGGACAAGTGTTTAATCAAATAAAGTTATACAATCCTATATCGTAATCGCTTTCGTGCTAAACTGATAGTTAATTAGTATGGAATTTCTCTATTATGAATAAATCCACTACTGGGCAAGATGACACCCCTTCAATCTTTGTCATTATGGGTATGACCGGTGATCTTGCCGCAAAAAAGATTATCCCTTCCCTTTGGCACCTATTCTTACACAAGCGGTTGCCAACTAAGCTAGCTATTATTGGCTTCGCAAGGAGAGATCTCTCAAAGACAGACCTTGCGGACTTGATTAGGGTAGCAGTCAAGAAGCATGCTGACTCTGTAATAGATGAACAGGCCTTTGGTATATTCTTACAGATGTTCTCATATACATCAGGCACATTTGAAGATCCACAAGCATTCCAAACTCTGTCTGACAATATTGTAGAAATAGAGAAGAGCTGGGGGCTGTGTGCTAATAAGCTCTTCTACTTGGCAGTACCCCCTTCGGCTTTCGCGCAGATCTTCGAGAATCTTGCATCAGTTAAGCTTAATCTCCCGTGTGGGGGAGAGCTGGGTTGGAGTCGCATCCTAGTTGAGAAACCCTTCGGCACAGACCTAGCTAGTGCCGAAAAGCTCCAGACACTTTTAGCCACATATTTCAAAGAGGAGCAGATCTATAGGATTGACCATTATCTATTCAAAGAAATAATTCAGGGCATAGAAAACTTTAGATTCTCTAACAACCTTTTTGAGAACGCTTGGGACAACACAATGATAGAGAAGATAGACATACGCCTACTTGAGTCAATTGGGGTGGAGGATAGGGGGAGCTTCTATGACTCTGTGGGTGCTCTTAGAGATGTGGGTCAGAACCACATTCTTACAATGCTATCTGCCATAACTATGGATTACCCAGAGAAGATGGAAGTTGCTTCAGTTAGAAAGAATAGGGCTGATATCTTAGAAATGCTAGAGATCTGGACAGAAGAAAAGTTGAGTAAAAATACCCACAGAGCGCAATATAGAGATTATAAAAGTATTAAGGGGGTGAGGCCAGATTCTGAAACGGAAACATATTTCTCGCTTACAACGGAGCTGGATAGCCCACGCTGGAAGGGTGTCCCAATATTTATGGAGGCTGGTAAGCGTATGGGGGAGGCCCGTAAGGAGATAATCATAACCTTCAAGCATAAGCCCAACAAGATTATCTTTCGCCTAGAGCCAAATGACGAGATAGAAATACACTTTTGGACCAAGAAGCCAGGATTTGAAAAGACAATCGAAGAAAGAGTTTTCTCCTTCTTCTTATACGAAAAAGAGACCAAAGTTCAGTATGTGGAAGAATATTCAAAGATTATTTATACTGCCATGGAAGGTGACCAAAAATTATTTCTTTCTTCTCGGGAAGTTATGGCCTCATGGAAGTTTGTCGATCCGATTATTGAGGCCTGGCAACGCAGTCTAGTGCCCTTAAAGTTATACGTGGTAAATAGCTCTCAAAGTGGCGAGATTGGAAAGTAGCTAGATTGTAATATAGTTAAGTAATGCCTAATAGAAAAATAATTTGGTCTATATTGAGCCTAGTCACAGTCCTTGGATTATTTATCCTCATTTCTACTTTTGCCCAAAGCTATGAGAATGAAATTCGGGCATTGGTAGAGGTAAATGGTTTTGCTGGAATGATGGCTTATGTGCTTATAAGTGCGCTGGCTATTGTTGTGGCTCCCATCTCTACCCTTCCTCTCATCCCCCTAGCTACAAGCTTGTGGGGATGGATTATTGCAGGCTTGCTGTCTATTGTTGGCTGGGTTATTGGCGCCCAGGTCGCCTTCCATCTGGCTCGCAGGTTTGGAAGACCGCTGGTCCAAAGGATAGTCTCGCCCGAAAATATTTCAAAGTTTGAAAATAGACTTCCCGAAAAGAACCTCTTCTGGACCGTAACTTTCCTAAGAATAGTGGTCCCCGTAGATGTCCTCTCATATGCAGTGGGCCTCTTTACTAAAATGAGGAGCCTGCCTTACTTCCTAACTACTATCATTGGGGTTACTCCTTTTGCATTCGTATTTGCCTACGCGGGCACCTTCTCTGCCCGACTTCAAGTTATGATCGCCCTAGAAGTGTTGGCCATCGCGGTGGTAGCCCTCCTGTTCAAGAAAATTGATATTAAGAAGATTTTATTGGCTGTTGTTCTTTTGATGGTTTCAATTACAGCAATTTTCTATCGGGTTGAGCTACTCTCTTCCATCCAACATCTTGAGAGTGTTAGTGCAAGTAGTCCAATAAGTGCTGCCTTGGTGCTTATATTGCTCAAGACTGTCCTTGCCCCTATCGGCTTCCCGGGCACGCCTCTAACTCTTATTTCGGGTTCTCTTTTTGGTAGCTTTGTCGGGACTGTGGTGGCCCTAATTGGTAACACCCTTGGAGCCACTTTAGCCTTCCTGTTAGCCCGCTATATTTTAAAAGATTATGTCCAAAAAGTATTGATTTCTAAATACCCTCGCATTAGAGAATATGAACAGAAGTTAGAGAGCAAGGCCCTAACCACCATAATTGCCATGCGCCTGATTCCCATCTTCCCCTTTAATGTCCTAAACTTTTTACTTGGAGTATCAAATGTGACCTTTAGACAATATGTCATCGGCTCATTTATTGGTATGATTCCGGGTACGGCCCTTTTTGTTTATTTTGGCCAATCCCTTCGGATGTTCAGTATTTTAAACATCATCATTGCAGTAGTCGGTATCTTTATATTAATTAAGCTAGGCAGATTATATGAAAGTAGATTCTAAAATGGATCAAAGTAAGTTTGATGTTATCGTGATTGGAGCGGGTTCTGGAGGTTTGAACATTGCCACCTTTACCAACCGTATAGGCCTCTCAACCCTCCTTATAGATAAGAGTGATGCCAATATCGGGGGCGATTGCCTTAACTTTGGCTGTGTGCCAAGTAAGGCCCTTATACATATAGCCAAAGAAGTGCGAGCCGGGCGTAAGCTTGAGCAGTTCGGTATTACGACTACCGGAGAAGTTGATATGCGCGCTGTCATGTCATATGTTAAGGGCCGGCAAGATATTATTAGAGAACACGAAAGTGCTGACTGGTTTAGGAAGAAGGGGATGACTGTGGCCCTCGGCCTAGCCACCTTCGTAGGTCCGCACGCGGTTAAGGTGGGAGAGACTATTTACTCTGGCCGTAAAATTATCCTAGCCACGGGTTCAAGACCTCGCACTATTACTCTCCCGGGTATGGAACGTGTACCAGTATTTAATAACGAAAGTATTTTTAATATAGACTTTTTGCCCAAGAATTTAGTAATTATTGGCGGGGGACCAATTGGCGTAGAGATTGGACAAGCCTTCGGGTCCCTAGGCTCGCAAGTGACTATCCTAGAGAAAAGTGAGAAGTTTCTCCCTAAGGAGGATAGGGAGATTGCAGAAGTTCTATATCGTCGCCTTGTTAGCTATGGTGTGGAAATATGCTTCAATGTAGAAGCCGAGGAGATTGGGTCTGACGGCCTGCTCCGTGTTCGGGTCGGAGCCGAAGAGCAGTCCATTAAGATAGATGCGCTCTTTGTGAGTATTGGCCGAGAGCTAAACATAGATAGTCTTGCTTTAGACAAAGCGGGCATAGAGCAGGACACAAGTGGCCATAAATTAAAAGTGGACCCGTACTTGCGTACCACTAATAAAGACGTGCTTGTTTGTGGCGACGTAGTGGGACAATACCAATTCACTCATGTGGCCGAGCTACATGCTAGCGTGATTATTAAGAACCTATTTTCACCCTTCAAGACTAAGCTAACTAACGATCATCTAGCTTGGGTAACCTTTACGGATCCGGAGATTGCCACATTTGGCCTTCAAGAAGGTGAGCTCAAGGAGCGGGGTATCAAATATGAGGTCTTGAGACAAGGATTTGGGGATGATGACAGAGCCATTACCGATGACTACCGCGAGGGACTGCTTAAACTTTTCGTTAATAAGAAGGGCAAGATATTGGGTGGTAGTATGGTGGCCAATAATGCTGGTGAGTTGATTCAAGAACTTATACTGGCCCAAACTAAGGGCCTGACCTTGGCAGGACTCTTTACAAAGATATACCCCTACCCCACGGCCACTCGGGTCAACAAAAGAATTGCCGGCAACTACTTAGGTCGTAAATTAACAACTGGAGTAATCAAATTCCTTCGCCTACTTTACAGTATCGTTAATTAGGCAACAGAAGGAGAGGCTGGAGTAGCGGGGGTACTTGGGGGCACAGAAGGGGAGTTGCCCTTGGGGTTTGGGCCGTACTGGTTGTCGCCAGTCTGACTGTCTGTGACAACTAGGACAATGAACCAGATCCAACCAACAAATGGGATAATGTTGATAAATAGCCACCAGCCACTCTTGCCAATATCATGCATGCGACGCACCCCGACAGCAAGGCTTGGTACAAGCACAGCTAGACCGTAGATAGTAGATAACCAACCACTACCCAGCACCTCATCAAGAAATGTTAGCAGGACACTTGCGATAATGTTAAACAGTATAAAATACCAATACTCGGCCCTACGGGCTCGGCCAGTGAAGACCGCGTACTTCTTCAAAACTCCAATATAGTAGTCCATGTGTAAATTTATCTAGTTAGTACTAATATCACAATAGTAGCGCCTCTAACCCAAGTTTGCAAATATTCAAATTTGTGACCCTACCGGGAGGTTCTCCCTCGATTCAATCCGCCCCCCGGCCGAGAGTGAAGCAGTTCACTCTCTTAGGTCAGTAGACTTGCTCCTCTCCATTAGAAAGTACTCGAAAAGCTCTTTAGGGTTATTCGGTATTTCCATACTTATTTTCTTCTTGCTTCATTCTTAGATCGCTCAACCATAAATTGTACCCCTTCACTCATATTTTCATTTTCGAGTTGAATATCTGGATGAAGTTCCTGAAAAACTCTGTAAATTTCATCAGCAAAAGCCTGTCCTACCATTGGAACTTTTTCATAATCAAAGAGAATGATTTTGAATTTTTCAAGACCAGCCAAGACTCTTCGTGCTTGAGATCTAGAAATATGCACACCAACAGCAGTGAACAACTTGATTCGTATCTCGGTTTTATCAAAACCATAATCTCCTTCTTTTGCTAAGTTCGTATATTTCTTAAAAACATCGTCTAAATGACGAGTGGAGTCAGTATTGATTCTGAAAACTACTCTTGTTCCTCGTTTTCTCGTTGGTAATTGATGAATTGCTACATTTGGCTTGATTGTATTGACGGATAAACGATATCCAAAACTATCTAAAATAAAAACATCCCCTGCTTTTGAAGTGAAGAATATCCCTTCTCCTGAATGGGATTTTGGCATTGTTGTGGTCTTTCCTTTTAAGAGATCTTGAATAGCTTCAATTTCTGATTTCAAATTTTTCTTTTTCATAATATTGCGAAATGCTCCCACCCCTGAATCATTCACAATAAAGGAAAGATCCTTTTCACGAACTGATACTTCAACTGAGATACTTTTTGATTGAGAGTGCTCAATGGCATTGTTGAACATTTCTGAGAACGCAAAAGTAAAAATACTTTTTATGTTTTCTGGAAGTTGTGCAATGCGAGGAAATTTTTCTTCAATTTCTAAAAGAATCTTATGCTCCTCTAGTAATTCATTTTTGTATTTCTTTTTAAGTACACTTGGTATAATTTCTGGATTTTTAGAGATATACTCTTTTGAAACATAGAAAGCATTACGGGTTCCACCAAGTTTGATAACTTGTTTTTCCGCAATTAAGTCAGTAATCACCAGGTTTACATATTGACGAGAAACCCCGATCTTCTGGGTTATCTCTCCAGACGTGACCCTTCCGTTCTGTATAATTAGTTGTAGTATCTTTTCCTTATTTGTCATAAACAACTACATTGTAAACC
>CAYGDD010000021.1:2812-11282 GCA_964348575.1 uncultured Candidatus Saccharibacteria bacterium | reverse complement strand
ACTGGGGACCTTCGCTTTACAAAAGCGTTGCTCTACCAACTGAGCTAAGGCGGCAAAAAACTAACTCTGAGATTATACTATTTCTCTACCCTTCTTGCGAGACTTATCCGAATACTCTCTTATGTCACGCAAATATAGAGAAGTCTTAGTACTATCTCTATTGCCTAGGTCACGCTTGCCTTTAACGTAATCAATGAGGCGCATCAACTTATTCTCGGCTCCAAGTGTCCACTGTCTAAACTTGGGCACAAACCATGACAAGACTGCGACAACAATTCGGAAAAAGAAACTAGCAATCAATCTATGCGTGTTAGTAAGGGCGAAGTGTAAGCTGTTTGCCATGTTCTCACTTAGCGATACTGGGTGAGCAAACTCTCCTCCCTGGCGAAGTTGGTCCAGATGCTTAGACAATAAGTACAAGGCTGTGGCCCACAACAGTAAGGCAAGGGGTAGGGCAATACTGGCAATGTATAAAGTATCCATTAATTAGCTGTACTATAGCGAGCGAAGTTAGCTATCAGAATGCGCTCACCAAACTTCTGTACGGCAGACTCTATCAAGTGCTTAATCTTCTTGCTTGGGTCCTTAACATAATCATCTTCAAGCAAGCTCTCAATATCCGCTGGGGACATAGCCGAAATATGCATAGCGATGTCATGAGCCAAGGTAGCAAATTCCTCATTCTTAGCCACGAAGTCAGTCTCACACATTAGCAAGACCATAGCGCCAATAGTCTTGTTACCATGTACATAGGTCGCGACAGTACCAGCCCCCAGAGTGCGTCCGGCCTTCTTCTCTAGAGCTACGGCACTCTTGGCTTGTAAGACTGCGAGAGCTCGAGTCATATCACCCCCAGCCTCTTCTAGGGCAGACTTACAAAGAGCAATAGACACGCCCGTGCTCTCTCTTAGGCTCTTAATATCTTCTGTGCTAACAGTATTGCTCATTAATCTAGTGTGAGTTACTTCTCCAAAGCCCCTCGGCCCTCGCGGTACGCGCTTGCAAGTTCGCCCAAGATTAAATTAATACTGGGAACTGACTTGTCATTACCAACTATTGGGTACTCAATGTCCCGAATGTTGCAGTCTGTGCTTGAGAGACTTACCACTGGGATCTTGAAGGCTCGGGCCTCGAGAATAGCGGCATGCTCCTTCTTAGAATCAATAACAATCATGGCAGAGGGAAGAGCCTTCATCTCAATAATTCCCTCAAAGAAGCGCTCAAGCTTGCGAGCCGTGAAGGACATATTACCTCTCTCGCGCTTGGTGTACTTAGCAAGTTCGCCCTTCTTGTCTTGTTCGCGCCAATCTGTAAGCTTGTCTACACGCTTCCTAATCTCGTCAAAGTTTGTCAGGGTACCGCCCATCCAACGGAGAGCTACGTAAGGTTGATTAATAGACGTGGCCACACTCACGACTGCACTACGAGCCTCACCTTTATTGCCTACAAAGAGTATCTGCTTGCCTTCCTTGCCAAGACCCCGTACGAATTCCTTGGCGCGCTCTAGAGCAGTGTGCGTCTTGTCTAAATCAATAATCTCTAGGTTGCCCCGAGTGCCAAAAACATACCCCTTAGTTGTGGGGCTCTTCTTGGCCTTGTGAGCTCCATAATGAAGACCAGCCACGGCCATTGATTCTATTGTTTTGGAAATTTCTACTGGCATACCGATAGATACTAGCAAATGCAGTCTAAAGTGGCAACTCCTCGAGTTATATCTCTATAATGTCTAACCCACCTGCCTCAGTATTTCTATTGGGTTGACCCTGACAAGATGGATCTGGGGGCACTTCTTTAATACCATCACCATCGAGATCCAGCCCCGCCCAATCACCCTTGCCGTCCTTATCATTATCTACGCCATCATTACACTGGGGACAGATACCAGGACCATCAGCAGGGCAATTAGCAGCTCTATCAAGCTCTGAATTATCGAGTAAGGATGTGCACCCTGGGTCATCCATATCCGTCAATGTATCCTCGAACGAATCGTTGTTTACGCCATCATTACACTGGGGGCACTTCGAGGGGCCGTCTGTTGGACAGTTGGCTGGAGGACTACCTACTCCAAAACGAGCCGTGACTTCGAGAACTCTGCTAGCAGTTACGCTACAGGTTAGCGCTGTGCCAGTGCAAGCTCCCTCCCAGGCCCAGAGCCTTGAGCCGGGACTCGGTCTAGCAGTCAATATAACCACAGTATTAATGTCGTATATGTCAGAACATATAGGCTCGCAGGATATAGCCCCTTTGTCAGAAGTAACCTTGCCGTTACCGCCACCTTCTTTAACAACTGTTACAAAAATCGGGAATTTGTTATTCTTGCCAAAGCGCGCGGCAACATTGTGCGAGACACTCATGCCTACCACACAAGAACTTATCGTGCCCGAACAATCCCCTTCCCAGCGCCAAAATTTAGAACCGGTCACTGGTGTAGCCCTTAATGTGACACTCTCATTTCTTATATAAGTATGACTGCATGTGGGCTCGCAAGCTATGCCTACTGGGGCAGAAGCAACCCTACCATCTCCGCCAACATCACGCACAATCTGCACCGAGAGTACGGCGTCAAGTTCGTTATTATCAGAAGGAGAGCTACATCCTGGGTCATTGTTTGGGCCGGTGCCAAAGTCTATTTTACCATCCCCATCATTATCGATACCGTCATTACATTGGGTCACGGGCGGAGCAGGGCGTACATTGACCACTACACTCTTTGATCTTGTTGAACTCCTATTATTGCAGGTAATAGTAAATGTTGTGCGCGTCGTGAGCGGACTTGAGTCTTCGGTCCCACTTACACTTCTACTCCCGCTCCACCCACCACTTGCCGTACAACTATCAGCGTTAGTAGCCGACCAAGCTAGATGAGTAACCTCGCTTGAATTTACAGTAGGTGGACTTGCCGTAAACGTTAGTACCACCGCTGGAGCGGGAATGAGCTTAATTACGACAGAGTTAGTGCGCGATAGAGCGCCTTGCACACAGGTGACAGTATAAACAACTCGTGAGGCTGTCTGACGATAATTAAGCTCTCCGTCACGCAACTCGGGTGATTGGTAGGTGCCTGACTCAGCATCGCCAATTACGAAACTTGTACCACATGAATCGGCGTTGACACTTGTCCACTTAATTTTAGCTAACTCACTAATATCTTGAGCAACTGGAGCATCAACATACCTTGAGAGGCTGTAATCCCAACCCTTAATATCTACGCTAAAAATGCCCCTAGATTCGTTATTGTCGGAATAACTAGTACAATCAGGGTCATTGTTTGGCCCTGTGCCAAAATCAATAAAGCCATCGCCGTCATTATCTACCATGTCATTACATTGGGTAAGATAATCAAGGGCAAAACAGGCCGCCACAAGGTCGTTACTGCTCTCGGTACTACCCGGGTTAGCGTGATGGGCATAATAGTTACCAATGCCGGCAGGGAGAGTGAAGATACCGCCGACATAGCTAAGCGGTGTGTTAGTTGTGCTGTTTACTATTTCGTCACTATTGGGCGACTGGGCCAATTGCGTTGTAGGCTGGCCGAAAGGACGGAAACGCACATTAAAACGCTCGTTAAGCTCATTGGGAGTCTCGGGATGCCCACTGTCATTGCCATCTAGGATCAGGCGGTAGTTTCGAGCTGAAATATTTCTATTAGTTGCTGTCTGCCACAAATGGCTAGGAACTGTGGTGGAGAGATATTCAGAACTAGGATTGAGATTATATACAGTGCGGAAACCTGGGATATTGTTTAATCTGCAAGCCATAGGCGTAGGTGCCCCAGTTACCTCAATAGTCTTGGCACATTTAGAAGCGGGAGGGAAATATGCTACGCCAGTTTCGACCATTCTCCAGTCGAAGTTGTATACACCTGGAGTAGTAGTAGCTCTGCCAGTAAATGTGAACGATCCATTTTGGCCGGTAGGAACAGGCTCGGAATCTAGGTTGTCTCTCCACATACCCCAGAGTGTGTTGTTAAGTGGATTATCTGGAGCAAGTTGGTGGGGCTTGTCGGTAGGGAGAGAATCCCATGTATTTGTGCCTGTATTTTTGAATGTTACAGTGGCAGAAAAGCTTTGGCCGGGAGTTACTCTGTCAGGAGCCACAATACTTACACAAGAAGCATCGTTTGGTGGCGCACTAGGTGGTGGTGGCGGGGGTGTAGTGGTAGTTGGAGGAGGGGTAGTAGTGGTAGGCGGAGGTGTGGTAGTAGTAGGTGGGGGCACACCAGCACTACAGGTGACTGGTGTAACCATCGTTCGCTCAACTACTCCATTAGCACTTGGTCCGAGTGCACTTAATGTGTAAGTATAGGTACCGACCATATTACAATTAAAAACTTGGGAACCTCGCTCGGGCACAGGAATAGACCCAGAACCAAGTGGTCCAGTCCACTTAAGCCACTCGCCTTGTGTGGCTACGTCACTATCCCATCCCATCTGGTAACTTTGACCCACTGTCGGGTTACAGTCGGCGGGACCGTTGTTGCATGTTAGGTGATAGATCCAGACTCGTCTGTAATTTAAGGTGACTGTTCCTATCCAACTAGCATCATTGCCCCACACATCTAAGTTAGCTTGCTTGTGTGGCCGACTAGGATCTAAATTCTCAATTGATCCATTATATGTGCACCGACTATCATCAATCTGACCTGGTCTGTTATATGGGGGTGATGTGTAGTTACAGACTGGAGGAGCTTGAAGTTGTTTTTGTACAGGAATCGCACATGTTCCAGAGAAGCTCCTGTCGGGACTCATGCAAAAATTAAGAGAGCTGTCAGCTCCGCCACCATGGCCCTCGACGTGCATGTTGTAATCTAATTTATATAGCTGGAAGTCTCCCTGTGGCCCAAGATAGAAAAAGCATGTACCAGAGGAACCCCTCTTGTCACAGTTGATTGTATACGGAACAGTAGAGTAACCCGCATGAACTATAAATGTTTCCGTGGCATATGATCCGCCCAATACAATTACGAAGTATGCAAATAAAATGAACTTTTTCATGACCCTTTTATGGTACACAGCAAAGTAGCGTCGTGCAATTAAATTATCCCCATAAATGATTGTGCGGCTCTAGTCTCAAAGACTAGAGCCGCTACGTGTGAAGGCCTCACTGGGCGAAGCCTAGCCCGCCGATATGAGTGTCACCACCGCTCGGGCATTAACACCCGGTTGCGATGCGACTGTGTCGCAAGCACCGGTGCATGATGTCGCCGGGGCTTGAAACTCAATGATCAGGTACTTCGGGTGGGCAGGAAGTGTCTGAATCCCCAGTCCGCCGACAGTGCCTGTCAGGACTGGTGTGTCGCCCCTGAGCGATCCCCAGGCAATGGATCCGCCTGACGGAGTAACGCCGTCCATGGAAGGATAGACCGTGACGATCACGTTCACGTGAGGGCTAATAGCCCCCGCTGGAGTCGTGTTCGTCGCAGTGCTCGTTCGCACAGCGTTTATACTTGCTGTACCCTGAAGTACGATACCGGTCAGACTGCCAGACACGAACTCGATCTTGTCGATCGAGAACTTCGCATTGGATGCTGGCATGCCAGGTGCGTCAACAAACACGATCGTCCCGAAGCTTGGAATCGTGCTGGTCATACCTGGGTCCTTTGGAGCCGTCGGTGAACCGCCACCACCACAGGCCACGAGAGCAAGGGCGGCCGCCAAACTGCCGGCCGCTACGACCAGCGCTTTCAGTTTCATGATAAGTCCTTGGGAGAGCTGTGCTCTCTCGCCCCTTCAATTGCGCGGCCGGCATGGCTACGGAATGAGAGGGTTGTCTAAACTTAAGCTACCGCAAATGGGCTAATTTGTCAAGAGTTTTAGCCTAAAGTTATCCACAGTTGCTCTAACTGGAGCCTACCCTCTGGGTCTATTGACGTATATAAGCCAAGCGTAAACACTGAGAATAATTGCAATAAGGAAATAAATAAGCTCCCCAATGGGCATCCTAGATATACCGTTGGCCCGGTCAACTACTTGT
Source organism: uncultured Candidatus Saccharibacteria bacterium (assembly GCA_964348575.1). Lineage (GTDB taxonomy): Bacteria > Patescibacteriota > Minisyncoccia > Phycocordibacterales > DATDSR01 > DATDSR01. Next base: position 5,309 of record CAYGDD010000021.1, on the reverse strand, counting down.
TGCGGACTTACATGCTTGGGCACCCCCACATATACAAGGCTACTACCGCTGGTAACAGTATTGTTGAAAAAGACGCTTACACTTGCGCTAAGGTAACCCTCTATTGTAGGTGTACACTTAAGGTCTACCACCTCATAAACCTTATTTTTATTTAATGTAAACTTGCCGGTACTTGTAACTTCGTCCTTGGCGCAACGGAACTCATAATCAGGCACACTAGTCATAGAATCATTGAAGAAGCGCACATCGTAATTAACCACAGTGCCCGGTAACACACTATGCTCACGGTCAAGGTAAGTCCTCTCTTCTATCCCTGCCCCAGAAAGCACATATGCCTCAAGGAGTAGGCCGTTGCCACTAGGTGCCTCATTATCTTCCTGTGCATGTGCACTTACTGTCGTGATCAAAGTCGCTAGAGCAATTATAGACAAAGTTGCAACAAAGATTGATACCCTTATATTGCTTATTCTCATAAAATAAGTATACCACTCTCCTGCTAGCATCTCCCTACGCTTATCCACACTTCTTCGCTAAAGCTACGAAGTGCACGCACTTCTTCGCTCTTCGAGCTTCGCAGTGCACGCACCACTTCGGCAATCAATGTTCAGCGGGATTGGTACTGGCCAAAGTAAGAGCATCTAAAATTGGGTTGAGGTTACCGGCAAAGATTTGCTCTATGTTGTGCCAACTCTTCTTTATCCTGTGATCTGTAACCCGGTCCTGCAGTATATTATATGTGCGAATTTTCTCGGACCGGTCGCCTGTGCCTATTTGATTCTTGCGTTCGCTGGCATGCTCTTTAGCCTCCTTCTCCTGTGTTAGCATTTCTAATTTTGCCGTCAATATGCTCATGGCCTTCTCTCTGTTCTTAAGTTGTGAGCGCTCGGACGAAGACTTAACCACCAGCCCAGAGGGCTTGTGGGTTAGGCGCACAGCCGTCTCAACCTTGTTCACATTCTGTCCTCCAGCTCCTCCCGAGCGCGTGAAGGCAATCTCTATATCGCTAGGGTTAATAACTATGTCCGACTTCTCGCGCACGGGTAGCACTGCCACGGTGGCAGTACTAGTATGCACTCGGCCCGACTTCTCGGTAGCTGGCACTCTCTGTATGCGATGTACGCCCGACTCAAACTGTAGCTTCTTATACGCGGACTTACCCAAGATGCCCATTACCAGTTCGTCAATCATCTCATAACTCCAGCCCGAAGCAGTGGCAAAGCGCTGGTACATAAGCAACAAGTCATTCGCGAAGATGCTGGCCTCACTCCCACCAGCCCCAGCCCGAATCTCAATGACCACTTCCTTAGGTTCTACTACATCTATTGCATCTTCACTTAAAGTCCCTTGCATTTGCTCGTATACTTTCTCTGCTTGCTTGTTTAAATCAGTAACTTCCAATTCAGCCATGCGGGCAAGCTCTGGGTCAGCACTTGTCAGAGCCTTAGTTTCCTCTATGCGCGAAATAATACGCTCGTATTCTTCTGCGAGATATTTTGTCTTATGATTAGCTTTAAATTCGCTTATGTCCATATGCTCCAACCTTAGGCCTTGGTAGGCTTCGGGGTTGTGACACTTTGAGTGACTTTGGCTTCCTTCTTAGCCTTCTTATCCTTAATATCCTTTATATCCTTTATATCCTTTATATCCTTTTTGGACTTCTTGGCCACAGCCTTACCTGCGCGAGTTTTGAACTTCTCTACTCGGCCGGCAGTATCAATCACTTTCTTATCTCCAGTAAAGAAGGGGTGGCAGGAAGAACAGATCTCCACGTCAATCTTCTCCTTGGTGCTACCCACGGTAAACTTGTTACCACAAGAGCAGGCAACTAGAGCGTTGGTATAATATGTTGGGTGTAAATCAGTTTTCATATGTAGTTTATTATCTAGTTTCTAGAGCAGATACTCTTTTAGTCAATTTTACAAAGTCATCTTTCTTCACATAATCTCTAGTAAGAGCATCAATTCTCCTATCAATAGCCATAATCTTACCTGCTAATCTATTCTCAACTGCAACTAGCTCAAACTTTATTTCCTCAACACTGCCCTCAAGTCTACTCACCTTATTTGTTAGATCCGCTACAGCAAAGGCTACAACCTCAATCTGCCTAGATAGACTCTCGAGAGTAACGCTCCTCTTGTTGGTAGAGCTTTTTGTGACCTTCTTACCCTTCATAACTAAATCCTAGCATAATGGTGAAAAAAGAAAAGCCCCCAATCATGCTGACTTGAGGGCCTTCGAAAACCGAAAACTAAGCTAAAACCTTCGCCAGAGCTTCGGCGATGGCCTTGTAGGCCAAGGACTGGTCGTAGGCATCGGTGACCTTCTCGGCTGCTTCGCGGGCGACCTGGAAGTCACTGTTCTTCGCCAGAGCTTCGGCGATGGCCTTGTAAGCCACGGACTGCTCGTAGGTGTTGGTGACCTTCTCGGCTGCTTCGCGGGCGGCCTGGAAGTCACCGTTGTCCTTGCTCACTTCGGCGATGGCCTTGTAAGCCACGGA
>CAYGDD010000021.1:0-2712 GCA_964348575.1 uncultured Candidatus Saccharibacteria bacterium | reverse complement strand
CGCGGGCGACCTGGAAGTCACCGTTGTCCTTGCTCACTTCGGCGATGGCCTTGTAAGCCACGGACTTCCGGTAGGCGTTAGTGACCTTCTCGGCTGCTTCGCGGGCGGCCTGGAAGTCGCCGTTGTCCTTGCTCACTTCGGCGATGGCCTTGTAAGCCACGGACTTCCAGTAGGCGTTAGTGACCTTCTCGGCTGCTTCGCGGGCGACCTGGAAGTCACCGTTGTCCTTGCTCACTTCGGCGATGGCCTTGTAGGCCAAGGACTGGTCGTAGGCATCGGTGACCTTCTCGGCTGCCGTACGGGCTAACGCCATTGTTTGCATAAGCAATCTTCTGAACCCAATCTTGGTACCATTCTCGATAAGCTCCTGAATAGACTCAGTTGTAATATGTCCAAGCTTGATTTGCTCGAAAAATTGAATGATCTGCTTTGTTTTGGGAAGCATGGCTTCCTCCTACTATATTCCACCCAAGAACTTGTAGTACGCACATGATTGCACGTAAAACTCGTTCTCTCTCAGGCAGAAATCTACTGTAAGTAATATCAGTAATCTAGTTAATTGTCAAGGAGGGCTATGTCTTTCTCGAATTGGGCTGCCCTAGTGGCTACTTGGTAGCCGTAGCTATACGTTGGGTTCATATGACGTAAGAGGCGCGAGCCACTTGAGCCTAGGCCAGAGTAATACTTGGCTGCCGTGCATGCCCGAAGCTCAAAGGTACTGCTAAAGGCCGTCCTGCAACGCTCTAGACCATCAGATAAATAAAGGGCAGTGCCGGTGAAGGCGTCTAGGGCGTTGAAGGGGCTAGGCCTCGCTATGTCCATAACTTGCGACACCCGCCTCTTGTAGCCTGTTTCCGTTTCAATATTCCACCAAGTTGTAGGCATAAACTGCGACGGCCCCATAGCCCCGCCGTACTGGCCATCTGCAGTGATGGGGCACGACACGGGTGTAGTGTTGGCATTAAGTCCAAGCTCGGACATAAGGGCTAGGTACGAAGGCTTCTGCGAATCAGACATAACTGTGCCACTATTGTTGTTGGCTTGCTGGTTATACGTGCACTTGCCGATGTTCTTACCAATGAGTCCATCCACGCTAGACTCTTGAGTAAGGACTGCCAGCACCAAGGCCGCATTAACCCCTATCCGATTCTCGTACAAACGTACCAGACGCAAGGCCTCCTCAAAGCGTAGCTCCTGACCACCTACGGTACGGAAGATACGGTTACGGATGTCGTTCTTGATTCGCTCTCGTTCTGCTATCTCCTTCTTATAAGCGCCTTCCTGATCGCGGGTGACGGCCAGAGCCCTCTCCTGCTCCCGCTTCAAGCTATCCGTGCGCTTCTTCTCCTCTACTTGAGCAAGGCGTAACTCGTTCTCCTTAAGCTTGGAGCCCTCTAGGGAGCGCTTCTCTTCTTCGGTTGCGCTCTTTACAGTCGCGATTTCTCTAATCGTGCCCTGTAACCTCTCTTGGATAACTGAATAGTCGTCAAGATTGACAAAAAAGTCAGAGAGACTCTTGCTTGAGAGTACAACTTCGGCCGGCGTATTACTTGTGAGCTCCTCAGCCTTACGGATAAGCTCCGAGAGCGATAGCTTCATCCTGTCTATGCGACCAGTGAGTGATAATATGTTATTGCTCTGTACTACAATATCATCCCCGATTTGAGCTATCTTAATATTGCGGGATTTGATCTCTAGTTCGGACTTTTGTATCCGATACTTAAGTTGTTGGATAATACTTTCCAGAGTGGTGGCCTGTTTTTGAGTATTAGTAAGCTTAGCCGAGCGATCTGCGATCTCGTTCTCGCATACTACAAGCAAGCGCTGGAGCTCGCTCTCGGGCAAGCCCTCTATACTAGAGGGGCACGTCTCGGCTAACACACCCACAGGCCCAAGCAAGTTAAGTGTTAATATCCCAAGAACAACAAAAAATATAGTAAGTACTCGCGAACTCTTCATTAACTAGATTATACCTTACTTAGGGGTTGCTTTGCCACCATCGGCAGGGGCCGGAGCTTCGCCCTCTTCTTCCTCTGTCTTACCCTTCTGCTCTACCTCAATCGCCGTTAGGTCGGGAGGGGTCTCTTCCTCCACCTCTTCCTCGCGAGGTAGGGCGGCAAGAGCGACAATCTCCTCTGGTTCGGTAATGAGCTTGGCTGTCTCTGGAAGGGTGAGTGCACTGGCCAAAATTTTGTCATCAAAGTTCTCAAGCTTGGTGATATCTACAGCGATGCTGTGTACCAAGTGTTTAGGTAAGACTTCTATTTCCACTTCGTGGAGGACCTTAACAAGGAGAGCGCCTAGGTTCTTAACCGCTGGTGATACTCCAACGAAGTCAAGCTCTACAGATACTTGTACTGGCTTACTAGCATCTATGGCGAGGAAGTCAGCATGTATGGGCTCGCCCGTGAGAGGGTTAACTGTTACATCGTGGATAAGTGTGTCAAAGTTTTTTCCATGCTTATCTGCCTTTCCGGTCTTCTCGGCTTTATCAGCCTTTTCGGATAGAGTAACCAAGGTAGATTCTCCAGCATCACTCCAGACCTTCTTAAAGCTCTTCTGGTCAACGAAGAAGGAGGCCGACTCGTGTCCAAAGCCGTAGACCACCACAGGCAATAGGCCCGCCTTACGGCTTTTGCCTAATTTCTTACCGAAGGTTGTCCTCTTCTCCAAATCTAAACTAATCATAAGTCTGGCTATTATACACAATCC
>CAYGDD010000020.1:4705-11567 GCA_964348575.1 uncultured Candidatus Saccharibacteria bacterium | reverse complement strand
GGCTATTATACACAATCCCTACCCTCAAGCAACCCCACCCCCATGGAGGAGGACCGTCCTCCTCCAGTTCTACCTAGTCAATTTATTCAATTCGGGAGTAATTTCCATCCAGTCGTGGATATCATTCATCATCTCTGTGACTGACACATAGTACTTAGGGGCAGAATCCATGGATAAAATCTTATTTTCCTTACGTTTAACGCCACAATAGTCAGGAAAGCTCGAGTATTTGTATTCTTCTAAGAAATTGCCAGCCTTGGACCTATCGAGTATCCCCTTTTCTTTCCAGTTAACTTCGTGCTTATCAAGTGCATTCAGGTGGATATACAAAGATATGTGCTTAAGATACACATCTGTATTAATGTGCTTTGCCCTGTATGTACCTTGGAATAAGGCACCTGATCTCTGGTTCTTGGTGTTAAAGTACATCGAGTATGCGGTGAGAAGTTTCTTCATAAACTTACTTATGCCTCCCAACTTAATTTCCTTCAAGAGTAAGTGGAAATGATTATCCATCAGACAATAAGAGCAAATATCTACTAGTTGTTCACCGCGGTCCTCGCTATAAACATCAACAATATCAGTCCCTTTAAAGTCGAAGTGGCTTGTGCCGTTTGCAATGTATAATAACTTCACGAATCTATTAAAATCGTTTACACTTTCAAAAATTATACGTTTATCTACTCCTCGATTATACACGTGGTAAAACTCCCCCTCAGCAAATTGGAATTTCCTTAACATTCTGCAATTCTAACACTATTTGGAGGAGGACGGTCCTCCTCCTATCTCAAAATAAGTATAGGTATCCATGTGAATCGCCATTATTCATGGAGGAGGACCGTCCTCCTCCATGGGGTTAGAAGCTACGGATGTGGTCGTAGGCGAAGGCTAGAGTGCTGGTGTCGCCCTTGCCTTCGGGCACCTTCTTGTGGGGATTGAAGATAGCCTTTGGGTCGAAAATGCTCTTAGTCTTACGGAAGAGCTCTATGACCGGGGCCCCATACATCTGCTCGAGGAAGGGAGTGCGTACTAGGCCATCGTTATGCTCGGCCGTGATGGAACCCTCAAACGAGAGCACTAGGTCGTAGACCTTGTGACTAAGTTCGGTAATAACCTGCTTAAAGTCTGGCCGACTATAATCCATAAGAGGGATAATGTGGAAGTTGCCATCGCCAATATGCCCCGCGATGGTATAAGTAAGATCGTAGCTCTTAGTAATCTCTGCGAGCTTGGGGAAGAACTCGGGCAAGAACTCTGGTCGCACAATAATGTCATCAATGAAGGGTGCCGTATGCTTACCCTGCACGTGCTTGCGCAAAAGGGCAAAGCTATCTCTCCGTATAGCCCAATACTTGTCCTCTTCTATGTCGTCTATCGGTATGCGGGTATCCTTCTTGCTTACGTGAGTAAGCAGTTGATGGCTAAGCAAGTCTGCTTGAGCTCCACGCGCCTTGGCATAAACTTCGTCCTCGGAGTCGCCCGTAAACTCGGCCACCAGTACAAGCTTGGGCATACCGCCAGTCAAGACCATCTTAAATTCGGGCCAAAACTTGAGCCCGAGCTTAAACATACTCCCCACCCCCATCTGTTTGATCATCTCGGGCAGGTAGCGCATAGCCAAGCCCATAGTATGGTCGTCATAACTCTCGAAGCTCTCGGGCTTATGTGCGAGCACAATCTTAACAATCTCGGCAATCTTGGCGAAGTCGTGAAGGAAGGTCACAAGCAAGGCCGAATGGGCCTTGGGCTTAATTAAGCGAAACTTAATTTCCGTCACTAGGCCAAGCGTCCCTTGCGAGCCTACCAAGAGCTTGTTTATGTTAAAAGTTTTGCCATCCCAAACATTCCAAAGATAATAACCCGCAGAGTTCTTGTGTACTTTGGGTTTGGCTTTATTTATTACATCTTGATTACTCTCTATAAGCTCTTTGAGCTCGCGGTACACTTGGCCTTCGAAATTGTTTTGGTTAATCTTACTGGCTAGCTCGTCCGCGCTAAGCGCACGGGTGGTGTACTCATTACCGTCGGCAAGGACCACCTTAAGCTCTTCTACATAGTCTTCAGTCTTACCGAAGGTAAGGGTCTTCTCTCCGCCACTATTGTTGGCCACCATCCCTCCGACCGTACAGATACTTTTAGAAGCTGTATAACTTGGCAGGAGTAAGCCTTGAGCCAAAGTGGCCTTCTCGAAGTCGCGATAGTATGTGCCTGGGAGGACAGTAGCCGTCATCGTGCGCTCGTCAACTTGCCTGACTCCTTGGAAGTACTTAAGGAAGTCTAGTACGACAGACTCACTAAGTGGCCCGCCCGACATATCGCTACCGGCAGCCCGAGCCGTGAGAGTAAGCTCGGGATAACGTTCTCTATTTTGATTTACAAAATTGACTAAGTTCTTAATATCTTCAACAGAGTGGGGGGACACTACTACCTCGGGGTGCACCTGGAAGATGGACGCGTCGGTAGAGAATTGCTCGCGTGACTTATCGTCATCTAGTACATCCCCTCTTACAACATTCTTTAAGTCCTCTGCGAGACTCATATCACTTACTCGCAAACAATCTTAATCTCTCTGTCACCACGAGCTCGACTGCGTCGCGGGCACCGGCTGCCACTTTGTACGGGGCAATATCGTCTGGGAACTCCTCCAAGTGTATCAAAAGCGCGTCGTGCCAAGCCCGACGGATCTCGGTAGAAATATGCACTACACTAATACCCGCAGACACGGCTTCACTCAAATTTGGCGCACCTGAGCCCCCATGGAGCACAAGGGGCACCCCTACAGCGCCTGCAATCTCGCTAACTCTAGCTATGTCTATGGCAGGGTTAGCGTGAGTGCGGAGCATGCCGTGGACATTGCCCACAGCCGGCGCGAAGAGGTCTATGCCCGTCTCTGTGACGAAGCGCACGGCATCTACCACGCTGGTCATCTCTAAGTCCTCAGGCAAGGTATCCTTGACCGAACTGCCCTCACCAATGTAGCCAAGCTCGGCCTCTACCAAGATATCTCGCCCCTCACGCTTGGTTACCTCGCGCGCATAGTCTACGCACTGCTTAGTGATTTTAAGATTCTCCTCCATTCCTAGTTTTGCTCCGTCAAAGATTACCGAATCAAAGCCGGCATCTATAGCCTCTTTAACCCTTTCAAACGAGTAAGTGTGGTCAGTGTTAAGATAAATGGGCCAATCAAGCTCTTCACGGATAGAACGCACCATAGCTACTGCTGTCTTAACTCCCACCCAATCGCGCTCTCCCTCGGCCAAACCAAGCAACACCGGTACGCCCACACTCCTACTGGCGCGCACTATGCCCCAGAGCATCTCAAAAGTCGCGAAGTTAAAGTGGCCAATAGCAATCTTGCCCGCCTTGGCTTCAGCTAAGATTTCTCTATAAGTTTTCATAACATAATCTTAACACAAACTAGTTATTTGAAGTAACTAATTGTCCTCACTCAATATCTGTGCAAACTACCAATTTGTAACATCACTACATTCCTACAAATGTAGTGATGTCATTTTACAGTTCGTTGTTAGAATGACTTATTCGTCATATTCGGTACTATCACTCATTGTGCGTTCTATCTTATCGGCTTTGCGTAATCCATTTATTTGCTTAGCAGTTAGTAGCCCATAGCCTATTTTATTATCTAATTGCTTCTCTATATGCCACAAGTTCTCACTCGAAATAATCCACGACTGATCACGAATGCCTGAGAGGTCGAAGGGCTTACCATACTCACGGAGTGTCTTACTTCCGTCTGGTAAGAAATACTCATGGAAGTAGCTCATCACAAGCTCTCGTAGGGTCTCATATACTGGCTCGCGATAGCGAAGCACGCCGTGGTTAGTCTTGCTTATGGCGCCAAAACATCCATCCTTCTTAAACAAGGCCACTACGTGATCTTCGTCACCAACATCAGTACGCAAATCAAGCAAGAGTGGGGGCTCTCCGTGCCACCACAAAGCTACTCCAGCAAACATTGCTCCCTCCATGCAGTGCGCCCGCCCCATCCTGATAACCTCCCTGGGCGAATACATAGTGTCGCCTCCGTTATCAAAGTTAAACTTTAGTGCGTTTAAAAAGGCTTGAATCTTAGTAGGACTATTGAGACCAGCAAAGATTTTTTTCTCATCTTTGTTGAATAAACTTTTATCTAATCTCTTTAACATATTTAACTCTCTAGGTATTGATCAGGCATATGTCGAAGCATGGGAAAAACAGCAAGAATAATAAACAATCCCATCACAAAAACTGCTACTCTGTAGTTAAGTGGTGCATAGACAGACATCAACCAAACCACCAGGCTCCACGTAAGAGGACCGACTACTGACGAGAAGCGCTCGGCAAAGGTGTAGAGACCGAAAAATTTACCGCTCTCGCTTTTTGGGATAAGGGATGTCAAATACGATCGCGAGGTGGCATAGACCGCTCCCATAGAGAAGCCAAATAGACCAAAAATTACTGAGATTGATTCTGGCGATTTGTAAAACGAAATCACTACAACAGTTAGCGCGTTGATGATCAGCGAAATGATTAAGATTTTTCGTTTAGAATATCTGTCTGCTAGAACCCCAGCCAAAAGTGCTCCCACTGCCATAGTAGCCAATATTATAATGAAGATCGTTACCTTTGCCGAGTCAGCAATGCCAAATGCCTTCTCAAGATATATTGCTGAATAAAGACTTATGGTAAGTATGGCATCACTAAAAAAGTAGTAACTAATTAGGAGTCTAAAAACTCCCGGATGCCTTCTGCTCTCACTTAAGTGTCGCACAAAGGCTGTAAGCACTTTGGTCTCAGGGGTTGTGTTAACGAATGGAACAAAACGACGCTTCCGAAATACTATTATAGAGGGCAAAGCGAATACGAGAAACAATAACATCGCAAGAGGCATAACTGCCAATCGATCGGTTCCGAACAAAGTTACTGTGCCTGTGGCAAAGGGCAGAGTAGCCAAAACGCCCACAATACTCCCCGCTTGGCCGAAGAAGTATCCAATGCCAGAGGCCTTACCGTAAACATCTTCTGGGGCAATATGTTTGATAAAGGCCGAGTAAGGTACGAAGGTGAGCTGGTAGCAAAGTTGGAGGATTCCAAAGAAAATGAGTGCCGTCACTGCTCCTGCCAAACCTTCCACATAACGACCAGCCATAAATATGCCTACAGCACAAACAGCGGTACCTAAAATCAGTTTTATAAATAGGCTCGAATGATTTCCACTAATATCCCCTTTATGGCCCGCCCAGCTTGATACAAAAATTAGTATAATTGTAGCCAATACAAATGGAAGCGAATACCAAAAATCGGCCAGCCCCTTGTCTACCACTATCCACTGGGAAAAATATACTGTAAGGTTTATGTAGATAAAAGAGTTGGCGAAGTCAAATAGATACCAGCTTGTGAGATCCTTGGACCATAGAGTTTTCTTAAATATTGCTAACATAAACATTACTTCTCTATCTTGTGGGCAACTAAAGATAGAAAGAGGGGGAACTCTTGCCTTGCTTTGTTCTCGGCGCTAGCTCTGGGGCCTTTGTCACTCTTTCTGTGCGAGACCCACTCCTCCAGATCTGTTACATATAATCCCGTCTTCCTTAGTGCCTTAACATAAGCGCTGATGGGCCTGTGGAAGGTAACCGTAGCTTCGCTCTTCTCCTTGCCCGGATTCATTACCACCTTCTTATTAGACTCACTCAAATATGCATCTAGCCTCCTATACTGTATGTGAGTCCTATTGTCATAACCCCAACTACTCTCCCCAATAATCCTAAAAGCTGGGTGATTAATAACTATGTAAAGTTGTCCACTGGGCACTAGCACTCTGGCGCACTCCTCCAAAGTTTGTTCAAGTTCGCGGATATTATCTAGAGCAAGAACAATACTTACCTTGTCATAACTATTATCTTTAGCAAAAGTAAGTTTATCACTCCTGGCCTCATGGTAGGTGGCCTTCGGAGCGTTAGTCTTCGCAAGGGCGATTAACTCGGCCGAGATGTCCGTGCCCGTAACGACTGCTCCGGCTTCAAGATACGCCCGAGCAAAGAATCCCTGCCCACAAGCAAGGTCAAGCACCCTATCACCAACTTTAATTTGCATCTGACGAAGTAGATTAGGCAATACAACTTTAGCCTGATAAGTGTCGGCATCACTCTCAAGCAACTTATCATACCAAGGGGCAACCTTGCCCCAAGAAGTGTCTGTATCTTTGTGCATTATATACAGTATAGCAGAACAGAGAAATTTACTTACTTCTCTAAATCTAGAGTTTGGTCTATTCGAATTTGGGCTAGGAACTCAGGTACGTGGGAGACTACTATCATGGCGCCTTTATACTCATGCAGGGCTTTGGCGATCACGGGTAAGTGGCGGAAGTTGATATGATTAGTGGGCTCGTCAAGGATAAGCAAGCCGGGAGCTAAGAGTATAAGTCTAGCGAAGGCTACCAAGCCCTTCTGACCCTCTGATAGATCTCCAATCTTAGTCTTGATTAGCTCACCATCAATGAGAAAGCCCGCCGCTATTGCGCGCATCTTGTGCTCATCTGGCCTTGGCATAGCACTCTGGAGTTCCTGAAAGACAGTTTTGTTAAAGTCTAGATTAGAGAAGTCTTGCCTATAATAACCCACCCCAACCCCCTCACTCATATTCACACCCTTGCTCTTGCCACTTGCAAGTGCTTCTAAGAGAGAGCTCTTGCCTATGCCGTTTGGGCCAGCTAATAATAAGTGCTCATTCCTTCTTAAGACCACCTTTTTCTTTCTCTCAACTGCTTTATGATTCTTGATAGTCATAAACGAGTTTATAACTAAGACTTCGCCCGAGAGGCCCTCTTGCACCGGAATATTAAATTCGCGGATAGTTTTGT
>CAYGDD010000020.1:0-4695 GCA_964348575.1 uncultured Candidatus Saccharibacteria bacterium | reverse complement strand
CCACCACCTTCTCCTCTTCCAGTTCGGCCGCCTTCTCGCGCATACGCTTGGCTACCATACGCATCTGACCGCCTTTGTTGGCAAAGAAGTTAGACTTATCCTTCTTGGCTTGGATCTCTTTAGCAAGTAAGGCATTCTTTCTATTCTCGCGTTCTACCCGAGCCTCTATCTCTGTCAACACATCGTTGTAGTTGCCCACGTATTGTTCTATCTTCTTAGTACGCACGTCTAGGTAGAGCACTCCATCACTAAACTTGTTCAAAAACTCTGCATCGTGCGAGATCACAATCACCGTTTTAGGATACTCTATCAAAAATTTAGTTAAGTGCGCGATGCCATCTTTATCCAGATTGTTGGTGGGCTCATCTAATAGTAAGAGTTCTGGATCTTGGATAAGGGCGTGAGCGAGTAAAAGCCTGGCCTGTTGTCCTCCCGAGAAATCTTTAATCAACTTGTCATGCTTCAATATGTGCAGGTTTACAGCTTCTAACACCGCGTCTATCTTGGGATCTATGTCATAAACTTTCTTATTGAAAGCCGTTTCGAAAAACTCACGCACACTTAGCTCCAAAGCCGAGCGTGGGATAACCTGCCTTGATGTAGCTATAGAGAGACCGTGCTCAATCATAATCTTGCCACTCTCCATCTCGCCCTCACTCTTGTCCCCACTCTCACCCTTCGTTTTATCCATTTCCTTGCTTGTAATCAAGCTAAAAATTGTGCTCTTGCCGGCTCCATTTTGGCCCATCAGGGTTATCTTGCTCCCTCTACGCACGCTAAAGTCCACCTCATCTAAGATGGGCTTCTTAATTCCAAAGTTATAAGAAACTTTATCAAACCGTATTATAGTCTCCTCCCGCGACATCGCACTACTCTACTGTAGTTAACAAAAAAAGACAAAGCGAGGGACTTGCTTACCCTCTACTTCTACCAATTCGTCCCACATACTTGCTGGCCGAACCCAAAACTTGCTCATATCGTTATCGTAAAGTGCCTCGTACACCACCATGTCTTCTAGAGTCTCGCTATGTTTGGCTATAAAGTGCACGCGGTACTTAGTCCCCTTCTTAGAATGCCTATAAATACCCGCTTTGATATCCATATTCTTTGTTATTATTTATAATTACTCTTTACGTTTGATTAACTTTTTTACTCTTGCCATTATGCTTTTAACCCCGAGGCCGAAGTGTTCTATTAGCTCGGTGGGTTCGCCGGATTGGCCATACTCATCATTGATACCCACGAACTCAATCGGCACAGGATAGTGGCGGGCCAAGACCTCCGCCACAGCACTACCCATACCCCCTGCGACCTGATGCTCCTCTAGGGTGAGCACCGCCCCGGCTCTCTTAGCCACACTCACCACTGCCTCGACATCAATTGGCTTAATAGTGTGCAAATTAAGTACCGAGACAGACACACCCTGATGATAAAGTTCGCTAGCCGCAAGCAAAGCATTGTGCACCAAGCCTCCACAGGCAATAATTGCTACCTGCGCATTCTCCCCGCCTGAATGACCGAATTCATTCGGTCGGGCGGGTTTGTCAAAGAGGAGGTTGGCCTTGCCGAGTTCAAACGGTGACTCTTCTGTAGTTATGATAGGCGTCTTCTCGCGGGCAAGGCGCAAGTATGCGGGTGAGCTCCGCCATTCGCCAGCTGGCGAAGGCGATAAACCTGCCAAAGCCAAGGTAGCCTTGCGCGCCTCTACTGCGTCGGCTGGTACTACCACTACCATGCGAGGCAAGACTCGCATAAGGGCAATGTCTTCTATGGCTTGGTGCGTTCCGCCATCGGGACCAACACTTACCCCAGCGTGTGAGCCTACGATCTTGACGGGCACATTGTTGTAACAAATGGTGGTGCGGATTTGCTCCCAATTACGTCCGGGACTAAACATGGCATAAGAGGAGACGAAAGGGATCTTACCCAAATGGGCCATACCACTTGCTACTGTCGCCAAGTTTTGCTCGGCCACACCCACGTCAAAGAATCTAAGAGGGAACTTGTTGGCAAAGTGGTGCATCTGGGTACTTTCTGTCAAATCCGCACACAGACCCACTACGTTCTCATCTATTTCCCCTGCTTGAAGTAGCCCCTTGCCGAAGCCCGCCCGAATGGGCTCTTGCTCCACATCTGGGGCAAAAAGTTTTGGATTAAGTTTTTGCTTTGCGCTTAACATATTACTTGCCTATGATTACTGCGGGCTTATCTTGTGTGCCTGTGTCTGTACTAGTGGCTTGCTCGCCCCCAGTACCGATGCCCAAGTCGTTAAGAATAAATGATATAAGAATAATAGCAATAATGAGACCCCAAGGGCTTGAAGGTTTTACTTTAGGCTTATCTTTCTTGAAGTCTTTCTTATCCGGCATTTCTATCTTTACATTTAACTTTTAACATTTGCCATTTAACATACTTACTGGTGCTCGGACTTAATCTTACCACCTAAGGTTCTTAGCTCTGCCAGCATTTGCTTGCCTTGGTCAGCTTTGGGCCACACATCCTCTGGCCCTTTGCCCGGCGGGGCGCCATGCCAGCGATAATCTCCCTCTATCTCGTGCACACCCTTGCCGGGGATAGTGTGGGCTATTATCACGCTAGGCTTCTCAAAGACTGCTTTGGCCCTATCAATAGCCATATTAATCTCGTAGTAATTGTGACCATCTATCTCCTGCACATGCCAGCCGAAGGCTCGCCACTTATCGGCTAGAGGTTCCAGAGGCATAATATCTTCGGTGTTGCCATCTATCTGGATGTTATTGCGATCTACTATGGCAATTATATTATGCAACTTATATTTGGCGCCCATCATTACCCCCTCCCAACTATTACCTTCATCAAGCTCGCCGTCGCTCATAAGGCAGTATACATATCTGTGCGAATCAAAGCCCGGCGCATAAACATCACCCGCGTCAATGCATAGGGCCAAGGCCATACCCACAGCTTGTGACAAACCCGAGCCCAAGGGACCCGAGCTTGTCTCTAGAATGGGCAAGAAGTCACGGTGAGGGTGACCTTGCAGGCGCGAACCAAATTTTCTCAAAGTTAACAACTCTTTAATAGGCAAGTATCCTGCGTGCGCAAGGGTTGCGTAATATACCGGACATATATGCCCATTAGATAGCACTACTAAGTCTCGCTCACTCCAATCTGGCTTCTTGGGGTTGTGTTTAAGAGTGTGGAAAAAGAGAGTAGTGAATACATCTGTCATGCCAAGGGGTCCCGCTGTATGCCCAGAGCCGGCCGCAATAAGCATCTCAATAATACTCACGCGTATTTCACTGGCCTTCTCCTCTAGTAACTTAATTTTGTCATCATGCAAATACATAAAATTTTCAATTCTCAATTTCTAATTTTCATTGAATTTTCAAGGTTACAATGTTTAAAAATTGCGTCATTGATAATTGATTGAAAATTGCAAAATTGATAATTGATAATTATACAAGTGCTTGCAGTCTCTTAAGTTCCTCTGCGGGCGCTTGACTATCAAATATGGCACTGCCCATGACTACCTGATCAGCCCCAGCCTCGGCAAGCATAACCAAGTGCTCCTCTTTGACTCCCCCGTCTACGCTAATAATAGCCTTAGGAAAGAGCGCACGGGTGGCGACAACTTTTGCTAGTACCTCTTCCTGGAACTCCTCCCCATAGTGCCCGATCTTATTAATACTCATAAGTTGGACAAACTTAATTTTCTCGGGCAAATCTTGCAAGACCTCCACTGGTGTGCTAAGAGCTAGCACTACTCCAGACTCTATCTTACTCATATCAAGCACGGCTAGCGCATTTTGCAAATGCTCTGGCGACTCGTATTGTACGATAATGCGCCCTATCGGAGTATCAATCCACTTGTCCAAGTTCTCCTGCGGATCAGTAACCATCAAGTGTAGGCCTATCTTGGGTGCGCCCGTAATATCTGCTAGTTCTCGGATGGCCTCGCTAACATCATCTTGGGTATAAGGCCAGGTGGCGGGCTTAGCAAATTCGCCATCTACGATATCAAGGTGCACCCAAGGGGCCTCTGTTTTTACCTGACGCAGTTTATGCTCAATATCTAGGAAATCTTTGGCAACAATTGAGGGGACAATTTGCATAGGTATTAGTTGTTAGGTACTAGGTATTAGGTTGTCAATTTTGGCTAAACGCCTAGCATGGCGGGAGGTAGGGTCGAAGGGGATGGAGAGCCACATCTCTACCGCCTCCTTTGCATCCTCAGCACTCACAAAGCGCGTGCCAATACAAAGGACGTTGGAGTTATTGTGTTCGCGCGTAAGGCGTAAGATCTGTGGGTCGTGGTGGTAATAGACTGTCGCCCGGATACCCTTATGCCGGTTAAGAGCGATAGCCTCCCCCTCGCCAGAGCCGGCGCAAAAGATCCCCATCACCTCCCCCCCGAAGGGTAACCCTTCGGGTTCCGAAGGGTTACCCTTCGTCAATTCCTCTACCATGGGGGCTACGAAGTCTGGGTAGTCATCAGCCTCGTCAAACTCGTCCGCTCCTACGTCCACCACATCGTGCCCACTTAAGATAAGTGACTGCTTGAGAGCATCTTTGAGTCCAAACCCCGCGTGATCTGCACCGAGTATTAATTTCATACTAATTTTTAATTTTTAATTTTGCAATTTTCATTGAATTTTTAAGGTTACAATGTTTAAAAATTGGAAATTTAGAATTGGAAAATTCCACACTCATAAATGC
>CAYGDD010000019.1:0-12825 GCA_964348575.1 uncultured Candidatus Saccharibacteria bacterium | reverse complement strand
CCCGCGGTGGGGGCGATAAGGGGGGCTTCAGATCTGGAAGTCGTCCAAGTTTCGGTGCCAATAGGGGAGATAGCAGAGGGGGCTTCGGTGGAGGTGCTGATCGGCCTAAAGAGATGCATGACGCCGTCTGCAGTAGCTGTGGCAGGCCTTGTCAGGTCCCCTTCCGCCCTACAGGTGGTAAGCCCGTGTTTTGTAGGGATTGCTTCGCTAAAGAGGGAGGTGGGCGTGAGCTTGGTAGGCAAGCCGGTTGGCGAGGTAGTAAGCACGACTTCACCCCAGGTGCAGAGCCCAGGCACGACGGCCCAGCAAGAACAGATATGTTTGGTGGCGCAAGTGGGGCAAGTATGGCTGGCAGTGCTGGCAACAATGAGGTTAAGAAGCAACTTGAGCAGGTTAATGTTAAGCTCGAGCGCTTGATCTCGGCCGTGCAGGCTCTAGCGGTAGTCTCTCAATCAACCAAACAAGCGAACGCATCAGGCCCGAGCCCTGTTAAATCAATTGAATCAAAAACTAAGAAAGGGACAGTAAAGAAAGCTCTCACCAAGAAGTCAGCAAAAGAGTAGCGGAAATTTTTGCACGATAGAGGTGTGCTAAAATGTGATGATGACACAAGGTGAGGCACTTAATATTCTTAAGTCAGGGGCGAACGTCTTCTTGACCGGTGAACCGGGGAGTGGCAAGACACATACGGTAAATGAGTATGTGCGATATTTGCGCGCCCATGGTGTGGAGCCAAGCATAACGGCCTCGACTGGTATCGCCGCTACCCATATTGGCGGGCAGACCATCCATTCTTGGGCGGGTATTGGTATTAAGCGTCACCTCGACAAGTATGCCCTTGATGCTATTGCCACAAATGAACGGGTGGCCAAGCGCATAGCTCGGAGCAAGGCGCTAATTATTGACGAGGTCTCAATGCTCGCGCCAGGGACTCTAGATATGGTAGATGCCGTGTGTCGGGCCGTGCGCCGTTCGCATGAATCTTTCGGCGGGCTCTCTGTGCTCTTGGTGGGCGACTTCTTCCAGTTACCTCCAGTTGTAACCAGGCATGACCTAGAGTCAAACCAAAGTGGAAATACGGGAGACACTCTCTTTGATGGAGTAGATGACGATGCAAGTGGAGATGGGCATGGTCAGATAAGTGGTGGGGGCAGATTCGCTTACCAATCTAGCGCCTGGTCCCGGGCTAACTTCTTAACTTGCTATTTATCAGAGCAGTACAGGCAAGAGGATAAAGTTCTTTTAGACATATTATCTGCCATTAGGCGTAATGAGTTTAACGAAGAGCACCAGGAGTACCTAGAGAGACGCAAGGTTAAAGAGGGCGCTGGTAAGATGCCAGAGAACGTGCCCGTGCTCTACTCGCACAATGTAGACGTGGATAGGCTTAACGCGAATAAACTTGAACAAATTAAAAGTGACCAGAAGCGGTACGCGATGGTAAGCACCGGACCAGAGCACCTAACAGATGCTCTCAAGCGGGGGTGCCTCTCACCCGAGAGTTTAGTGCTAAAGGTTGGGGCTAGTGTAATGTGTACCAAGAACAATATGCAAGCTCGGTTTGTAAACGGTACCCAAGGTGTCGTGACAGGCTTTGATAAGACAAGTGGCTGGCCTGTGATACGGACTCGTTCGGGTAAGAATATCATAATAGAACCAATGGAGTGGGCGCTAGAAGAGAACGGCAAAGTCCGAGCGCGTATTACCCAAGTGCCCCTGCGCTTATCGTGGGCCATCACTGTGCACAAGAGCCAAGGCATGAGTATGGATTCGGCCCTGATGGATCTCTCGGGCGTTTTTGAGCATGGTCAAGGATATGTAGCTCTGTCGCGAGTGCGTAGTCTCTCGGGACTACACTTGTTGGGCTGGAGTGCTCGGGCCTTTAGTGTAGATCCGGGCGTACTATCTCAAGATGCCACTTTCCGTGCGGGCTCCGAGCAGGCCCAAGTAGCCTTCGCAAGTCTGCCTCAAGCCGAGCTTGCCACTATGCATCATAACTTCATCAGAGCCTCTGGTGGCACCAAAAGCAAGCACTTAGAAGTGAAGAGTCCAAGTGGAGAGGGTAAGCGTTATGATGTGGCAAATATTCGGGCCAAGCATGCGAATGCTTACCAGCCTTGGAGCGCAGACCTAGATGGCAAGCTAATCAACCTCCACAACAGTGGTCTGAAAATTGGAGAAATTGCTAAAGAGCTAGGCAGGCAAACGGGCAGTATCAGATCCCGCCTCAAGAAGCATAACTTGATAAGTTAACAAGTAACAAGTAACAAAGTGTTGATTTATTTCGTTAAAAGAGTAGGCTATTTATAGGTGCTTACGACGCCCGTAAGTACTAGAACCTATTAACGAAAAGAAAGAGGGGGTTTAAAGAATGCCAGCTATTACAAGTAGGAGCACTTTCCCGAGACTAGTTCAACTTCGTCGTGTAAGCATTAATTGGGACCCTACCAATCTGGGACGGGTTACAATCAAGGTCCGACCAAGAAGCAAGAGGACGCCTTTCA
Organism: uncultured Candidatus Saccharibacteria bacterium; assembly: GCA_964348575.1. Classification (GTDB taxonomy): domain Bacteria; phylum Patescibacteriota; class Minisyncoccia; order Phycocordibacterales; family DATDSR01; genus DATDSR01. The sequence continues at coordinate 10,321 of CAYGDD010000019.1, read as the reverse complement.
CCACACAGTGTGCTGGTTGCCCGGATAGGGCGCTTTGCTCGGGCTTGAAGTCGGACTGCTCTCATCCTGCTTCTCGAGGGTAGTCATTTTGGGCTGGTGCGTGTACATACCGCACCGGCCCTTTATATTGCTTGGGGAGATCTTGATTTAGTTAGTTGTGCAAATCAGGTATAGTTTAAGTATTATAAGTAAACAAATTTGTATATGGCCAAAGGTAGAGATGCACGCAAAGAGAAGAAGAAACCAAAGAAAGACAAACTAGCTAAGTAGATTGTATTTCCAAAGTTTTGGTTTAATTAACTTCCACGATTAATCAGTCCTGACCCTAGACCGGAGCGCCTAGGAGGCGAAGGATGAGGGACTTTTGCCCTTTACCAGATTTGTGGTAATATTTAGTCATGAAGAAGACTAATACTAAACACCAGTTACCACTTATTGTAGAACGTTCGGAAGACGGCTTTTACGTCGTTGAGTGCCCATTGTTTGAGGGTTGTTATACCCAGGGCAAGACTCTAGACGAAGCGTTAAAAAATATCCGCGAAGTTATTCAGCTGATTCTGAAGGATAAAGAAAATTCTCAGACATTGAATAAATATCATTCATTAGAATTGAGCTTGCACACTATCGCGGTTTAGTATGCCAGAGTTACCCGTCTTATCTGGTAAGAGAATCATCAAGATTAAGAAAGATATTGAGAGACACAAATTTAACAGTCGAAGAATTTGAGGATCTAGCAGACTAATCCCTCCCTAGACCAGAGAGGTTCAAGAGTGTAGGATTGGCCATGGAGATAGAACTCCAGAAGGAGGAATCATATGACAAAAGGAACAGGTCTGACCTATGCAGGCACTGGTGTTGATTATGGCATCATGGACCCACACAAGCGCGACTCCATGAGGGCCGCTCTAGAGACTGATCATTGGGTAGAGCGCTTCGGTTTCAAGATTCTGTCATGGACTCGTGGCGAGAGTGTGACCCTCCTCGAGACTCCATGGGGTTACCTCGGACTTGTTATCGAAGGCTTGGGTACCAAGAACTTGGTGGCAGACGCACTCTACGCCCTTGCGGCGAGTATGGAATCAGTTTTGGGTAGGTCATATTATGACCATGTTGGTCAATGCAATGCTGCAATGGCATTTAACGACGCTATCACGCTCGGGGCCATGCCGATTATGTACGGTCAGTATCTTGCTCTCGGTAGTCCTAAGTGGCTTGAGAATGAGGATCGTAGACGAGATTTGATCGCGGGCACTAAGAAGGCTTGTGACTTGGCTCGCTGTTCTTGGGTAGGGGGCGAGACGCCAACACTCATGGGGGTTATTGTCTCATCTAGTGTCGATCTAGCAGGAGGGACGGTTGGTTGGATTCCGGACAAGAGGAGGCTCATCAATCCAGCCAATATCGTGCTGGGTGATGCTATCGTCATTATTGAGAGCTCCGGCATCCATGCCAATGGTTTGACCTTGGCGCGAAAGATAGCTGATTCACTGCCAATCGGCTACCTCACGCCACTGTCCGACGGCCGACCGTATGGTGAGGCTCTGCTTGACCCGACTCACATCTACGTGTGCCTGGTGGAGGACTGCTTCGAGTATGGGTTGGATATCCACTACGCTGTCAATGTCACAGGCCATGGCTGGCGCAAGCTCATGCGGGCCAACAGGTCGTTCACTTACGTTATCGACACTCTGCCGACCCAGCTCCCGATCTTCGACTTCATTCAGGAGCATGGGCCGGTGGATGACCGCGAGGCCTACGGCAACCTCAACATGGGCGCCGGCTTCGCTCTCTACGTCCCAGCGGGCAACGTCTCCAAGGTGATCTTGCTGGCCAAGGAGCTCGGTCAACGAGCTTTTCTCGCCGGTCAGGTAGAAGCGGGGGAGAAGCAGGTGGTCATCCGGCCCAAGGGCCTCACCTACAAGGCCGACACCTTGGCCGTTCGCTAATCCCGCAACCTTCCCAAAGTCCCGGTGTCCGAGCGCGCAAGCGTCGGGCTCCGGGCCTTTCTTTTTTACCACAATTAGAGTGACTAAAATCTAGCAATTACTGGTACTTGACACAACACATCCTTTGTATATACAATAGATGTATGAAAACAATGATCAATATCAAGGCCGATAGAGACGTGAAGGTAAAGGCTCAAAAGATTGCCAAGAGTTTGGGCATGCCTCTCAGCACTGTTATCAACGCCTATCTTAATCAGTTTATCCGTACCAAAGAGGTCCACTTCTCCCTTGAGGGTGAGCTTAAACCAAGTGTTAAGAAGCGCCTAGCCAAACTACACGCCGATGTAGTAGCAGGGCGTAATCTCTCACCTACATTTAACAATGCTGAGGATGCTATTACTTGGCTTAACGCATGAGGATAGATTTTCATCGTACATTTAAGAAACAATATAAAAAGGCCCATAAATTAGTTCAAAACAATTTTGCCGATAGGTTGCGCCTGTTCGAGAGAGATCGCCTAGATCCCACCTTAAATAACCATCCACTTACAGGCGACAGAAAGGGAGAGTGGAGTATAAATGTCACCGGCGATTGGAGAGCTGTGTACGAATACACAAGCGAGACGAGTGTAGTTTTTCTAGAAATCGGCACCCACAGCAATTTGTATAAAAAGTAACCACTGGATACTCTCCCTAGACCGGAGCAACTCAAAAGCGTAGGTTAGGTGGATTTTATAGATTTTAGCCCAAAACCTATTAAGAAACTTGCATTTTTATAGGTTTTAGTGTAATATCTAGAATATGACCGAAAACAGGCTAAAAATAGGTGAGGTGGCTAAGATACTGGGTGTATCGGTGCAAACGCTTCGCAATTGGGAAAAATCGGGCAAACTTCGTCCCGAACGTAGTCCTGGTAAGCACCGCGTGTATCTACTAGAGAATATAAAACGCTTTGCCCTCGACCTAGAGTTATTAGGCTTGACTTGGGCTACAAGCGATGTGGCTCCAGAGCTACCGAAGGAATATTATTGCGAGAGGCCAGACAGATTTACAAGTAGGGTCGCCAAGATGGGTAGTGAGTTACAGAACGTTTTGGGCATGGCTCCAGACATAGCATCGTTATTGACTCTTGTGGTCGGAGAGATTGGGGACAACTCTTTCGCTCACAATGTGGGCAACTGGCCAGGAGTGCAAGGTATATTTTTTGCCTACGATATATCAAAAAGGCTAGTGGTCCTTGCAGATCGTGGACGTGGAGTGCTGACCACGCTCCAGCAGGTTAGACCCAATTTAGACAATGACATGGACGCTCTTGGGGTTGCCTTTACAGAGATTGTGTCAGGACGCAATCCAGAGAAGCGCGACAATGGACTAAAGGTTGTGCGGAATGTAGCAGAGTCTAAAGATATTGGCCTGCTGTTCCGTTCAGGTATTGGTCGTGTAGATATCCCTACCAAGCTCGGGATTATGCGCATAAGTATGTCCGAGGTTAATGTCCCAGGGACGTATGCTGTTATACTGTTTTAATCAACTTAAATATGCAAATCATACAACTTAAGAAATTTGGCAACGTCCTCATCTCCCGACCGGCTGGCTTAGAGGCCTTTAACGCCATCAGGCCTGGTCTTAATCCTGACACTCTTGTGCAAATTGACTTCGATCAAGTGCTTACTGTTACTCCATCATGGCTTGATGAATTTCTCACTCAACTCACAAATTATAATAGTGGCAAGGTAGAGCTCCTCCCAACCAAGAACGCCTCCGTGCTAGCCTCCCTGCCAGTATTAGCCGAAGCACGCAAAGACCTAGTAGCCGATGTTGTAAAGAAAGCCTTAAACGCATAGTGGCACCCCATCAAATTTATTGCCTTAGCTCTTGTGTTCGCGGGTTTGTATTTTCTTCGACTAGTGCGTAAGATAAGTAGCTATGCAGATAGTTAAACACAAAGCTTTTAAATACATAGAGAGCGTAGGGGGGGTGAGTGAATGTCTTCACAAGAAGAACGGCCTTCGGGTGCTCATATGGGAAGAGCACAGCGCGCCGGTGGTGGCCCTTAATGTTACTTACTTGGTAGGTTCAAGGAACGAGGCCGTGGGCCACACCGGAGCCACCCACTTACTTGAGCACTTAATGTTCAAGGCTTCGAAGAAGTACAACAAGAAGACGGGCAAAGAGATTGATAAGATTGTCTTTGGCATGGGAGCCCAGAGTAACGCCACGACCTGGTTCGACCGGACTAATTACTACGAGCTCGCTCCGGCTGACCAGTTGCCACTTTTGCTAGACCTTGAGGCCGACAGAATGCGAGGGGCGATACTTACCGAGGCTGACAGAGCGAGCGAGATGACAGTGGTACGTAACGAATTTGAGCGCGGGGAGAACTCGACCCAAGAAGTACTAGACAAAGAAGTTTGGGCCACAGCCTTCCGCGAGCACCCTTATCACCACCCTACTATTGGTTGGCGGAGTGACGTAGAGAATATGAGCATCGAGAAGTTGCGCCAATTCTACAACACTTACTACTGGCCCAATAATGCGTATGTGACAGTAGCTGGAGATATTGATACAAGTTCGGTTCTCAAGCTTATAGACACCAAGTTCGGCAAGATCAAAACTTCTCCTCTTGATATCCCTGTTATGTATACCACCGAGCCTAGGCAACAGGGCCCACGGCGAGTAATAGTAAGTAGGGCAGGCGAGCCAGGAATAGTGCAAGTCTCACACAAGATCGGCCCTTGGCTACACAAAGATAATTACGCTCTAGGTGTGCTTGCTGGTATATTGGGTAAGGGCAGAGCGGGGCGCTTGACTAAGCGTTTAGTTGATACGGGCCTAGCTACAAACGTTAGTGTGGGTGACTACGCTTTCCGAGATGGGGGACTCTTTACCACTAGTGTAGACCTGGTGCCGGGTGTCTCACATACAGACGTAGAACAAATGATTCTAGATGAGTACAAGAAGATTATTGAGACTGGGGTAGATACAATAGAACTTGAGCGTGAGAAGTATAGCGCCAAGGTGGCGAGCGTCTTCTCTAAGGATGGCCCCCTAGGACTCGCGGGTGTGATTAACGAGTGTATTGCCATGGGCGATTGGCGCCAGGCTCTTAGCTTTGTAAAGAGGGTAGAGGCCGTGACATTAGAAGACGTGGCAAAAGTGGCGGGAGAATATTTAACAAGCGAAGCTTCAACCACAGGTTACTTTATATGCAAGAACTAATTACAACAAGCAACTTCGCTGGGGGGGCTCGTCTCGCGACTATGCGCACGGGCACTAAAGAGCTTGTTAACTTTAGGGCGAGCTTCCTTGGAGGCAGTCGCTTCTCGTTAGAGAATCGCGACCTTCCTGGCCTAGTGGCTAGTATGTTGCTAGAGGGCACGAAGTACCACACCAAGGACGAGCTTCACGCCTTACTTGAGTCGGCTGGTATTAACCTTAATATAACCGCCGGTACAAGCCGGGTACATATTAGCGCCACCTTTTTGAAAGAGAAATCTGGACTATTTGTGAACACTCTGCATGAGATCTTGCTAGAGCCAAGCTTCGACCAAAAGTGCTACCTGAGTTTGCGGACGCGAGCCATCGCTAGTATCACGGCAAACAAGAAGGATACTAAGGCCGTGGCTCTTGGCACTCTCACTAGGAAGGTCTTCCCTTTTGCTCACCCTCACTATATAGATGAAGAGATAAAGAGGATAGAACTCTTGCAAAATACTAGCGTTGAGACCTTGCGACACTTCTATGATCACGTTTACGGTCTTAGCACTATGAAGGTAAGTGTTGTAGGCGACGTTGAGCACAAAGAGTTTGAGAGCTTACTTAAGATAGCCTTTGATAAGTGGGTTAGCTCTAACGTCAAACTTGTACCAGATACTAGTAGTGCTGTTAATACACGACGCAAGAGTGACAGAGAGATAGTTACTAACATACAAGACAAAGAGAGTGCCGACGCCTTCTTTGCTCTGCCAGTTAGACTAGACATAAGGTCCCTCGACTTGTATGCCCTTAAGGTGGGCTTGCATATCCTGGGGGGTGACTTCGTCTCTCGCCTAATGAGCGAAGTACGGGTTAAGCAAGGACTTACCTATGGTACTAGTAGCACACTATGGAAGGTGGCTGATGGAGACACGGGGTTGATCTTGATCTGGGGTACCTTCGCGCCGACCTTGCTTGCAAGAGGTCTTAGTACAACTTTGGCCGTGCTTGCTAAGTGGATTAATAAGGGCATTACGACCGAGGAGCTTGCTCGGGCCAAGCACGCTCTCGTGGGCGGGTACAAAGTGGGCATGGCCAGTTCCACCGGCTTGGTTGAAGTTTTGCAATATATGCTTGAGCACGACTTGCCTCTCTCATACGCCGATGACTACCCCGGGGTAATAGAGAGCCTAACTATTAAACAAGTGAACAAAGCTATCAAAGATTACTCCAGTCAAGGCGTATTCGTAGTTTCCACCGCCGGCTCTCTCCATAACCCCAAATAAATCATTCCCCGGGGTTAAACCCCGGGGAAGCGAAACCTTAGAGAACCGTACTGGGGTTAAACCCCGGGAGATATGTTAGACTTAGAGTATGAATCGTGAGCCACTTGCAACGGGGGAACATTACCACATTTACAATCGTGGAGTAGATAAGCGTCGTATATTCTCTAACAAGGGGGACGTAGAGAGATTTATTTTAAGCATGCAATTTTTTAACTCGATCAAGCCTGTGCATGGACTGCGAGAAGTCATAAAGGAGTCGGAGAATAACAAACCCAATAATAAGCAATTAGTAGAGTTTGTGGCTTACTGTTTGAACCCAAATCACTATCATTTTATATTGGAGCAATTAGTAGATGGTGGTATAGCAGAGTTTATGAAGAGACTGAATGGAGGATATACAAGCTATTTTAACAAGAAGTACAATCGTAATGGCTCTCTCATGCAAGGTACGTACAAGTCAAAACTTATCTCTGACAATGAAAAGCTTCTTGAGTTGAGTGTTTATGTAAACATTAATAACCTCGTTCATAAAATTAGCGGCGAATCAGCAAAACTTGTTCGATCAAGCTGGGATGAATATACGAAAGGAGATGAGGGATTTTGTAAAAAAACAATCGTACTTGAACAGTTTAAAGGCCCTAAGGATTACACTAGGTTCGCCCGGGAGGTTTTGCCTCTATTGCATGAAAGAAAAGAGGAGGAAAAGGAGTTAAAAGCAATGTTATTGGAAGCGTAATATACTTACTGGGGTTAAACCCCGGGAACTCGGGAAGAGGGATGATACTGTGGTAAACTCTTGATATGAAGTACTTGGGGATAGATTATGGCAGTAAGCGCATTGGTCTGGCTGTCTCTGACAGAGAGGGTAAAGTGGCTTTTCCTAGGGAGGTTGTAGTTAATAAAGGGCAGAAGACCCTCGCTTATATCGCCATGTTTTGCACAAGAGAGAAGATAGAGGAGATAGTGCTGGGTGAATCGCTTAACTTTAAGATGCAACCCAACCAAATTCAAGTTGATATTGCGAACTTTAAACTACAGATTGAGAACCTGACGGGCCTAGGCGTGCGCTACCAAAGTGAAGTATTCTCGAGCGCAGAGGCGGCAAGACAGACAGACAAGATTAATCTTGATGCGGGAGCGGCGGCTATCATCCTCCAGAGCTTTTTGGATAAGAGAAAAGAGGATATAATGTAGGGGATGAGAAGATCGTTAATTTCTACACTTTTCCCCGTACCTGCTTACCTTAGCTTGCCTGCTATGGGTATAGATATTTCTGACAAGGCGGTTAAGTATGTCGAGCTTGTGTATAAGGGCAGGCATATTAAGTTGGGTAGTTTTGGTGAGATTATGTTGGACAAAGATGTAGTTGTAGGAGGGGTCATCAAGGACGAAACTAAACTTAGTAATGCGATAAGAGAGATAGTAACCAAAACGCATATTACTTTTGCCAATGCTTCCTTGCCAGAAGAGAAGGCTTACTTAGTTGACCTGGAGTTCCCTGATATCAAGAGCTCTGATATGCAAAGTACAGTAGAATTGCATCTAGAGGAGAATATTCCAGTAGAGGCAGTGAAGACAAATTTTGATTACGAAGAACTTGAGGGCACCACTGGTGGGGTCGTAGTCTCTGCCATAGACGCCGAGCTAGTCGCAGGATACGAGAGGTCACTATTTACGGCCGGTGTAGTTCCAGTGGGTCTGGAACTTGAGTCACAAGCTATTGCTAGGGCAGTAATGTCCCCTCAGGATGCCAGCACCATAATGATACTAGATATTGGTAGAGGTCAAACTAATCTTTCTGTTGCATCAAGAGGAGTAGTGATGTTTACATCAAGTATCTACATCGGTGGCGATGCTATGACGGAGGCTATTATGACAGACTTGAGTATAGATCTTAAAGAGGCCAGTTCTCTTAAAGAAGAGGTAGGTTTGCTTAATAAGTCCGAAAGCAAGAATCCGTTTAATAGCATAGTGCGAGTAGCAACTATCTTGCGAGATGAATTGTACCAACGTATGACATATTGGGATACAAGCCATAAGTCTAAAGCAAGCATGGGTAAAATTAGCAGAATTATTGTTTGTGGAGGCAATGCGGCCATCCCGGGACTACTGGATTACTTAAGCACAGGCATTGCCCTTCGGGTGGTGGTCGGGAATCCTTGGTTAAACATAACTGACTTCAAGGAGTACATACCCCCCATCAAGGCTCGCGAGGCCACCAAGTATTGCACTGCTATTGGCTTAGCACTTAGATCAATGAGATGATTAATTTAACTAGCCACAACACGCGTACTATGATCCGGTCTCTATATAGGAGGCGCTTGATTGTTGTCTCGGCTAGCTTCCTTTGCTTCCTTATCATCTTGGCCATTGCCTCGCTTGTCCCGGCATACTTGGATCTGTCTTATCGTCTAGAGGTGGTTAATGAGAGTCTAACTAAAGCCGAGGCTAGACCCGTATCTAGAGATGCAAACAAGTTAGCCACGGAGGTAAAGTCACTCAACGATGAAATTATGGTTGTCTCTGGTGTTACGAAGCAAGAAAGCCTCATTAGCCTAATAGACCGCATCCAAGCTATCAAAGTGCCGGGTATAAGTACCAAATTTATATCAATTGTCAGTAATCGGGTTACTTTGCGAGCTCAAGCAAACAAGCGTTCTTCGTTACTTGCCTTTATTGAAGCTATTGAAAAAGAGGGGAGCTTCTTAGAGGTTAGTTCTCCCATTTCTAATCTCATCGTTAGTAACGATATTGACTTCTCTGTGACAATGAAATTAGTTGAAAAGAAATAATGCCAAACAATTCAAAAAAGGGCTTATGGATAGTGTCAGGGCTGGTTGTCGTCTTTGCCTTCTCGTGGGTAATCGCCTTTAGATACGTACAGAGTATGGGGGAGCAGTACAGAGTTCTCGAAGTTAAGCTTAGACAGGAGGATAAAAAGGAGGTTTACTACGCAGCTACTACTAAGGATTTACGAGGTTTGGACGACGAGCGTGAGCTACTTGCTGGAGCGTATGTGCATGATGGAGAGGAGGCAGAGTTCCTTGAGCTTATCGAATCATTGGGTACAAAGACAGGTATAGAGCTCAAGATTAATCAATTTGACAAAGCTGATAAAGCCTTGCGCATGTCTCTTGTGGCCAAAGGCTCGTATAGTAGAGTTTATAAGTTTATATCTCTAGTGGAGTCTGCCCCACAGAGACTAGTTATTGATAGAGGGTCCATAGAGGAGATTGCCTCTGGTGAGACGGGCTCTGTCTGGGAGGGTAAGATTGACTTCAGTGCCCTGTATTATCAAAAAAATAAGATTTAACTATGAGTTTCAAAAAGTTTCTTAAATTCTTCACTCCCGCACACAGGTTTAGTCATAATCCAGCTTTGCCAGCAGTAAGAGATTGGCATTTTATGCTAGTTATCTTCCTCCTCCTTATCGGAGGCGTTGTAACAGCCCACTATATTATCTACTCTAAGCTAGTTAATGCCATTCCGGAAGTAAACCCTGTAGTTAATACACCCACGATCAAGACCGAACTCCTGACCCAGATAGCCAAAGAGCAAAGAGAGAGAAAGGACAGACACACTCAGCTGTTAGGGGCAGAATAAATAATCTAAAATCCCACTTCGGTGCGTTTATTCTACCAAATCAGAACCTATTTTCAAAACAAATAGTCGGTACATTCCGCAGGGCAAAACCCTCACGCGCGAATACGCGCGTGCTCTCGCCAAGCGAGAGAGCGGAAATGTGCTAAACATGCTGAACGGCTCAAATGGCAGGAAATGAGCCGTTCGGAAAAAATGGACTCGGTTTTGCGAAAATTATTTTCTGGGAAAGGGTTTCGCAAAACCGAGACTAATGTTTTTGAAATTCGGCGGGGATTTTGAATTTTGTCCGCGC
>CAYGDD010000018.1:0-14808 GCA_964348575.1 uncultured Candidatus Saccharibacteria bacterium | reverse complement strand
ATATCCTATATGAATATGGAATATGGGGTCGGAATGGGTATGGGGGGAATATGGGGTCAGGAGCCATATTCCCCATCACAGTGAATTCAATTAAGGGTGTAACTACACTCAAGATTTATAGATCAGTGATATCTTTTTATCACTGGATCGAAATCTTGTTTAATATCTAGCTGGTTCCATAAACCCTCAACCCATTCGCGATCGGTGCCGTAGGATGAATAGTGACGATATTTAATAACCTCGTTGTTGAATAAATGCTTGAAGTAGTCGTCAAAATAACGTGATGCCATACCCCCAAGAATCACAAGTGTTGACTCCGTCTTTAGCTTGATGTCTCGCATCTCCTGCTCAAAGAAAGAGACATTCTCTTTGATTATGTCGTTCGTTAACATCCCATTCACGCGAAAGGACTTTGCCTCGGGTATTCCTTTAAAAAGATCAGTAAGAAACGAGCCACGCAACACTGTATCATTACAGGCATATTTCAGTTTCCGATCGTGTCTTCCAGCATGAAAATTTGACCACGAGGCGTCTCGTAGTGGAGCTGATATGTTTAAACCAACGAATACATAGCGTGGTGAGAGTTGATCAAAATACCTATCTATAACCGAAGTGTCTTTTTGGTCATTTTCATCCCAAATAGCCCAGCTTGCATATGATCCGTATTTTGTCTTCAGGTTTTCATATTCTTCTAGGGAATACATGGTTATATAAAGTATAAGCGAATGTGTTGGTACCTGCCACCTTTTCCTTTTCCTTTTCCTTCTTTGTCAAAAAACCTTTTCAAATCGCGAAGTTTCTATTTGCGGAGGGAGTGAGATTCGAACTCACGGTGGGTTGCCCCACGCTAGTTTTCAAGACTAGTGCTTTAGACCACTCAGCCACCCCTCCAGTTTTACTACTCTATGTGCATCTCCTTCCCCAGACCACCCACCGCCTACGGCGGGGCCCCGCTATAGCGGTGGTCAGCCACCCCTCCAGTTTTACTACTCTATGTACATCTTTTCTCCCAGACCACCCACCGCCTACGGCGAGGCCCCGCTATAGCGGTGGTCTGCCACCCCTCCATGCCGAACATTCATAAGCTAACATAATTATGCACTTTTTACACCCTTATCCCCCACCAGCTCTTATATTTCTGCTAGAATACAACCAATGGAGAGCAAACCTAATATAGAGTGGCGAACTCTAGAACACGCTTACTACGAGAAGACGGGCGACTGGTACTGGATTGTTGGCATTGTGGGCTTAACAGTCAGTGTGCTCGCTTTCCTCTTCGGTAACGGCCTCTTCGCTCTGCTTATGCTTGTGGCCACAATCACGGTCTTAATCCACGCAGCCCGAGTGCCAACCGAGGTAACAGTATCCTTACAAGGCAATGGCGTGCGGGTGGGGTCAAACTTCTACCCCTACACCTCACTTACGGCCTTCTCGCTTGACGAAGAGTCAGCGCCACCAGTACTAGTCCTAGATTCCAAAGCCTTCCTCGTGCCCAACATACACATCTTTATTGAGGAAGCCAAAGTGGGTAGTATCCGAGACTTCCTACTAGACCATATGAACGAGAAGTACCACGTGCCCTCGGTGGTAGAAGCCCTAGTGCATTATCTTGGATTTTAGGGTAGGTGCTAGTTGGTACCTGCCCGACTACATTCAGGCGGGGGTACTAGGTTTTGGGGGAAACTTTTGATATAGTGGCGAACACATTGCTCCCGTCGTTCAATGGATAGGACACATCCCTGCGAAGGATGAAATGCAGGTTCGATTCCTGCCGGGAGCATAAAGCGGAGCTTTTTGCTCGCGAGCAAGCCAACTGCTTGGCTTGTGGGCAGGAATCGAAAGACCTTTCGTTGTCGGGCAAGGCCTGACCGAAAGGTACCTGCGCCAGTCGGGCGAGTTCTCCTGCCGTGACCACAAACACTAAAGACCATCTATAAATAGATGGTCTTTAGGAGCTTACCCAAATCTCTATCCTTATTCTGCGGTTGTGCTAGCTGTGCTGGTAGCTCTAGCCTCCTTGATCCCAAGGCCGAGCTTGATGCTCTTGATTACTTCTACAAGTGCCTTGTGAGCCATCTTTAGATTATCTTTGGATGTGGCGAAGATGGCCTTAACGGCTTTAAAATTATCTTGAATATCATCACCCAGTAAGGCCAAATCTACCTCGGCTTGGATAGTGTCTATATATGCCTCGGCGCTTGCGATCTTGGCACGAGCTTCGAGCATAAGAGCTCGCGAAGCAGAGAGGTCCACCTTCTTCTCGGTCTCGAACTTGGTCATGCGCGAGTCAATCCGGTCGGCAAGCTTAGCTAGACGCTCCACTCCAGCAGTGTGTACGCGGATCATTCTAGTGGCAAAGTTCGCCACCATCTCGGTACGCTTACCATGTAGCTGTGACTTAAGCTCATCACGCCTTGCCTCAAGCTCGGCCTTGCCCGCCTCGCGAGTATCCCTAAGTTCCGTCTTTTTAGCTTCAAGCTCGGCCTTGCCCGCCTCGCGCATATCTCTGACCTCTGCTTGCTTCTCTTGTAGACGCGTTCGCTCGGCAGTCCGTAGGTCGCCAACAGCGCCCGTCTCCTCGGCCATAAGCACACCAGTACCGGCCATAAGCAAGCTTAGACTAACTCCCACCACGCCTATCTTTATTAACTTATTCATATTGTTATCTTTATTGTCTTTATTAATTTTGTTCATAACTTCTAATTTACTTATTAATTATCACTTGATTCGTACTCGAAGTCAATGTCCATCATTAGAGTCTCTTCCAGCAGACTCTCTTCTGCCATATCTAGATCAATGAGGAACTCTTCGCTCTCTATCTCCATAGCTTGCACTTCAAGTATGGGCTCCAGAGCCTTACTCGGCCAGAAAGCAAACATTAGTAGACCTAGAGTGGCTACCGAAGCGTAGTAACGCATACCCGACCAGCTCCAGAGAGTATAACGATAACCAACCTCTTGTGTTACTCCCTGCCCTTCACTACTTTGAGGAATCTTGTTTAAAACATTATGGAGAGCCTTTTCGCTTGGGCGAATAGCGCGTAAGGGCGCGAGCAAGTGAATTAATTTTTCATCTATACTAGTCATAGTCATATCATGTCTTATTTTGTCTTATTATATATCTATGCCTCTTGCTTGTAATAACTTCTTGAGGTTTTTGCTCGCTCTGTGGCTAAGGGCTCGCAGGGCTTCCTCGCGCTTTCCCAAGATCACAGCAATCTCGGCATATTCAAGCTCCTCTATGAAGCGAAGTAGGACGAACTCGCTCTGGGCCTCTGGCAACTCCCCGATGCAATCAAGCAAGACACTCGCCCGCTCGGCTCTATCTGCTACCTGCAGAGGGTTGTGCGTGCTGGAGACTTTGTCTTGCCAGAATATGTCTGGGTCGCTTGGGATAACCTCCTTCTTCTTCTTGAAGTAGTCCGTACACAAGTTGCGGGCGATAGTGTAGAGCCAAGCTACAAGGGGCGTCCCGCGCTCCTCGTAGGTAGATATTTTGGAAAATGCTCGGAGGAAGGTCTCCTGGGCTAGGTCCTCGGCTGTCTCCTTATGTCTCACTCGCGTATAAACGAAGCGGTATATAGGAGCGAAGTAGCCCTCGTATATAGTGGCAAACGCGCTAGTATCCCCACGCCTAGCGCTCTCTACAAGTGGAACAATGCTTGTGTCCATCTTTAATTAGTAACGAGTAGTCGGCTCAAACGTGACTTCTTACGGTTGGCATTACCACGCTTGATGATGCCTGCCTTGGTGGCCTTGTCTATGGCTTGTTGCATCTTGGCCACAATATTAGCTGCCTCTTTAGGACTTGTCTTAACTAAGGTTCTATATTCCTTTATGCTGTCGCGCATAGCAACCTTACGGCGTTTGTTATAGCGCTCTTTACGGACGCTTGCTCGTAGAGCCTTTTTTGCTGATTTTTTTATTGGCATCCTATTAGAGGCTCACCATGTTTCCATGGCTAGCTATTGTATTACTGATGTTCTGACAATGTGACATAATATAGTTCGCGGTAATGTTTAGAGCAAACATGGCCTCTAACAGGACTGCGTATGGCAAGACTACCAGAATCAACCTCAAAGTGCAATATGTACTATACATACGTCCTAGAAAGCCAAAAAAGTAAGAGGTGGTATACTGGGTATACAAACGACTTGCGGAGGAGAGTCACGGAACATAATAATAATGAATCAATCTACACAAATAAAAGAGGTCCCTACAAACTTATCTACTATGAAGCGTGTAGAAATACTAAAGATGTCAAGGCCAGAGAGTTGTACCTTAAGACCACAATGGGAAAGAGATATCTTAAAAACAGACTAAAATGCGATTTTACAGACCAAAAGTAAGACTTGCGGTACTTGTCCTGTTAGAAGTAAAATTACAAGGTAATTTGAAGGCAATGACTTCATTGCCGAACTTCTAATAGGATGATAGCCCAACTAACTGGTAAGATTGCTCACAAGGAACTTGGCTTCGTGGTGATAAACGTGGCGGGAGTTGGCTACAAGGTCTATATGCCCATAACAAGTACCCCTGCTGGTGCCGTAGGTGAAGAGCTGCGTGTGTGGACGCACCTAGCTGTACGCGAGGATGCTCTAGATCTGTATGGCTTTAGCAATCAAGAAGAGCTCCACTTCTTTGAGCAACTTATCCGCATATCTGGCATAGGACCCAAGAGCGCCTTGGGCATCCTCTCTACTGCCCCCATCGAGACTCTTAAGTCTGCTATCAGCCAAGGCAATATTACATATCTCACCCGGATATCTGGAATAGGCAAGAAGACGGGTGAGAAGATTATCCTAGAGCTTCGTGATAAAGTAGTAACTGCCAGTGAGGCAAGCAATCTGGGTCATGATGGTGATGTGCTTGAGGCCCTTGTCTCTCTTGGTTATGGTCAGCGCGAAGCAAGCGAAGCTCTACGTCACGTCCCAGTTGAGACCACAGGCACTAACGAACGCTTGCGCGAGGCCCTTAAGTCTATGAACAAGAAATAATTATTAGATAATGCTAGCAAAACTTTTGTCACAAATCAGAAATCTCATCCCACGAAGATTATTTAACGTTGCTAGTCGGCCCTATCACTATATCCTGGCCTGGTTAGCCAGTATCTACTACGGCCATCCCAGCCAAAATATCAAAATTGTGGCCATAACTGGTACTAAGGGCAAGACCACGACGGCCGAGTTGATTAGCGCAATATTGGAAGAGGCCGGTTACTCCACGGCCATCTCATCTACTCTACGAACCAAACTAGGCTCTCGCACGATTGAGAATAAATACAAGATGACTACCCCGGGGCGCTTCTTCCTGCAACGCTTCTTACAGAGAGCAGTTAGCGAGGAGTGTGACTACGCTATTATAGAGGTTACTAGCCAGGCTATTAGTCAATATCGCCATCGCTTTATTGACTTAGATGCTATCATCTTCACTGGCATACATCCCGAACACATTGAGGCTCATGGTACCTTCGAGAATTACCTCAACGCCAAGCTCGCCCTTGTTAAGAGTCTAAGTAGTTCTTATAAGAGACCTAGGATTATAGTGGCCAACGACGAAGACCCTTACGGCCAACTCTTTCTTGATCACGAGGCCGAAATTAGGTTGGGCTTCAACAAGGCTCAAGCAGGTGACTACAAGCTGGACAAAAAGAAAACCGAATTTTCGTTTCAAGACCAAAGTATTACAGCCAACTTACCGGGAGAGTTTAATCTACTTAATATTATGGCTAGTATAATCTTTTGCACCACCCAAGGAGTCGGGGTCTTGGCCATCAAGAAGGGTGTTGAGAAGCTATCGGGCGTACCGGGAAGAGTAGAATATATAGACAGTGCGGAGGCTCATGGCTTGGAAGTAGTGATAGACTACGCTCACACTACGGGCTCACTAGAGGCTATATACGAACTCTTTAGAGATAAAAAAATGGTCTGCGTCTTGGGTAGCTGTGGCGGGGGCAGGGATAAGTGGAAACGTCCCGAGCTTGCCCGCATAGCCGAAGCTCGTTGTGCCAAAGTTATCCTAACCAACGAGGACCCATATGACGAGGACCCTGAAGCTATAATTGGAGATATGCTGACAGGCATTAAAGATACTTCAAGTGTAATCATTGAAATAGACAGAAGGAAGGCGATCTATACGGCATATCAAGAAGCAAAGAAGTTAGGGACAGATAGCGTGGTGGTAATAACAGGCAAAGGTACTGACCCATACATAATGGGCGCCCGAGGCTCCAAGCTCTCTTGGTCTGACAAGCTAGTAGCCGAAGAAGAACTGGCCAGGCTCAAAGATTAGCTTACTTATCCATTGCTTCCATTCACTACGGTCCGGCCGTGTTTTTCTGAACAATTACATTTCGTATGCATGTCTATACTTTGAATATCTTTCGAAGATTCTTGGCCAGATCATTGCTCGCATGTATTGCCTTTACCACTCTCACTCCGGACCCAACTTCAAGAATCTCTGCTAACTTTTCTATCTCTTTTTCACAATCGAAAGGAGTCGCGAAAACACTCTGTTGTATCTGCACACATTTCCACTCCTTTATTTTTTCACGAAGAAGCTTTCTTAAATGTCGTTTTTGCTCTGGTATATCGAAAAAGATGATTCGCCAAGCCTTGTCCCAATGTGTGTAATGTGGAACAAAATCTAGCTTCCTGTATTCTAGATACTTTATGTGCGAGATACCTCTTGTTGTAAGCTTAATTTTGTCTCCCGTCTGCTTAATATATCCTCCGGATTGAAGATTTTTTATTAGTTTATTAGCTCTCCATTTAGAATCTTTTATCGCGTCAAGTTGTTGGAGTTTTCTAATCAACGAACCGCGACTAAATGCTATTCCACCCACGTTAATTACTTCGAATATACACTCTAGTGCCCGAGAACTAAGGGAGTTTCGTCTCATCATTGTCCAGTATAGCACGGCCGGTTATTACTGGTCAATTGACTAATGTCGGCGGGGTGAGCAAGGCGTTCTGGCTCAAATTGAGCAACAAAACACCAAGCGTTGCACCTTTTTTCATCAGTTCTACATCATTTAAGGTACGACTCATGCCCATCTCAATTTTCTCCTTTGGGCTCAAATTTGGTTTCTCGCTCATGATAGATAATGTGTTAGCTTTATAAACATAGCTTATAGTTTAGCACCCCCTCCCGAACGTCAACTTGCATTGGTGAATAAGTTGGTGTACACTTAGGGTACACTGTATTTATCATATAAGACACAAAAAAATGGCTACAATAACAAAGTTTATAGGCATGAAGGAGTTACGCCAGAACATGGCCAAAGTTACTAAGCGAGCTTTTCTCAAAAACGAGCGCCTAGTCGTGATGCGCAAAAATCAGCCCATGTTTGAAATTACACCAATTTCTGTAGACGATATTGCTCAAATTACATTCGCAAAAGAAATTGAAAAAGCAGAAAAGGATGTCAGAGAAGGAAAATTCTACACACAAGAACAAGTGGAGAAGATGCTGGGTATATGATTGTCCGATATTCGCCAGATGCTAGAGAGGATTTGCTACGCATTGATAAAGTTATCGCCAAGAGAATCTCAAAGAAAATCCGCTGGTACTCAAGTCAAAGCAATCCCCTACTTGGCGCAGACAAGTTGAACACTCCGTTTTCGGATTTCCATAAATATCGCGTAGGTGATTGGCGCATCTTTGCAAGACTTGATGTGAACAGTGGTACCCTAATAGTCCATAGGATAAAGCATCGGAGAGAAGCCTATCGTAATTAACATGCCGGAACTGCCAGAGGTGGAGACAACTGTGCGGGGGTTGCGTAAGTATGTGGTGGGTAAGACTATCACAGATTTTTGGTGTGACTGGCCGAACATGATTAGGTACACAACTCCTGCAACACTTGGCAAACTGATTAGTGGGAGCAAGATTGTGGCTGTGCGACGCCGGGCCAAGCACATACTCATAGACCTTAAGTCTCAAAACAAACGCGAAACTAATAAGACTCTGGTGATACATATGAAGATGACAGGGCACCTTTTGTACGGTCAGTACAAAAGGTGCAATGAGCAAAGTGCAAGGAGCAATTTGCAAACATGGAGAGCAGTGGGAGCGGGGCCACTGCGTGATGATCCATACAATAGATTCATACATGCTATATGGACGCTTGTTCCTGCTTCGCTCCCACTTCGCCAAGGCTTCGCGGGACAAGCAAGGCTCCGCGGAGCGAAAATGCATCTCGCATTTTCGGATATGCGCAAGTTTGGCAGAATTGCTTTGCACGACACACACAATTTATATAATGCTAAGGAACTTGAAAATCTGGGGCCTGAATTGTGGGATCTGGATGTCAACAGGTTTATCGCGATATACCTGCCCAACAACAAAACGGGTCGCACTACTTCTCGTGGTACCATAAAGCAAAAGTTATTGGACCAAAGACTGCTGGCGGGAGTGGGCAATATTTACGCAGATGAGAGTTTGTGGGCCTCTGGTATCCACCCTCTCTCACGACCAAGCCAAGTTCCGAAAGCTAAGCTTTCGGAACTCTTTCGAGCCCTGGTGAGTATAACCAAACAAAGTTTAAAAACGGGAGGAGATAGCATGAGTGATTATCGCAATGTAGATGGCGAGGGTGGGCGATTCCAAAACTTCCATAAGGCTTATAAACAAACGGGTAAGCCTTGCACAAAGAGGGGGTGTAAGGGCATAATCAAGCGTATTGTTGTGAGTATGCGAGGTACACATTATTGCCCCAAACATCAAATATTATATGCTTGAAACCAGCAAGAAAAATAGACAACTAATAACAGCTCTGTGTGTACTTGTAGTTTTGTTTGCTATTCTTAGTAAACAAGCATCTTCCACAAGGAGTGATGGCGTGGCCAAATTCCATGACGATAATGCCAGTAGCATCTCTATAGACAGCACTTTTGCTGGGGAAGCTAACCCAAAGACCGAGTTTATAATTATAAACATAGGCCAAAGCGATAATGCCCCCAAGGTAGTTAGCGGTTGGCAAATAAAGAGTCTATATAATAAACAGGTTATCGGCCCTGCCTCACCTCTACCCCTACAAGGGATGCTCAACGAAGAGAGGCCTGTGGTCGTTACCAACAAGGCCGAAGTAATAGTATCCAGTGGCGCCTCGCCCCTTGGGGTTTCCTTCCGAGAGAATAAGTGCACCGGCCTCTTGGGCGAGTTCCAAAGCTTCTCTCCACCTCTGGCGCCAGCTTGCCTAGACTGCGCCTACCGCACCCTATCAGGCTACCCCCAATATAATGTATGTGTAATGAGCCGTAAGGGAGATTCGGACTTCTTCTTAAACTCGTGGCGAATGTATCTAGATAGCCAGAGCGAGCTTTGGGATAATTCTCTTGATGTCCTACGCCTGTACGACCAAGAAGATCGGCTCCTTAGCACCACGCGCTATTAGTTACTATTCTAATAGCTTGTATAGGGCAATGCCCACGGCCACAGAGACGTTTAACGACTCCTTCTTGCCTCGCATGGGTAGTTCGATTATAGAATCGCAAATATCTAACACACTCTTACTTATACCCTCTGTCTCATTGCCCACTACTAAAGCAACTTTCGCGCTCTTTGGTTTGTAGTTTCTATAATCTTCTGCCTTGGGATCCTGTTCCAGAGCAACTATGTCAAACTTATCCGCCTTCAACTTCTTCACCAAATCTTCCAAGTCATCAATCTGACTATACGGCACACTCTCTTCTGCACCTAAGGCGCTCTTGTGCATATCGGCCCGCACCCGCCCAAATCTGTCCAAGGGGGTGGGCGTGTAGCCTAGCAAGTAAATCCTCTCTACCCCCACAGCATCAGCCGTACGGAAGATAGCCCCCACGTTCTGCACACTCCGAATGTTATCTAAGATTAAAATAATTTCCATGTTATAAAAATCCCCCCGGAAGGAATCGGACCTTCGTCGACCGCTTAAAAGGCGGCTGCTCTACCATTGAGCTACAGGGGGTTAGCTTATACACTACACGCTCAATATCAATTGCTCAAGGGCGAGTTCTAGGTCTCTGCCCTGTGTGTGTGAGGCTTCCCATAGACTAAGAAGCTCGCCAGAAAGAGCTCGCATCTCATCCTTGGCATATCGCTTCGCCCCGAGCCTTGCCTTGTCGTACACATACGGATGCAAGCCAGATTCGGCTGGTGTAGACCAGCTAGAGGCCAAGAGCATATTCTTAAACTGCCACGACAACTTCCACAACACTTCCTCTGCCGATACTCCCCTATAGAGGGCCCTTCTGTACTCTACCCACAAGGCCCGTCTATCACGCCTACCAAGGGCATCTGATAAAGCATATATTTTGTTAGCTTCTAGCTTCTTAGCTTTATCTAGCTTGTCTGTCTCAAACTTAGTCCTAGTATGTTCGTACACATCAGCTCCAGCCTTCTTAAGCTTGTTTAAGATCGGTGCTAGGAGCTTATCTTCTACAATAATGAAGTGGTCTCTCGAGGCCACCATACCAGCATACATTTGCTCTAAGAGGTCTAAGCCCTCTTTGCTGTCAGTTAGTTTGCGGATAGCAATAAACCGGACTTCGCTGAACATGCTTGTACCCATCGCTAACTCCTCAAGACCTGAAGCAAGAGCCTCTTCGCCGGACATATGCGCCAGCTTATCCTGCGGAAAGGAGGCTAGCAAATTGCGATAGGCCTCCTCACGCTTGGTGTAATTGTTGCCGTAGTAGACGCTAAGCACTAGTGTGGCTTAACTATTTAGTAATACCTTCTTTGATCTCAGAGAAGATAAGGTTGAGAGGCTGGCCGTCTAAGGTAGCTGTGATTACCGCGTCCACACTTGCCTCAAAGACGACTCGGAAGAACTTATCAGCCAAGACCTGCGTACACAAGCCTTCGCTAGCCTTCGTGACGAAGGCTATGCTAACTTGCTCTGGGCTCGACTCTGCAACATTCGCGGTATGCGACAGGGTGTGACAAGGGGTAGGCAAGGTCATAGTGCCCTCAATAGTGTGCGAGTTGTTATTATAATAGTGATTAACAGTAAGGCTAGTAGGCGCTTGGTTAACAACTGGCGTAGTGTCAACTTTGTCTAGGTCATTTCTTTTGTCATAGTTAGATAAAGACCAATAAACAAGTCCCAAAACGATTAATAAGCCCAAAATAGTCCCAACAATTGTTTTATTATTCATAGTAGTATTATATCATATTTGTAGACCTACAACTCGGCCCAGGAGGAGCCTTTTTTGGCTTTCACCGGGAAGGGTACTTGCCTACCTGCCATGACGGATTCCATTCTTTCTTTAAGTACAGATAGGATTTCCTCACTGTCGTCCTCGTCTATCTCATATAATAGTTCGTCGTGGATTTGGAGCAAAAGATTGGCTCGCTTGGTCCACTTGCGTTTAACAATCTCCTTATCAACTTCAATCATGGCGAGTTTAATAATATCGGCCGAAGTGCCTTGGATGGGCGCGTTCTGGGCTTGGCGCTCAAAGGCCTTCTGCATATACTCCGGACCAGAGTTTATCTCGGGATAATACCGGCGTCTGCCAAAGAGAGTCTCTGTATAACCCAACTTATGTGCCTCTTGTTTAGTTTTTTCTAGATAGTCATTGATAGTGGGGAAGGTTTCAAAATATTTTTTATAAAACTCTTCGGCCTCGGCCCGAGTGCCACCAAGATTTGCCCGAAGAGCCAAGACGCCCATACCGTAGATAATGCCGAAGTTAATCACTTTGGCCTTGCGACGCATCTCCTTGTCTACTTTGTCTTTAGCCACGCCAAAGAGTTCGCTGGCTACATCATTATGAATGTCACCCCCGGATTTGAAGAACTTAATCAACTTCGCGTCGCCCGAGAGGATGGCCAGAGCCCGCAAGTCTATCTGCGAGTAATCCAGCGAGGCTAACACTCTGCCCTTGGTTGCTACAAAGACCTCGCGGATAGCCCGGCCCTCTTCAGTCTTGATGGGGATGTTCTGCATATTTGGGTCTTTGCTAGATATGCGTCCTGTGGCAGCGCCCCATTGGACAAAGTGAGTGTGCAATCTGCTACTTTTATCCAGCAATTCTGGCATAGCATCTATATATGTAGAGAGGAGCTTAGCCAGCATCCTATGCTCAAGCAATAAGTCTATGGCGGGGTGCGTGCCTTTAAGCTTCTCTAGCTCTTTAGCGTTGGTGCTAACCTGTCCGGTCTTGGTGCGCTTCATCCGCCGACCGGCGGATGTCTCACCTATACCCAACTTAACAAAAAATATCTCCCCAATTTGCTTAGGTGAGTTTATATTAAACTCCTCCCCCGCCACCTCCCAAATTTGTTTTTGGATTTTTTCTAAGCGCTTATGATAACCCTTTCTAAGCTCTTCTAATCTTTTAGTATCAACCAAAATGCCAAAGCTCTCGGCCTCTCGCAGGATAGGAATAAGCGGGAGCTCCATGTTCTCATAAATCTCAAGTAAGTTTTTCTCTCCCAACTCCTTCTTTAACCTCTCCAGATCGCCCACTCCACTTGGCTCGCCCTCGTTAGAGTCTAAAACAAACTGCGCAAGCTTGATGCGATACACAATATCAGCATCAAGCGAAGGTACTAGCTCATTTACAACTGAGGGGTCTGACCCCTCAGTAACTCCTCCCTGGGGTTTAACCCCGGGGTTTTCTAAATGTTCGGGGGCAATCCTGGGGATTAGACTTCTAAAGCCAAGCTCTTCAAATATTTTCTTAACCATCGCTTCCTCCATTTGCCACCCGCCTTGCTGTCGGGCAGGTTTAACATTTGACATTTGCCATTCCACTGGGGCATCGCGCCTGGCCGTGGCTAGGACCAGTGAGAATCTGGCCTCGTCCTCGTTGTCCTCCAAGAGTTTAACAATGCGCTCTTTAAAACCAGCTTCTAAAAACTTCTGTCTGTCTTTCTTAAGTGTTTTGTAAATTTTATCTATGCTCCCAAACTTTTGGATTAGTTCTGTGCCTGTCTTCTCACCGATACCCGCCACCCCAATAATATTATCACTTGGGTCACCGCGCAGGGCCTTATAATCTGGTATCAGCTCCGGACCAAAGCCGTACCTCTCCACCACCTTCCCCGCATCATACAAAACAGTGTCCTTGATGCCGGTCTTGAGGGTGTAAACCCGAACCCGCTTATCATCAAGTAATTGCAAAGTATCCATATCGCCCGAGGCAATAATGATGTTTAGTCCGCCGTCAGGCGAATCTTTTTTTGTCTTCTCTACTATTGTGGCCAATATGTCATCCGCTTCAAACCCTGGCGCCTCAAGCACAGTTACTCCAAAAGCAGTGAGCAAATCTTTAGCTCTATTAAGTTGATAAATTAGATCGTCTTCTGTCTTAACCCTGCCGGCCTTGTAGTCCTTGTACATCTCATCTCTAAATGTAGGCTCGGGCATATCAAAAGCAGCCAAGAGATAGTCTGGCTTAAACTCTTTGATAATAGAAAGGAGCATCATAGAGAGGCCGTAGAGAGCGCCCGTTGGCTCGCCCTTGCTAGAAGTAAACCCCGGCATAGCGTGATAAGCCCGATGCAAAATAGCGTGGGTATCCAGTATCACCAGCGTCTTGTGGGAAGTTTTGGGGGGTGATTTACGATTCATGATTCAAGATTTAGTAAGTCCTTCACTTTATCAAAAACAGCGGATTGGAGTTATCAATAATTGCCGGCTTTATACCATATGCCTCCTCAAAGGCCTTGGTTGATTGCCTGCCCTTTGACCACTTAATCTCGTATGCTGATAGAGTCTGGCCGTCCCCAACCACTAAGTCAATCTCTGACCCACCCCGCGAACGCCAAAAATGCAGTTTGGCTAGAGAGTTTCGGGCCATAATATCTTTTGCGAACTCTGCTACAACCCAATTCTCCCACAAGTAGCCCATGTCTCCCCTGTTGACGTTAATTGATAGCTCGCCCAACACAGCATTTCTAACCCCAGTATCCCAGAAGTAAATCTTCTGACTTTTGTTTACCTCTTTTCTTGGATTTGTACTGTAAGCAGGTAAGCGAAAAATGACAAAAGTTCTCTCAAGTAAATCTAAGTATCGCTCAACTGTTAATCTGGAGATCCCTAGAGTGTTGGCTAACTCATTAACTGATACAAGCGAACCAATCTGGCGAGCGACCAAGACTATTAATTTGCGGATGACACTGGGGTCTTTAACAAGACCTAGACGTAGAACGTCTTTGAGCAAGTAGTCTGATGCTAAGTTTGAGATAATTCCTAGCCTATCACTAGTGGTAACTACCTCTGGGTAACTGCCGAAAGTAATGTTCCGTAAAAGTATCTCACTTATTTGACTACTAAAATTCTGCAATAAATTGCCTTTGGATAAATCACTGTTATACCACTCTTCGACCGAGAGAACCTCACTAAACATCAGCGGTGGGAGTAGGAGTTTCTCATTTCTCCCTGCGAGGCTCTCTGCTGTCCCCTTTGCAATATCAGAACTTGAGGAACCAAGTAGGATTATTTTGATTGGAATAGCAGAGTCAAACCAACCCTTAACTATACGGAAAGCTTCGGGCTTGGACTGCACCTCGTCAATAACAAGATATTTTGGCATATCCAGCTGTCGTGGAACATCCTTGGGTGGTAGCGAAGCTAAGGAAAAAAATCTACCCACATCCACCTCTATATCAAAGTTGAAGAAGACCACCTTCTCCCCCTTTAGTACCTCCTTGATTAAAGTTGTTTTGCCTACTTGTCTGGCGCCTAGTAATACGAGAACTTTGTCACTTTTAAGATATTCCTTTAATCTGTCCTCCTCTTTTCTTTTTATATACATAATTTGTATTGTATACTATACAGAATATACTAACATATTGCAAACTAACTATCCACACC
>CAYGDD010000017.1:0-15643 GCA_964348575.1 uncultured Candidatus Saccharibacteria bacterium | reverse complement strand
CCCTTATACGGCGGTTCGATTCCGCCCGTGGCCTCTAGCACCTTTCTTAAGGAGTTCCTCTATTCTTTGTCTGTTCCTCTCGCCTTGGTCTATCACGAAGGTGAATCTGGGTACAAACTTCATTTTGGTCTTACTCGCCACGAAGTTGCGCAGTTCGCGCGTTTTCCTCTTGGCGAAGTCGAGGGCCTGCTTCTCCTTGTCCTCGGGGAAGACAGAGATATAGCACTGCACGATCTTACCCTCGTGCACAAGCTCGGTGTGAGTAACCGTTACCAACGACACCCGGCTAGACTCTTGCTCAAGGAAGCTCGCGACCAAATCGCGAAACTCGTCCTTAAGCCTCTTTGTTCTACGTTCACTCATACTGCCTAACTTGCTACTGCTTCTAAGACGTCCCCTTCGGCCACTTCGCAGTTAGACTCGATGATGGCTCCGAACTGCTCGTCTACCATAGCGGACGTTGCCTCGACCTTCTGCTTCTGCAGGCTGGTTATCTTGCCCTCTCCCACCTTGCCATCTTCGCGTCTAACATTCACTCGCAAGCCCTTCTTGATTACACCCTCACTCACTACTCCACCAAGGACTTGCTTGTTGCGAGTCTTGCTGAACACTTTAATCACCCGAGCTTGGCCAGTGAGCTCTTGCTCAACTTCCTTGGGACTTAGTTTGGCCATGTACTCGTCTAACCATTCTGTAAGTTTATAAATAATTTCAAAATGTTGAATACTGATTGCATTAGCACTTGCCAGGTCCGTAGCTCTCTGGTCAGCCCCAGTGTTAAAACTGATTATAATCGGAGCAGTTGAGCCGAGGAGTATGCGCACATCAGCCTCACTAACCGTGCCTACTCCACTTGCTACGACCTTAATTCTAATTTCTTTTGCATCTCGCTTGGCTATCTCGCCCAAGACGGCCTCTAGAGTACCAGCGCTATCAGACTTGATGACCATAGGCACAACTATTGGGGCAATTTCACTTTGATTCTCTGGGTCTCCGGCACCCACATTTGGTGTGTGCTTGTTCGGTAGCTTGCTCTTGTTGCTCTCTGCATCCTTCTTGTTCTTATAAATGCTAAAGAGCTCACCCACCACCGGCAAGCTAGAGAGACCCATTACCCGCACGGGCGAGGAGGGGATAGCCCGCTTAATCTGCTTGCCCTCCCAGTCGGCCAGTAACCTTATCGGTGACACATCCTCACCAATGAGTAGGCACTCACCCTTCTCTATAGTGCCGTCTAGCAAGATTAATGTCGCTTGGACTCCGGCACGACTATCACGATGCGACTCAATCACTATCCCCCTGCCTTGCTTACTTGTGTCGGCGGTGAGCTCCTCTAGGCTAGCTGTAAGTAATACTAGCGACAAGAGATTATCCACGCCCTCGCCACTCTTGCTTGAGACCAAGGCCACAGGTACAGTCCCTCCGTAACCCTCTACGTATACTCCAGCCTCCGCTAGGCCTTGCTTAGTGCGCTCTAGGTTAGCGTCCGATTTGTCTATTTTACTAATGGCTACTATGTATGGAATCTTGGCTGTAAGGATGGCTTCTAGAGCTTCTTTAGTCTGTGGTTTAACACCATCGTCACCTGCCACTACTAATATGGCGATGTCGGCTACGGCCGCCCCCCGCTCGCGCATCCTACTAAAGGCTGCGTGCCCGGGCGTGTCGATAAAGGTAATGCGTCTATCCTTGCCCTCCTCATCTTTATGCACGGCTTCATAGGCGCCCACGTGTTGGGTTATGCCACCCTTCTCTCCTTCTGTGATGCTAGTCTTACGGATGTAGTCAAGTAGGCTAGACTTGCCGTGGTCTACGTGACCAAGTACAACAACAACAGGAGGCCGCTCGATTGTATTTGATTTGTCTGGCATATTACTTGGTCTAGTTGCTTGGTCACTTGGTTATTGTTTGACTCTACTTATAAGTTCTAATTCTTCGGTCGAGAGCTCGTGTTCGCTCTTGTAAGCTTGCACTGGCTTGGCGTAGACGTTGTTCTTCTCTCTACTCCAGAGGCCAGTTATAACCACCCCATTGCCTCGCTCGTCGGCAAGTAGGGTACTCCAGCTGTGCTTACCGCCTTGGTCTTGGTAAGGGTTGTAACGCAGGGTCTCTACCCACTGCACCGAGCGCGCGAGCTTATGGTCTAACTTATCAAACTTAACTTCGTTCCCTTTCTTGTGCAGATAGAGCTCTGTAATCTCCTCGCGTAATCTCACTATAGTATCCTCTAAAGTCTTGGCATCCTTGCCGGCTAAGAGGCGAGTGAGTCTTAGCTCAAGGCGGATAATCCACAGTAAGAGCAGTGCCACTAGGCTTGGTAATATATATGTGAGTAGGTCAGAGCTCATATGCCCTGCATTATTGCGCATTTCCAAACAAATTGCAATTTTGCAATATGTGTGTAGAAGTTCGCATCAGTTCATGGGCTGTAACACTTTTGATATACTATAAACAATATGCCGAATATAATTAGCAAAAGTAAGAAAAGGGTTTTCCTAGACTACGCCGCTGGCCGAGCTAATCCCAACTCTATATATAGTGAGGGTAGAGAGGCACGTGCCCGCATAGAAGATGCGCGTAAAAGCATAGCGAGTGTAATAAGTAGCGCCAGTGATGAAGTAGTGTTGACTAGCTGGGGGACAGATGGCAATGCTTACTTACTTGGACTAGTTGGCTCTGGCGATCATGTTATTACTTCAAGCATAGAACACAGAAGCATGCTTGATGTGTTCGCTCGGATGGAAGAAATGGGGGCGAAAGTAACTTATCTTAAGCCCAACTCTGAAGGCTTGATAAAAGTAAGTGATGTGGAAAAAGCCTTGCGCAAAAACACCAAGCTAGTCTCTATTATGTATGCCAACAACGAGATAGGTACCATCCAGCCAATTAAAGAAATTGCGAGGATGTTAAGGAATCAGCCGGGGCAAAGGCCGGCTCGCCCTCTGCTACATAGTGATTGCGTGCAGGCGCCTGGGTTATTGCCTATCAATATGCGGAGCTTAGGTGTAGATATGGCCACATTTAGCGCACCTAAGTTTGGCGGGCCTGCTGGGGCGGGCTTTATGTTTGTGCGCAGAGGAGTGACTGTGCCCCACTTGCGCGATAGCATAAATATAGAGCAAGCGGAGGTAATGGCCAAGCAGTTGGGAATAGTGGAGAAGAAGCGGGAGAAGGAGGTGATGAGACTGACTAAGCTTCGCGACTACTTTATATCTGGCCTACTTAGCTTAAATCGGAAACCCGGTTTCCGATTTAAGCTGGAGCTTAACGGATCGTTAGAACATAGGTTGGCTAACAATATTAACATCGCCTCTCCCATAGAGTCAGAGCTACTTGTGTTGGAGCTAGATAAGCTCGGCATATCAGCTAGTGCTGGAGCTGCCTGTTCCTCACGTGAGGGCCAGCTCGCCCCGCGGAGCCTAGGCGGAGTGGGGTATGTTATACTAGCTCTTGGTAAGAGTGTGCAAGAAGCCAAGAATAGTGTGCGCTTCTCACTTGGAAGCGAAACGTCCAAGTCGGACTTAGATTATGTCTTGAGTGTGCTACCAAAGATTATCAATAAACATACAAACATATGGCAGACGAGATGAAAATAAGTGACAAGACAAAGATGATCCACAAGGACAAACTTTATGCCGGCTACGTAGCCAAGAAAAAGGAGGTAGGTGACAAACTGTTTGAATTGTACAAGCAAATTATTGCCGGTGAGGCCGTAGGAGGAAACGCTACATTTAGCGAATTACGCTCTGTAAAGGATGCCGAGAACTTTGTTACTAATGCCGTCTACCTTCATGAGTGGTACTTTGATGTGCTTGAGGGAGATGGGGAGTGGAGTAAAGCGCCAGAACTTACAAAAGCCCTGATAGAGAAGTGGGGGAGTATGGAGGGTGGTATTAAGTATATGAGTGAGTGCGCCATGGCTGCTCGTGGTTGGATGGTTGTCTGTTGGGATACCAAGGATGGCAAATTGCGCCAATACAACGCTGATGCGCATAATCAGGGAGGTGTTTGGGGCTGTTTGCCTATTATTGTGCTAGACGTGTATGAGCATGCTTACTTCATTGACTTTGGCTCTGATCGTAAAAGCTATATAGAAGCCTTTTGGAAGCAGTTTAATTGGGCCAAGGCCGAAGAGATGTACTTGAAAGTTAGGGGTATAGTGCTATGATGTATATATGAAAAATGTTACTCAAAAAAAACAATTAGTTATATCCCCAACTATAAATCGCTCACAAAGCAAGGGTATTACAATGGCTAGCGCTGCGCTAATGAAGAAGCTTGCTGGCTCTATGTCCAAAGCTCGAGCTCAACAATGGTTGAGAAGTGTAAAAAAACTAAGATCAGAATGGTAAGGTGGGATATATCCTTGATACAAATGTAGTTATATATTTTCTCTCGGGTGACGCGAAGGTTGTAAGGACTGAAAATCCACGCTATTTAAGAGCCCACACCTTGACCTTGACAATGTAGTTTTTTCAAGTAAGGTAGAATCAGATCTGGTAAAGACGTAAAACGTGTCGGGGGCTTGCTGGGTTGGCGAATGCGTTGGGTGCGCGTTCAACTCACTATCCACCACGACCGGATCAAGTACTGCTTTCCAGAGCGTACCTCTCGTCCGTGGAAACTACGTGGTCAGCCACTTTGAGTCTCTCTCACGAATAGTTCTTTTGTCGGTCCTGACTGAAGCTAAACTGGAAATTTTAGTTAGGTCAGCAGATCAAATTGCAATGAGCTCCCAGTCGATCGACCTGGGAGCTTTTTCTATACTATTATCGAAATACATACACACGGTTGTAAGTGGTAGCCGTCCCTTGCGTCAGATGGTATAATACTCAATATGAATATTGAGGAACTTACAAAGTCACAGATTATCCTAGTTACCCTGCTTGTAAGCTTTGTGACCAGTATTGCCACTGGCATTGTTACTGTGACACTTATGGATCAGGCCCCCACAGACGTGACGCGTACTATTAACCGCATTGTAGAGCGCACAGTTGAGAAGGTCACTCCAGGTGAGACCAAGATCATAGAGCGGGTGCGTGAGGGAGGCCCAAGCGAGAACGAGCTGGTGGTCCAAGCAGTCAAGAATAGTGAGAAGGCTCTAGTAATTATCTCTGGCGATACAATCGAATCTCGAGGCGGGTTCATTATCACAGCAGGAGGCAACATCCTTACCTCGGCTGACGGCCTGGAGGTTGGTGGCAAATATTTTGCCAAACTCTATCAGGAAACTTCCACCACCACTTTGCCAGTTGTAGTAGACAGGCTAGATGAACAGAAGAATCTGGCCTATCTAAGTATTGTGAGTGCGCAGAGCAAGAGCACAGATACTCTCTCCTTGATTAACAATCTTACTGTAGGTAATGCTAAGTTCCCTTATCTAGAACTTGGCAAGGGTTCTGTATCGCTTGGTGAACGGGTAATGGCTCTTGGCTTTGACCCCCGGCTTGGAGCTACCGTGGAACTTGGTAATATAAGTGCCCTGATCTCGGCTACAGCTTCGTCCTCACCGGTCATCGTAACGACCATAGGAGCGCGAGAGTACACCAAGGCTATGCCGGTGTTAGACCTCGGGGGTACAGTAGTGGGAGTATATGGCAAGGATAGCGCGAGCTTGCAGTGGGTGGTCTATCCAGATAAGTCTGTGACCATAGCCAGCCTAACAAGCAACCTAGGCACCAGCACCAAGCAAACGCAAGTGGCCAATGTAATTGAGGCAGGGAACTAATCCTTTGACAACTTACTTTATTGTGTTAATGTAATACTATGATTCCATTCAATAATTTCACATCTAAGGCTAGGGAGGCAGTGCGTAAGGCTCACGAGCTTGTAATAGAGCGGGGTCAGAACTCAGTTAAGCCGATACACCTCTTGGCAGCTCTAGTGATCCAGGAGGAAAGTATCATTATGTCTGTCCTCGAGAAGATGGGTGTGGACACAATGTTGCTTACAGACCAGCTTGTGGAGGCGCTTGAGGGTCCTGATACTGGCGGAGGCATAGCCTCACCTTCTTATCAGATCTACTTTACTCCGGATATGGTTAAGGTCCTAGACGAATCAGGGCGTATGGCCGCTATCTTGCGCGATGAGTTTATCTCGACCGAGCACATCTTCCTCGCTATCTTGGAGGTGCCCTCTACTGCCAAGGATATCTTGGCCAGATTCCGTATTAGTCGCGAGGAAGTTACCAAGGTCATAGAAGATATCCGTGAGCAAGGTGGTCCAGTCGCGCCAGAATCTCGTAAGCGTAGTAAGGCTCTAGATAAGTACACTCGTGATCTTACAGAGATGGCCGGACAGGATAAGCTTGACCCTGTTATTGGGCGTGATAATGAGATTAGACGCGTGATAGAGATACTCTCTCGGCGCACCAAGAATAACCCCATTCTAATCGGCGAACCAGGCACTGGTAAGACTGCCATCGCCGAGGGCTTGGCCGTGCGTATAGCTAAAGGGGATGTACCTGAGTATCTACGGGACAAGCGCATAGTCTCGCTTGATATGGGCTCGCTTCTTGCTGGCACTAAGTATCGGGGCGAGTTCGAGGAGCGACTCAAGAATATAATTAAAGACATCGAGAAATCGGAGGGTAAAATTATCCTATTTATTGATGAGATACACACCATAGTAGGAGCAGGCTCGGCCGAGGGAAGTGTAGATGCCTCTAATATGTTGAAGCCCGCCTTGGCCAGAGGTGACCTCCGCGCTATAGGTGCTACCACGCTAAGAGAATTTCAAAAGTACATCGAGCGCGACCAAGCCTTGGCGCGTCGCTTCCAACCTGTTACCGTGGACGAGCCCTCTAGCGCAGATGCCATGGCCATATTGCGAGGACTCAAAGAGAAATACGAGCTACATCATGGCGTGCGTATTACAGACGGAGCGATTGTGGCCGCCGTTAACTTGTCTACGCGCTACATTAGTGATCGCTTCTTGCCTGATAAGGCCATTGACCTAGTGGACGAAGCTGCCTCTGCCCTACGCCTCTCCCTTGAGAACAAACCTCCAGAGCTAGAAGAGGCCCATCGCAAGATTATGCGTCTTGAGATCGAGCGCGAGGCCCTGCGTAAGGACGCTTCCCTCCATGGTCCAGACGAGCGCGTGGCTAAGAGCAGACTCAAGACTATAGAGAAGGAGGTGGCTGACTTGCGTGAGGGTAGTCAGGAGCTAGAACTTAAATGGAAGAACGAGAAGGAGACCATTACC
The DNA here is from genome assembly GCA_964348575.1 of uncultured Candidatus Saccharibacteria bacterium. Lineage (GTDB taxonomy): Bacteria > Patescibacteriota > Minisyncoccia > Phycocordibacterales > DATDSR01 > DATDSR01. The sequence continues at coordinate 8,437 of CAYGDD010000017.1, read as the reverse complement.
GCAGTGCGTACAGCCAAGAAGGAGTTAGAGGCACTGCGACAAGAGGCGGGCAGGGCAGAGGCTCGAGCAGACTTAAGCAAGGCCGCTGAGATCCGCTATGGCACTATACCAAACAAGGAGAAGGAGCTCCTTACTGCCGAAGCGCGCTTGGTTAAGCTTCAACGTTCACGACGCATCTTGCGTGAAGAGATTACTGAACAAGACGTGGCCTCGGTGGTCTCTCGTTGGACCCGCATACCCATAACAAGAATGCTTGAGGAGGAGCAAAAGAAGCTCTTGCGCATGGAGGAGGACTTACGTCTGCGGGTGCTTGGTCAGGATGAGGCTATTGAGAAGATCGCCAACGCCGTACGGCGCTCACGCGCAGGCATCGGCGATAGCGAGCGACCAATTGGCTCGTTTATCTTCCTCGGGCCGACCGGAGTAGGCAAGACGGAGCTGGCCCGAGCTTTGTCGGAATTTATGTTTAACGATGAGAAGGCTCTCATCCGCGTGGATATGAGTGAGTATATGGAGAGACACAGTGTAAGCAAGCTGATTGGCTCGCCTCCGGGCTATGTGGGTTATGACGAGGGTGGTGGCCTTACCGAGACCGTGCGTCACCGGCCGTACTCGGTGATCCTCTTTGACGAGATTGAGAAGGCTCATCCAGAAGTCTTCAACATCCTCTTGCAAGTCTTAGACAATGGTCGTCTTACAGACTCTAAGGGTAGGGTGGTTAACTTTAAGAATACAATAATTATCCTAACGTCCAATATTGGAGCCGAGCACCTAAGTAGGATGCGGGGTATCGGCTTTGGTAACGGTGTTGAGGGGCCGGATATAGAACGCATGAAGGATAAGATCAGTGAGAGTCTCAAGGACCACTTCAGGCCGGAGTTCCTTAATCGCATTGACGACGTAATTATCTTTAACGTCTTATCAAAGAGCGTAGTAGAGAATATAGTGGGCATCCAGCTAGATCAGGTTAGGACAAGACTAGTGGACAAGGACATAGAGTTGGTAGTGAGCGCGGAAGCTGTTACTTATCTTGCCGATAAGGGTTATGACCCAAGCTTCGGAGCAAGGCCAATGCGCCGACTTATCCAGGACAAGATTCTCAATCCTCTGGCTAAGGAGATGATTGGCCAGAAGATAGAGGAAGGGGGAAGAGTCTCGGTAGACTTAGCCTCCGACAAGAAGGACTTGGTGATAAGCGTGCAGAAGGGTGCCAAGAGACGCAGTCGGGCGCGGAAGGTAGAGTCACCTATCCACGCCTAGTTTGCTATAGTTATGTTACTTTGTGCAGATTCTTGAAGGAAGTACGAACCTTTTTGGATTCAGGTAGTGGCGATACAAGACAGACCATGGAGAAACTTAAGTGCTTACCGAGCGTTTGTTTCTAGAGTCTCAACTCGTTTATCCAGTGACATAACTTTGCGTTCGTAGGCCAAGACGGTGGTGTTATTGTCGAATTGCTTCTGCTTGATTTTCGTGATTCCAGACTTAAGTTCCTCGATTCCATCCTTAAACTCCACTTTGGTTACAGTATCTTCAAAACCGCGCTCTGTTGACATGGCCAACTCATCGAGGCTCTTTGCTAGCGTACCAACTTCATCCTTGGTTGCCAAGTGACTAACTTCTTCTCGGATAACCTTACGTAAAGTAGCCTCGTTCAGTGGGCCCGCTTTTTTATTTCTTCCTTCCATACCAATATCATATCAAGTGGCCATAAGTCGTCAAGCGAGCAACTTACAAAACGACGAAAGGACCAAGACGTTGGCCCTTCTGTCGGGTCTTGGTCTTGGTCCCGCTAGCTTATCCACTTCGGTATCTTCACGTAGAAGCGTTCGAGGAAGAAGCTCTTGAAAGGGCGGCTTCTTTGCCAGCGCCCGTTAGGCCCGATGTAGCGATAGGTTGACCTCCGGATGTCTCTGTCGGTTCTATGGCCCCACATGCTCCATGGGTCACTCATCTTGTGACAAAGCGGACAGTGATGAAACGGTCCCAGCTCTGTTTCAGTAATTTCGGAAAAATGAATTATCTTCCTACAACTCGGGCATTTCCCTAGTCCCTCGAATGACACTGACAACTTGCCTCGCCACTTCTTTATTTCCTGACTCATTATCCCTCCTGCGTCGGGAAAGTCGGATCAAATCCGAGTCCGGCGCTCCCGAACAGGAAGGAACTTCTAATGCTTAAACTACTCTTTTATCACCTTCTGTCAAGTAATTCACAATTTGTTTTTTGATAAAACGATGTCCTGCACCACTTTTCAAAAACGCCTCTCTTCCCAATGCGTCCATTTTATTTAGATACATCTCGGCGTAGATAAGCTTCATTACACCCTTCTTGCTCGTGTAAGGGCTGTGCTTATTCGCATGCTCTTTAAGCCTGCGTCTTAGATCATTTGTGTATCCAATGTACCAAGTCTTGTCAGCTTGGTTCTCAAGAATGTATACGACGTAGTGCATGATTTATTTTCCCGTAATCCCGTAAAACTCGCCATAGGCTCGCCACGGGACACGCAAAATCACCGTTTGCGATCCCCGTGACCCCCGCCTTGTGGCGGTGCCACGTGATCCCGCAAAGCGGGATTTTACGTGGTGCTGTTTGTTAGAGGAAGTTCGAACCTTTTTGAGTTCATTTACTCCCGAGTCTTCCAGTTTGATGTGGTCACTCAAGCAGCTTGAACGTCCTGCACTTTTAACTAACACTACAGACTTCCCGCATAAGCTCGCGGCATGATAAACTTTTATCAATACCACTTTCGTGCAACATAAGCATAACAACTACGCTTTCATTGACGGCAATAATCTCTACCGAGGAGTAAAGAACTTAGGCTGGAAGCTCGACTACTATCGCTTTCGCGTTTATCTCAAGGAGAAGTACGGAGTAACTAAAGCATTTTACTTTCTCGGCCAAGTACAAGGCCAAGATGAGCTGTACAGAAATCTGAAAAACTGGGGCTATGAATTAATCTTCAAGCCGGTGGTGCAAGACCATGAAGGTAAGAATAAGGGCAACTGCGATGCCGAGCTTGTTCTCCAGGCCATGCTTGAATACGAGAAGTACGAAGAAGCCGTGATTGTCACAAGCGACGGTGACTTCTACTGTCTCGTGAAGCATCTGAAGGAGCAAAAGAAGCTTCGTGCGGTCATCAGTCCCGAGCGGCGCTTCTGCTCCACGCTCCTGAAGCGGGAATTGCCACCCCATCAGCTCGATTACCTTGAGAGCCTTGGCACAAAGCTCGAGATGAGAAAGGCTGCCTGAGAAATAGGCGAGAAAAGATAAACGGCCCGAAGGCCGTTTATCTTAAAGGGGCTCCCACCGTGGTACAGAACCCAAGGGCGAGCACCCTTCTGCCGATATTACTTAAGACGTTAGCAAATCCTAACTCTTTCGTCAAGTTTTACTATCCACACCAACCTGCCCAACCCGGCAGGATCTGCCTCCTTTTGGATGCCAATTCTAATCGCTACACTCGTGTGCAGAAAGTCTCTAGCAACCGCAGGACTTTCTACACTGCCTTGGTCGAGCAGTGTGCGGATAACTAAGACACAGCATGGTAAGGATATCGAGCGCCGTGCGCGCCCACAGCTTTGCTTTTGGTGCCGAGCTTAGTCTCGACACCATTGGCACTCTGCTTGATCTCGTAGACGAGAAGTTGCACACCTTCTCGCTAGAGCTCGAGGAGTTCAAGGCCCTCATGGCCGAGGAACAGAACAGAGAGTTGTAGCTGGTGGGTTCGATTCCTGCCCCCATGCCACTTTGAATAATGAATCAGAGATTCATAAAAAGGAGGTGCTGGGAGCAGGATTCGAACCTGCGTAGCCGTATAGGCGACAGATTTACAGTCTGTTGCGATTGACCACTCCGCCATCCCAGCAAATTACTTAGTGATTCTAGCAAGGGTGGCAGTAGTTTGCAATTTCTTTATTTTCTGCTATTCTGGCTTGGCTATCCAATAGTTATCTACTTTTACCTATTACCTAACAACTAACACCTACCCCTATGCCTCAACAACATTTAATTAGACTAGTTTGTAGTAAGTGCAAGCGCACCGGCTATTGGTCTCGCAAGAACAAGAAGAACAAGAAAGGTATTGACCGCAAGATTGATCTGGCCAAGTACTGTAAGTGGTGCAAGGCCCACACCAAGCACAAAGAAGGCAAAAAGTAGCTCATGATTGGGTGCTAAGAGCCCGGACTCGTTTGTTGCTACAAACGGTCCTTAGCTCGCACCGGTCGTGCTCCGCAATGCTCTTATCACTCCAATCATTCGCTTATGTGTAAGTACCAAGGTGGTATTTGAGACTTTTTTTCTGTAAACTAATACCTAACAGCTAATACCTAACAGCTGTTTAGGGTCCATAGTTAAATGGTATAATTCCGATCTCCAAAATCGGAGTTCTAGGTTCGATTCCTAGTGGGCCCGCCTTCGTCACGACGTAGCTTTAGCGAAGTCGGATTGCTAAATCTACAGTCGGACTTCGGCGTGGTAAGACCCGCCCAGGAACGAAGACGTACTTATGTATTATGTGTATAGTCTAAAATGTAAGGACGGCTTCTACATAGGGTGTACTACCGATATCACTGACCGAGTAGAGCGCCACATAGGTGGGCATGTACCTGCGACTGCGGATAGAAGGCCTGTCGTACTAGAGTTCTACGTGGCACTAGCTGATAAATATAAAGCATTTAGGTTTGAGAAGTATTTGAAATCCGGCTCAGGGCGAGCATTTATAAAGAAACATCTAGCAATATGAAATGTAGTTTTTGCAAGGAAGTAATTTGGTCAAAAATATTTAAATTGATGAAGGTCGGTCGCGTGGTGCGACCGACCTTTGGTTGAGACCTTAGATTCTTCTGGACCCACCTTCGTGGGCTAGCATCTTACGATAGAGCTCAACTAAGTTCTCGAGCTCTTGCTCTCTGGCTTGAGTACCAGTTTGTTCTCGATCATAGCTCGTGTGGGGGAGCAGGGTACCCTCGCGGATGGCTCTGTACATGGTCTCAGCATTCTCCATTGATGTAGCAGTCACTATGAGCTGGTACATGGCGTTACCACCCTCGTACACCAAGTCAAGCTCGCCGTCTGTAGCGTTGCTATCCGTGGCATAGCGACCGAGAGTCCGGTGTGGTGTATTGGTAAACTGATACATTGCAAATACACGGAACACGTAGGGCTCCAATGCGGCCTCTACCCTGTAGTGTGACCTGAGGGTACCACCGACTTCTGGTGCGAAGTAGGCAGTGCCACCTCCTCGAGTGATGCCCCATTGCTCGCAGTCCTTGTGGTAGGTCAGGAGCCCACTGCTCTTTACTTTTGGGTCTAGTACGCAATTTACTTCCTTCAACATGTCGTTCTCCTTATGTCAGTCTGTGTTACGGCCGCTGACACACCGTCTGCAAAATACACTAGCATGTACAACTATATATGTCAATATATGTTATAATTACCAATATGCAATTTGGGACAAACAACGAGATAGTTTTGACGGTTGGGGAGTATCTTGAGCGTCTTAATATTGCTCTGGCACCAGAGCAAGGCTTTGTAGAAGGGGAGGTGACAGAGTTCAAAACTAGCACCAAATGGGTAAGCTTTACCCTTAGAGATAACTTGGAACCTAAGGTTCCAAGTGGCGGAGGGCAGGGGGCTGTTTTGAAGTGTGTGCTATTTGCGGGCAAGTTTAGGAGTCTTGGAGTGGCTCTGGAGGATGGTATGCGAGTCAAAGTTTATGGCACGCCTAGGATAAGCAAGGGTTGGGGGAGTCTAGGCCTGTGGGTAGAGACAATAGAGCCGGTGGGCGAGGGCTCACTTAAGAAAGCTTATGATTTGTTAAACAAAAAGTTGTTGGACGAAGGTTTGTATGCTCGCAAGCGCGAGTTGCCAGAGTTTATATCTAAGATAGGCGTGATCACATCAAGAGATGGAGTAGTGATACATGACTTGCTTACTAATTTACCAAAGTTAAGCCTAAATGTAGACTTAGTGCACTCGCAGGTAGAGGGGGCCAACGCTGTGCCCAGTATCTTGAAAGCCCTCAAATATTTTGCCACGCAGATAGCATCACATAAGGATAAAGACAAATATGATTGTGTGGTGATTATGCGTGGTGGCGGTAGTCTTGAGAGTATGCAGGCATTTAACAATGAGGAGGTGGCTAGAGCTATCTTTGCCATGCCCGTGCCAGTTATCGCCGGTATTGGTCACGATGTGGATGTGCCCATTAGTGCGATGGTGGCCGACCTGGCCGTCTCTACACCTACAGCCGTAGCCCGCGAAATTGGCGACTCTTGGAGCGCCCTTACCGAGGGCCTGCCCCGATTGGAGGACAATATCCTGCGGGGGATGGGTGATTTAATCGAGCGAGCCAAAAATAGCTTGAGCAAGCGTTTTGAGCAGATGACGCGCTTTATCGTTACCCTCACCCGTGGCTACGAGCAGGCTCTAAGTGCATACAAGCGTGGCGTGGAGCGCTTGGGAGTGTACATAGCCAATACTAAAGAGAGAGTAATCAGGATAGAGCATTTGCTCACAATAGCTGACCCAATGCGCAACTTGCGCTTGGGCTATAGTCTTAGCACTGATAGTAATGGCCGAGTAATAAGGAGCGTGAAGAATGTCAAAAAAGGTGATAAGATAAGTACTCGAGTCGCAGACGGAGCTATTAGTTCACAAGTTTTATAAAGTCATTCTGAACGTAGTTGACCTAAAAATAATCATGACAGTAAAGAAAAATATAAAAGAGAAGCTAAGTGAGCTCGAGCAAATCGCTAGCTGGTTTGATAAACAAAAAGATGTGGATGTAGAAGAGGGCTTAAAAAAGGTCAAGGAGGGCACAGCCCTAATCAGAGACCTAAAAGAGCGTCTGGTAGAAGTTGAGAACGAGTTCCAAGAAATCAAAAAAGACTTGGACTAACTAAGGCGAAAAGGCGATTTTACTTTTCCTCGGAGCCCCGGGAGGCTGGCCAGTCGAGGCAACTTCCTAACTTCCTTCCAGCTTAACCATTCTATATCTTTATTAGTTTTGAACCAGGTCATTTGCCTTTTGGCGTATTGATTTATGGCAGTCTCTAATTGCTTTAACATTTCTTCTTTAGTCAGTTTAGCTTGTAGATATAGAGCTATATATTTGTACTCTAGGCCTAGTTGCTCTAACCGCTTCCAACTCACTCTATTTTTTATATGCAAATCTCTCACCTCCCTTACCAATCCTCCCCTCATTCTCTTTACTAAGCGCTCATGAATCTTGAGTCGCAAGTCCTTCGTCGGCACACTGATCCCGATCACAACAGGGGAGTAGCGGGGTTTAGACTTAAACTTGGGCACTTTGCCCAAGGCTGTGGCAATCTCTATGGCTCGCACAAGCCGGCGTGGATTATGCTTATCTATAACTCTAGAACGACTGGAGTCTAGATTAGCTAGAAGCTGGAAGAGGCTTTCTGTGTTTAGCCTTTCCAGTTTCTTTCTTAATCTAGCGTTTGGAGGTACTTCTGGAATTATCAAGCCTTTAGTAATTGCATCTATATAATGCCCGGTCCCACCTACTATGATGGGCAGTTTGCCTTTTGCTATTATGCTGTCAATTGCCTTATAAGCTAACACCTGATACCTAACAACTGACAACTGGCTCCTAGGGCTGGCTATATCTAACATATGATGGGGGATACCCGCCATCTCCCTTTTTGTGACTTTGCCCGAGCCAATGTTTAAATGCTTATATACTTGTCGGGAGTCAGCACTTACGATCTCTGCACCCCTCCAGGCAGACTTGTGTTTACTAAGTGCAGTAGAGATATTGATAGCTAAATCTGTTTTACCGCTCGCCGTGGGGCCAACTATACATAAGACTTTTGGTAACATAGTTTAAGTGTTGAGAATGCCCCCTTGCGTATCCTCCTTTGGACGCTTGGGGGCTTGGTGTAGAATTATTGTTGCGCTCGTACCGGCTCCTCTAGCATCAGCCATTGTCCTACCCTCGCAGCTTCCGGATTTTGTGTGTTGCTTATGTGCGCCAGTGCTGCCATGACTTTCATCTGATTGCAATCATCGAACAGTTCTCGATTCATCCAATCATCTGCGACAATCGCTGGGTCAATGTCTCTGCAGGCAATGCGTGCTAGAGTGACGCGGAGCTCGTGACTTGTGATACCACCTCGATACAACGCCCTCACCTCCTTTTGGTCTTGAGAGACCCTGCTAACATCATATTGACATAAAAGAAAGCGCCCCGCAAGTATTGTTATACTACGGGGCATATTGAGATAAGCCAAAATAAGAGGCTAGATTAGCCGAAGCTAGGGTAAGGTCGATCTCATGCCTAGCCAGCCTCTCTAGAGTCTCTCTTATCTTCTGTATTTCTGGCCCTCTTACTTCGCCGAACTCGGCTAATAATTCATTAACCGCCACCTCCGGCGTCTTTTCTCCTCGCTCTAGGGCTCCTATTATGGGG
>CAYGDD010000016.1:0-15726 GCA_964348575.1 uncultured Candidatus Saccharibacteria bacterium | reverse complement strand
GCAATGAATTTCTCAATGTTCCAATGTTTAAAAATTGATTCATTGGAATTTGAGTGAAAATTGAGAATTGTAAATTGATAATTTGCATGCTTTTACCATGAGGACTTCTTAATACCGGGGATCATGCCGTCGTTAGCCTTCTCGCGGAAACAGATGCGACAAAGGTCGAAGTCGCGCATATAGCCTCTCTTTCTCCCACAACGGAAACAACGCCTCGTAAGCCTAGTAGAGAACTTAGGGGTCTTCTTGGATCGTGCGATTGTTGACTTCTTTGCCATATTTAGGATTAGATCCAATCCAATAAATAATAAAATCCCTCAACTATCACTTCCCCTTACTCTCCCTAGGCAAGCCTAGGGTAAAGAGACGATATAGCAGGACCTAAGTATCCTAGCATATCTAGATAAATACACAATCCCCCTTCGCCAAGGCAAGCGACCCTAGGGTGCGTGCCATCCTCATCAATCTGTCGCCACGCCAGTTATTACCCTTAAGCTTCTCCTTATTACACATTGAGACCTCCAGTCTCAAATCTACTCCCAGGTATTTAAAAAAGCAACTGTTCTACATCAGATGCAGAATAGTCAGTAACGTGCAAACCTTTCGACAAACCCATTCTCACTTACCTTGGCAAACTCCCCAGCCACCCGCTCTATCTCCCCTCTCTCTTTATCTATATTGGGTACGCAAAAGTTTCCAAATTCTACCCTTACTAAACTACCCTCATACTCCTTACCTTGCATACTTACTAAATTAGAGTTTTCTGTGCCTTGTAAAACTCCAATACCTCAGAATCTCTTATAAGTATAGTTCGATTGGTAGTATAAGAAAGCCCCTTATTGGGATTCTGCTCAAATCCAAGGTATGTGCACTCTACATTTCTAGCGCGAATCTCACTAATGGCTGGTTGCAGGTCTGAGTCTGAACTCGCAAGAATAATGCCCGTGTCCGGCTCATTGCAAGCAGCCACAACCATGTCAACTGCAATCTTCACGTCTACCCCCTTTTCTTTAAACACAAGGGTCGGTTTGCCACCCACATTTTCTACTTGACCCCTAACGCGACCACTCAACACAACCTTAAATCCCGTATTCTCAAGATGAGTCTTTAATAAACGCTGATCCTCAATCAATTGTTCAGATTTCTCCTTAGTCTGTTCGTGTACTTTAATACGAGCGAAGTAGAATATTCTTTCGGCTACATCTATGCCCTCTAATACCTTATGCAAAAGTCCGGCAAAGTCTAGATCGGTCCAAACTATATCCTTCTTAGAAATGTCCCTACCTCTAAGTACCTCGGCAATCTTCCCCTTGAAGTTTTCTCCATCTACCAAAAGTATGTGCTTCATGTATCAATTATACATAGCAATCTACGGAACGGAAAACTCCAGCGGGCCTTTCGGCTAGCTGGAGCGTGTATAGACACATTATACATAACCGAATGATCAAAATCAAGACCAAACCACTAACTGTGGAAAACACTCTAGATGGCGCGTACCCTAGGCTTTTTGGAAGGGCAGGCCGATAGCCCCGGGTAGGGCTCCCTTGGTATAAATGTTGGGTCAAAATGGGATAATTATCGCACCAACTAAATTATGCTTAAAACGTAACTGTTCTACATCTAATGTAGAACAGTCAGCAAACCCTACCAAAAAAGCAACCCCGGAGCGCATTCGCGCGCCGGGGTAGTGGGTGCTCATCAACGAAATGCAAGATCGTGCTGACAGTGCCCGGGTCTGCTCTTGCTGTGGTCACAGTCGGCCTTGCCAGTTATGGCTACTGCCTCTCCCTTAGTTGGGTTTTGCCACAACTTCTGCCCTTCACAGCTATCAGGATGCACCCCGTCGACAAGCAGAGCTGTTTGAAATCCAGCTATCTGAAATCTCCGAATCAGGCCAGTTGTATTCTGGGATTCGTCTGGGCTGAGAAGTCTGAAGCGCTTCCAGATCCCACGACCTTCCCATCGTGTCCAGAGTGCCAATAGCAAAACTTCCGCACATCTACTCATAAGACCTTCCTTTCTTTTGGATCAAGTTGTGAGTTTTACCGCTATTTACTTTAGCAGAAAACTGTTGTTTAGTCAAGATACTGTATGTGGCCTTATACATCCCCCTTCGCCAAGGCTTCGGAGGGATGCACAATTTGATAAATCTAATTGGCAAAAAGCAACCCCGCCAGGTGTGTCCTCGCGGGGCGGGTAAGTTGGCTACAGGTTAAGAAGAATGATCCACTATTCTTTTATATCTTCTCTTTCAGAAAGTTGATAGCGTGGCACTTGGTCGGCTCACAAGCTTGGTGCAGAGGGCGACAATCGGCGCATACGAAAGCACCACAGCTTGGGGTAGACTTGGTAGTCACGGCATCATTCTTGCACCCCCTGGTCTCACAGGGGATGGCTAAGCCTGCGATGCTTACCTTAGAACTCATGTTTAGTGACCTCCCTAGCGATAACTCTACGTTAAATTAGCAAAAATACAACTACTTCTTGAAGGGCAGGCCTATGGCTTGGAAGAGGGCTAGGGCTTGCTTCTTGTCCTTGGCAGTGGTGGCGATAGTTACTCCAAATGAGAACACATCTTTAACATCCTCGTCTGCTGTCTCGGGGAAAATAGTGTGCTCCTTAAAACCGATAGAGATGTTGCCCATATCGTCTATAGCGCTTTGCTTAATGCCTCGGAAATCACGCTCACGAGGAATAGCGATGTTGATCAAGCGATCAAGGAAGTCGTACATCCGTGCGCCCCGGAGCGTAACCTTAACCCCCGCTTGATCCCCTGCTCGGAGCTTGAAACTGGCGATAGACTTCTTGGCTACAGTAGTGGCCGGCTTCTGACCGGTGATCTGGGCTAGGCGATTCAACACCAATTCATACTTCTTCTTATCTTTATACGAAGCTGTGCCCACACTCACGATAACCTTCTCTATACGCGGAGCGGACATATTATTTGAAAGGCCCAAGTTCTTGGTTAAACTTGGTAAGGCCTTCTTAAATTTATCTTGTACTTTTTCCATAATGTTATTTAGGTGTTAGTTGTTAGGTACTAGGTATTAGGTGTGGGTGTAGGTGTAGGATAGGGATAAAATTAGATAGAACCCTTACAAGTTACGCACACTCTCGACTTCTTGTTTCCTTCTATCAGAGCCCCTATGCGCACACCCTTCTTACAAGTGGTACAAAACAAAGCTACATTGGATGCGTTAATTGGCATAGCGATCTTAATTAGCTGGCCCTTCTCACCAACCTTCTTTGGACGCTTGTGCTTGTTGTGCTCGTTAATACCAGCTATTACAACCTTGCCAGCATCACGCAAGACTTTATCAATCTTGCCCTTCTTGCCCTTGTCTGTACCAGTAAGCACAATAACGCTATCCCCTTTGCGCAATTTGGTCTTACTGTTCTTGTTTTTTGTATTCTGCATTTTATTATCTTGAGTTTTGCTACTTTTCTTATAGCACTTCTGGCGCTAGCGAAGCTATCTTCTGGAAGCCCCGTTCTGTAAGCTCTCGAGGCACGGGTCCGAAGATCCTTGCCCCTAAGGGCTCGTTCTTGGCGTCAATTAAGACCACGGCGTTCTCGTCAAAGCGTATGTACGAGCCATCTTTACGCCTGAAGGCCATCTTCTGCCTTACCACTACAGCTCTATGCACGCCCTTCTTCTTGACTTGCTTCCTAGGTTCGGCCACTTGCACCGAGAGGACAACTAGATCGCCAATACTAGCATATCTGCGTTTACTGCCCCCAAGCACCTTGAAGATACGGCCAACTTTGGCTCCAGTGTTATCGGCAACAACTACAATTGATCTAGGCTGAATCATATATTTAAGAGACTACTATAAAGTTCTTGTCTTTGGAATAGGGTCGACACTCCTCAATCGTAACACTCTCGCCCACCTTGTGCGCATTGTTCTCATCGTGAGCTTTGTACTTCTTGCTCTTACTCAAGAACTTGCCATACTTCTTGTGCTTATGGAAGCTCTTAACCTCCACCACGATTGTCTTGTGCATCTTGTCAGAGACCACCACGCCGGTGAGTTGCTTCTTGTGCTTACTACTATCTACTTGTGGTTTGCTATTTGACTTCATGGTTGTTCTGTAAGGTTTTAATTCTCGCGATCCTCCTTTTTAAATTTGCTCCTTCCTTCACATTCTTAGTTTTGCTCCCGGATATGTTGAAGCGGAAGGTACGCAAGGCCACCTCGGCCTCGGTCAAGGCCTTTGCTAGCTCTTCCTTACTTTTAGCTTTTAATTCCTTTACTACTTTCATAATATTATATATCGCGAGTTACTATCTTAACTTTAACAGGCAACTTCGAACCCGCCTTCCTCAGGACTGATTCCGATTCTGTCTTGCTAAGGCCATCAACTTCAATAATCACTCTGCCCGGCCAAACGTCTACCACGTAACCCTGAACATCGCCCTTACCCTTGCCCAACTTAACCTCTGCGGGCTTGGCGGTGTAGGGCCGATCAGGGAAGACGCGGATCCAGAGCTTGCCCGTCTTCTTGATCGAGCGGGAGATCGCCTTCCTGGCGGCCTCAAGCTGATTAGACTTAACTCGGCCTGCACTTGTGGCCATAATCCCGTACGAGCCGAAAGACAACTTAGTCCCGCGACTTGATATGCCAATCCGCTTAGGATTACGCCTACCGGTCTGCCACTTGCGGAACTTAGCCTTTTTTGGTACTAGCATGCTCATATATTAATAACTCAAAGCGCAAAGCTCAAAGCGTAAATCTGTTATATATAATGTGTAAAGTTTAGACATGTTAGTTTTAGCTTTGAGCTTTGCGATTTACACTTTGGGCTTCATTAAATATTTCGCCTCGGTATATCCACACCTTAATACCTATATCACCGTAGGGCATGCGGGCTCGACCACGAGCAAAGTCAACATCGGCTCGCAATGTCTGCAAGGGCAAGCGCCCCCTCATTAGGCTCTCTGTGCGTCCCATCTCAGCTCCATCTAGGCGCCCCGACAAAGTAATCTTAACTCCGAGCACATCCTTGTTAGCCATAATCTTCTCGATGGACTGCTTAAGGGTGCGTCGGAAGGTGAGGCGCTTCTCTATAGCCTCCTCTATCATATGAGCCACAACTCCGGCATGACTCTCGGGGCTACGCACCTCCTCTACTACAACCTTAACATCGGCGGGTACAAGTGCTTTAACTCGCTTAAGCTCGTTTACAACATCCTTCTTAAGGGCTACGCTCCCCTCACCTGAACGCCCAATAATCATACCCGGGCGGGCAGTCTTGATAATCACGCGCAAGCTGTTGGCCCCGCGCTCCATCTCTATAGAGTCTACCAAGAAGGGGCGTAAGCGCTTCTCGAGGAACTCTCTTAGCAATACGTCGCCCTTAAGGTTGTCCCGATAAGTGGCCTTGCTACGCTTACCAGCAAACCAACGACTCTTCCAGTCGCGGAGTATACCTAGTCTGTGGGAATATGGATGGACTGTGTGACTCATAGTATTAAATGCAAAGCGCAAAACCCGAAGCGCAAAGCTGAATGTTAAATTTTAAAGCTTTAATTCTCATATTTATTTGTATTTTCTTTTACTTTGCGTTTTGCGCTTTGCGCCTTGCGCTCGCACAGCAAGCTCTAGCTTGATGTGCGAAGTATGCTTGTGAATTGGGAAGGCTCGACCCATAGCCCTTGGCATAGAGCGCTTCATGATTACGCCCTTATCTACGCTTATACTCTTAACATAGAGATTGCCCGCCTCAAGTGCGCCTAGGTTATCACCAGAGAGGTTGGCCAGAGACGACTTAAGCAACTTAAGGATTGGTCCCGAGGCGCGCTTGGGAAGGTGGGTCAGCTCGGCCGTGGCCCTGCCAACTTCCATCCCACGGATAAAGTTGGTAACCAAACGTACCTTTCGCGGAGCCTGTCTATAATTGTTTAAACTTGCCTTCATATTATTTTGCAAATTTCAAATTGCACATTTTATCATTTCTTTTTCGTTTCTACGGCTTCCTTGGCGCTTCGGGCGGCGGTGATCTCGGCTTCTTTGGCCTTGGCCTCTTGCTCCTTCTGCATCTTGCCTCCGTGCCTAACGAACTTGCGTGTAAGCGAGAACTCGCCCAAACGATGCCCCACCATATCCTCGGTAGCCAGAACCTCGATGAAATCTTTGCCATTATGCACTGCGAAGACGAAGCCCACCATATCGGGATGGATGACGCAAGCGCGCGACCAAGTCTTAATAGGCCCAGTGCTCTGTGCGTTCTTGCCCGCGATCTTCTTCATTACGCGAGGGTCTACATATGGACCTTTACTTAGCGATCTAGCCATAATTATGTAATTGCTTGTGTCTGTAGCAGGATAAGAATAATAAATGCTCCTTGGGAGCAGAGCCCATACTAACACAAGCTTCTAGCTAAACGCAAGTTTACCTTCCAGCTAATAAATAGGTTACCCTAGTCATATATGATTGTGGCTTGGGTTCTATGTCTTAGCTCTTGGTAAATTAATAGCTATAGTAGCCAATAAGACAAGGGTGAAAGATAGTTTAAAGGGGTACCAAATATTGCCAATCATCAGGAGGCCGAATAGGACAATGGGCAAAGTGATAGCGTGCAGGCCCATCTGGTAGCTCTTGCCGTAAGTGAGCTCCCAACCAGCCAGCCTGCCCACCAGCCATATTACTAACGCACCAAACAATAGGTAGACTAACTTAGAAGCCAAGAACATCAACATAGCGAGAAATATAATAACTGGCAGGATGTAATTAACGGCATCATTAATTGGTCCGGGTTTAATCATACTTGTCCACTCTGTGAGCTTGGCTCTGTCTATAGTCAAGTTGGGCACTTCCGCAAGAGGCACAATCCGGATACCCTTGTTATCTTGCATAACCAAACTGTCTACCGTTAGCCAAGCAGGGGTATCGTACTCTTTGTACTTATCAATAGAAAATGTGGACTTGGTATCTATCACAAGGAGATTGGCCTTGTTATTATCGCTCCCCAATCTGCTAGTGTCAGCATAGCCGTTGCTCTCATTGTGCTTAGTTAACTCTTCGGGCATGGCTATGTAGTAAGGCTCGGGCACATTCACGCTTACCTTATTATCTGTAACAGTTAGGACCAACTCGGCTGGAAACTGTTCCACCACCTTCTGACCAAATTCGCTCACAAAGGCCTTAACCATAGGCACAGCCTTAATGCTAAGCAAGGCCGTGGCCACAAGTGAGAGTATGAGTGCGAACTTAAGATAATACTTAGCCGAGTAGCTCCCCTTCTCCTGTCTAAGATTAGCGTAAAACTCGGGGTTGTAAACGCTAGACCTAATTTGTGTAATTATGTTCATAAACATCCTTACTATTTGTTATTAGTTAAGCTTGGTTTTATCATCTTCAGTCCTGGGCATAATACTTGCACTGGGATCTCTTAATCCACTTTCCAATTGTTCTAACTCTTCATTCTTGCTCTTAATCTCCCGCCAAATTTCATCTAACTTTAAATGTAATCTAAGGAGATGCCCTTGTAATTCTTGTCTCCCAGTGACATCTTCATAATCCATTCCCTCTCTACTCCTCTCTATCAACTTCAACTGCCCGTTAAGGACTGCTTGGTCTACTGTTAAGTGATCTATTTCTGAGTTCAGTTTATCGTGAGCCTCAGCCCCCACATCTTTTAATTCTCCATTTAACAATCTTCTTAAGTAATCGACTCTAGCATAATCTTGTCTAAGACGCTCATAATTTGTTGGATCACCCAAAGCACTCTGCCTAATTAAATCTAACTCTTTATCTAAAGCTCTGGCATACGCTTGGTTGAAGATGCTTACCTCCGCCTGGCTCCTTGGTTTACCCATGTCTTCTAATCTTTCTTCTTGCATTTGCTATAGCTTATCACTATTTTAAATTTGCGTCAAACTCTTACTAGGGCTACTTATCAACCCTAGTAAGAGTTTGACGGGACTGCCTTTGGCGCCTTTGGCTAGGTACTCGTCATCGGTGGCTAACATGGTAGGGGCCATGTCTATGTGCATCCACTTACAGTCTTTGGCGTAGTCCTTGGCAAACTGGAGAAGGAAGACGGCCCCAGCAATGGCACCCCCAGCGCGCCCCTTCTTGCCTAAGTTAGCCACATCGCCATAGGTGCCTACCACCTCCGCTTCGTACTCCTCCCATAGAGGCATCGGCCACACATAGTCACCGGCAAACTCTGATAACTCAATCGTTTTGTTGATTAGCTCTTGATCACGCGAGAAGATGGCTGAGGCTCGCTCGCCCAGGGCCATTACTGCCGCCCCCGTAAGCGTAGCCACGTCTATGACTATTTTGGGATTGTACTTTTTGGCATACGTAAGGGCATCAGCCAAGATCACCCTGCCCTCGGCATCTGTGTTGAGTATCTCGATAGTCTTGCCAGACATTGATTTAACGATATCCCCTGGCCTATAACTTGCTCCGCCGGGCATATTCTCAACTGCGGGCACAAGAGCCACAATATTCTTCTTAACTCCCAATTTAGCGGCGAGTGCTAGCGCGTGGATTACTGCCGCTCCCCCGCTCATATCCAAGTGCATGGTATACATGTGGTTCTCGGTCTTGATATTAAGACCGCCTGTGTCGAAGGTGACCCCCTTGCCCACAAGCACAATAGGTCTGGAACCTTTCGAAGGGTTACCCTTCGGAGAACCAGCTCCCCAATACTCCACTACAATAAACTTGGGCTCCTCGGGCGAACCTTTGCCTACGGCAAGCACAGCCCCCATACCCAATTTTTGCATCTCTTTTACCCCCAGGACTGTAACTTTAGTTAGGGGCGTGCCCCGCGTAGCTTCTCGCGCTGCTTGCGCGAGGCAAAGTGGGGACATATCGCCACCGGGCGTATTAGCAAGCTCACGAGCCTTGTTTACTTCGCCAGCTATTATTTTACCTCGCTCTATCCCCCTCTTAAACTCATCTAATCGTAAACCCGGTTTCCGACTAACTTGGTTACCTGGTAACCAAGTGGTTAAAAACGCCACTTCTTGGATAAAGCTCCAGCCCTCTTTTGGCTCTGTTTTATACTTAGCAAATTCATAGTCAGCTATGAGCATCTCTCGAGCAATAAGCTCACCCAACTCACTAATACTAAGTTCCACACTTTCTAATTTAGAAAGATCTTTTAGATTTATGGCAATTTTTTCGCTCTTAGCCTTCTTTGCATCTGACACAGACTTACGCACAGCCAGGATCAGTCGACGCAAAGTATCAATCGGCTTCTTGTCATCTAGCTCAAGTCGGACCACTTTTATCCCTTTATCACTCTTACCTAACTTATCTTTATATATGAATTTCATATTTGTTACTTTACTAATAATGTTAATAATCAAGTGAACTTGGGATCCCGATATCCCGGGACCCCAAGCTTGCTACTTAGCCACTAGTACACGTGCTTATGCAATCTGACCACCTCCTTTCATCTATCAGATTTAGTTAGAACGATTCGCCGTGCGAGAACATTTAATCACCTCTCTTTCGTACAGTGCTTATATCGTAGTTGTATCGATTGCGTCAGGGCCGTGATCGTAGTCCCCGTCACCGCCTGAGCGAACCTCTTCAATAGAGTTCGTATCATCAGGCCCCTCACCAACCTGGATTCGCTCACCAGTGTGTGAAGAGCCCGAGAAAGTTACTTCGACATTTGGATAGCCCCAGCGCGATGTACACATAATTAGTAGCCTCCTCAAAGACCTCCTCCTGATACATTTCAGAAGAGGGTAAAGCTTGCCTAGCTTTGCCCCAGGGGGAGATCAGCGCTGATGATCCCTCCCCGTGGGACAAAAGAAAGCTCCCGTTTGTGCGGGAGCTTTCTTAAGGTGAAAATGTAGTTTAAGTTTAGCCCCGCATAGTTGTATTAAAGTAGACATGGGAAAAGAGCACCCAGGTCATACCCTTGGCACAAATCGGAGACATCTTGCTTGTTAAATTATTCCCTGTGTCCATGTATCTATATCCTATACCCCCATTAATTCCTGTCAAGGATGTTGGCGAGTTTGTCCGCTAAGGCTTTAAAATGAGCAAGGGCTGTGGGCAATTGCTCGAACACTCTTTTGGCAACAGTCTCAATGTATGTGTGACTAGTTAGGTTTCTCATTTTTATCATCTCCATCCAAAAGTCATCATATTCTATCAACTTTTTGTTAAATGCCTCACGAAAACAACTCCTTGGAGTGGCGCAAACAAACCCCTCCTCTTCTCCATAAGCCTTAATCGTCTTCCACGCAAGATCGAAAGAGAACTCAAACCTTTGAATAGCGGAGTCTCTAATAAACTCGTTCTCTTCTTGCGAAAGAACATCTCCCAGGCGTTTAATCGCTTTTGAAAATTGCTCTAGCGTGGCTTGTAGTTTAGACATAATTTAGTTAGACGTTAATATATTCAACTGATTGCATAGCTACACCACGAAACTCTGGTGACACAGCCGAAAAATCAACAACATCAATTGAGTAGAGGAATGGTAAATCTTCAATATCGTTCTCAATCTCTGCCATTGTCTGCCAATCGATAGGTTCAGGCCCCTTAATTCCAACATCAATATCAGAATATTCACTGCTTCGACCAGATACTCGCGAGCCGAAAAAGAACACTTTATGTTCTTCTAGTGAGAGGTGCCTGGCCAAGACTTTTTTTATCTCACTTTCTAACTCCTGTTGCGTAATATGCTCTATCCTCATGAGCCAATTATAGCACAAGGTAAATTACTAATACCATTAAGTCCGTATGTGCATAGTCAAAAAGCTAGGGCCATTCCCGAAGGGTAACCCTTCGGGAAAGCAAAAGGGGCGGGCCGGTGTGTACACGGCTCGCCCCTACAAAACACCTCCCCATAATCCCCTTTACGGCAGGTCGAGGAGGTTGGTAATCTTCCCCTCCAAATCCCGCACCTTGAAGGGCTTGACGAGGAAGGCATCACAACCCCGACCCAGGGCCTCGTCCTTGCGCTTTGTGTTGTGCGAGATCGCCAAAATAGGAATCTTCTTGGTGAGGGCGTCATCCCTTAATCGCTCAGCAAACTCCAGCATATCAGTATCTCCCGCCTCGAGATCGAGCAACACAATATGCGGATGCTCATCTCGCACGGCCTGTAGTGCGGCTGCACTACCCCACTTTACGCTCACCAGCTGTTGCTGAAGGAAAAGTTTGATGAAGGTCTCAATGACCTCAATGTAAAAGCTATCGACTTCGACAAGCAAAATTTTCTTGGGACTCATCACTACCTCCTACTTCATTCTAGTGTGAAGGGTTGGTAAGTGGTACTGTTCTATTCCATAATAGAACTTACGCCTAAGTACCCGCCGAGTCAACCCCATTAGAGGCTAGCCTTTGCGGTTCTTGCCTACTTTACGTCTGCTGACTATAAAGACATTTGAGTACTTCTTGGGTGTACGGGTCTTCTGGCCCTTGCCAGATGGCTTGCCCCAACGAGTCTTAGCGCGCTTGGTGCCTCGGCCCTGGCGACCCTCACCTCCTCCGTATGGGTGGTCTACTGGGTTCATGGCACTACCTCGGACTGTTGGTCTGATACCCTTCCACCTACTGCGACCAGCCTTGCCAAACTTGACCAACATATTCTCAGGATTTGAGACTGAACCAATAGTAGCAAAAGAGTTCTCGTCTACTTTGCGCACCTCAGTACTTGGCATCTTAATGTTAACAAAGCCTGCGTCACGAGCCAAAACCTCGGCAAAGACTCCGGCCGAGCGCACGAGCTTGGCACCACCCTTAGGTTCCATCTCAATGTTATAAACAAATGTACCTGTAGGGATGTTTTTGAGTGGGAGCCTGTTGCCTATTACAACTGGGACACTCTCGCCCACTACAAACTTGTCGCCAACCTTTACCGACACAGGCGAGAGCACATAGCGTCGCTCACCATCGGCGTAGCACACTAGTGATACGAAACCACTCCTGTTTGGGTCATACTCAATACTCTCAACCTTAGCTGGGATATCAAATTTGTTGTAGAGGAAGTCCACATCTCGGAAGAGACGCTTATGCGCTCCGCCCTTGTGGCGCATAGTTATACGCCCCCAACCGGCTCGTCCCTGTCGGCGCTTACCACCAGTGACTAGAGCCTTGTGAGGCTTACTTGCAGTCAAAAGTTTGCGGTAATCAATACCGGTCATATTGCGTCTGGACTTGGTTGTTGGCTTGTAGGATTTCATGAATTTAATTTACACTTTACAATTTTCAAACAAATTCTATCTTATCACCACTTTTAAGCTTAACGTAAGCCTTACGCTTGCCTCCTGTGCTCCCTCGTTTACCGCGCATAGTACGCACTTTAGCTGGCAAGTTAACCATACGTACCTTGACGGGAGTAACTTTATAAAGCTCACGGATGGCTTGCATGACGGCGGGCTTGGTAGCGCCCGGAGTTACTTCAAAAGCATATACTCCACTCTCAGATAAGAGTGAGGCCCGTTCGGTGATGTGGGGTCTAAGTATAATTTTGTTACTGTTGATCATAATATTTTGTTTCTGACTTATGCTCTAGCTTCCAAAATCTTAACTCCCTCATCTGCGTCTGTTAGTATAATGTACTTATACGAGATAGCTAGACTTGCATCTACATTCCGCACTTCGTCTACCTTAGCAATCTTGATGTTGGCGAAGCTCTTCTCAATCTCTTTACTCCTGCCTGTAGTTAGTAAGAGCGCACGGCTACCCTTGCTGTACGCTAACTCTTTAGCCGACAAAGTGTCAGCGAGTTTAGCTAGTAAGTCTATGGCGCTCTTTGTATTGTGCTTGCTTAGGCTATATTGATCTAGAAAGATAATCTCACCTACCTTATTCTTGGCAGAGAGCACGGCGCAGAGGGCCTTACTCTTCATCTTCTTATTAATCTTACGGGCAAAGATGGTCTCGTTACTAGGACCATGAGCTACACCTCCACCTACCCAGATGGGTGAACGGATGGAGCCATGCCTGGCTCTACCTGTACCCTTCTGTTTCCACGGCTTCTTACCACCACCACTAACTTCGCTCCGATCCTTAGCGTGAGCCACATTGGTGCGCTTATTAGACATTGCTACGGTCACGGCTTGATGCACCAAGTCTGCGTTCCATTCTACACCAAAGACTTTAGCTGGTAGCTCTATTTTGCCTGACTCCTTGCCCTTATTGTTATATTTTATAGCTTGCATAGATTTGTCTGGTCTAGTGAGCACCTCCTTCTCGAACAAGAATCTTGATAAGCGTTCCCCTGCGACCAGGCACGGCGCCAGAGAGAAGTACTGTACCTTCCTCGGTGTCTATGCCCACCACCTCTAGATTCTGTACCGTTACTTGCTCCCCACCCATACGGCCTGCCATGCGCATACCCTTGGCTACACGCCCTCCGGCTCTACCGCCACCACCAATACTACCGGCCTCGCGTTCGGAATGCTTCTGACCGTGAGTGCGACTACCCCCGTGGAAGCCGTGACGCTTAACCACTCCCTGGAAGCCCTTACCCTTGCTTACACCAGTAACCGAAACGACGTCCCCGATGGCAAGGGGCTCTTGCTCCATAGCTCCATCACGCAACTCGGTCACAGCCCTAAAGTTGCCAAGGGGACGCTGTGGCTTATTGATGCGACTCTCCTTCTGTACACCATAGCCAAAGACGGTGGCCTCGTAACCATCCTTATCCACCGTCTTTTGCCTGATAGCCTTCATTGGCTCTAAGCGAATAGTGGTAACAGGAGTAACCCTGCCGTCCTCTGCAAAGATTTGGGTCATATTCTGTTTTCTTCCAATTGCGAATTTCATATATTGGGGACTAGGTATTAGTTGTTAGGTACTAGGTATTAGTAGATATTAGGGGCCTAAGCTATAGCCTAGTACCTAGTACCTAATACCTGTTCGTTACATCATTTTAAGATCAATCCCTACTCCACTGGGTAACTCTATGTTAGTTAGAGCTTCTATAATCTTAGCCGAAGGGTTAACAATATCGAGCATCCTCTTATGCACGCGCATCTCGAACTGTTCGCGAGCATTCTTGTCGATGAAGGCTCCACGGTTGACAGTATACTTCTTGGTCTCGGTAGGCAAGGGCGTAGGGCCATAGACCAAGCCATCATAACGCAGGGCTGTGTCTACGATCTGCTTAACGCTCATATCTAAGACCTTGTGCTCGTAAGCACTCACCTTGATCCGCAGTTTGGCAATCTCTGGCACACTGGCGCTTGGAGCCTTCTTCTTGCTTGCCACCTTCTTCACTACTTTTGCTTTAGCCTCTACCATAATGAATGATCTAATGATTTAATTTGCAATTTACAAACAATGACTTAATGATCGAATTTCTAAATTAAATCATTTTTTAATTGTTTGCTCATTTGCAAATTCTCTCATTTATGCATTAATTTTCAGCACTACTCCAGCGCCTACTGTCTTGCCTCCCTCGCGGATAGCGAAGCGCTGTTGCTCTTCAAGGGCTACTGGAGCCACTAGCTTAACGGCAACCTTAATAGTATCGCCGGGCATTACCATCTCAGTGCCTTCGGGCAGAGTAATCTCACCCGTCACGTCTGTAGTACGAACGTAGAACTGGGGCTTATAACCCTTAAAGAAGGGGGTGTGTCGACCGCCCTCTTCCTTGGTAAGGACGTACACCTCAGCACTAAAGTCAGTGTGGGGAGTAACGCTACCGGTCTTGGCGATAACCTGTCCACGCATAATGTCCTCCTTCTTTAGACCTCGAAGCAAGATACCGGCGTTGTCGCCTGCCATACCAGAGTCTAGTTGCTTGTTGAACATCTCAATACCCGTTACTGTAGTCTTGACTGTCGGAGCCAAGCCAATTAGCTCTACTTCCTCACCTACCTTCACCTGACCACGCTCAATACGACCAGTGATAACAGTACCTCGACCTTCAATAGAGAAGACGTCCTCAATGGGCATAAGGAAGGGCTTGTCTATCTCGCGCTTAGGCTCTGGGATGTATGTATCAATAGTATCTACCAACTCAAGGACAGACTTGGCCCATGGGTCATCCATGCTCTTGGCCTCAAGGGCCTTAAGGCCCGAACCACGGATAATAGGACAATCCTTGTCAAAGCCTTGCTTCTCGAGTAGCTCTCGTACTTCCTCCTCCACGAGGTCAATTAGGTCCTTGTCGTCTACCATATCGCACTTGTTGAGGAAGACAATAATCTTTGGTACTCCCACTTGCTTGGCAAGGAGGATGTGCTCACGGGTCTGGGGCATTACTCCGTCTGTAGCAGCCACCACAATTATGGCTCCGTCCATTTGGGCCGCGCCGGTGATCATGTTCTTAATATAGTCAGCGTGTCCGGGAGCATCTATGTGAGCGTAGTGACGCTTGGGTGTCCAGTACTCACTGTGGTGAAGGGCGATGGTAATACCACGAGCCTTCTCTTCGGGAGCCTTGTCGATGGAGTCAATAGCCTCTACCCGAGCGCCGTAGCCAGCGGCCTTGTTCATATCTAATACGTGTAAGATACCCGCCGTGAGGGTTGTCTTACCGTGGTCAACGTGACCAATGGTGCCCACGTTAACGTGTGTCTTAGACCTGTCGAATGCTTCTGCCATATTTTTGTTCTTGCCTCTTGCACCTAGATGGTACAGCGGAGGACTTTGTTAAATAATAAAACCAACCTAAAACATAGGTAGCAAATATACTACACGAGCAGAGGAAAAGAAGCAACCCCCCCCAACAGCCGAACCCTAAGTTTAATAAGTAAGTGCAACACTTGCACTATTTATATATCTGTGTTATAC
>CAYGDD010000015.1:0-16594 GCA_964348575.1 uncultured Candidatus Saccharibacteria bacterium | reverse complement strand
GTCTCTGTACGTCCGTCTACGACGGGGGCTCTGTAGAGCCATTTCTCTGTCGGATCCTCCATATCTGCCAGTCCCCACATTCTACCCAAAGCTCATATTCTGTCAACCTAGTTATCCCACCGCTAATCCCTTAGGCGAGAGTTTATTTCTACTTCTATTTCGGCTCTATCTTTGCCGTAGGTTAGGCGCGAGAGCTCTTTGAGCTTGGCTCTAAGCATGGCACTGCCCGGAGGAGGGAAGTTGAGTCGGACGCTGAAAGGTCTGGTAGGCTCGCCATTGATAAGGATCTTGGCTATGGCACTCAAGTTTTGTACGCTTATAAGATCGCGTGGGCCGAACTCTGGGGCGAGGATCTTGTCCAGTTGTTCGGTATCAGGCTCACCCACGCGGAAGACAAGCATATTGCCCACGTTGCCAAAGACGGCATTGCGAATATTGTCCTCAAGTTGAGCAATAAACTGGTGCGCAAGCACAAGCCCGAGCTTGTACTTGCGAGCCTCACTTAAGATCACGCCCACCGAGTCAGTGGTAAAGTTTTGAAACTCGTCTATGTATAAGTAGAAGGGTACGCGCAACTCCTTACTGGCATCCTCGCGCGAGAGAGCGGCCATTAAGATCTTGGTCACCACAATCATGCCGAGGAGGCCAGCGTTAATATCTCCGATCTTACCCTTGGAGAGATTCACCAGCAAGATTTTCTTGCTATCCATAACCTCACGGAAGTTGAAGGCGCTCTTGGCTTGGCCGATAATGGGCCTGATGTACTCGTTGGTAGTAAAGTTGCCGAACTTGGTGGTGATGTAAGGGGCCATGTTGGCAAGGCTGGTCTCGCCACTAGTCTTGCTGGCCTCTTTGGTCCAGAAGTCTATCACAGCGAGATCGGTAGCCCGCTCAAGTTTGCGAGCTCGGAAGAGGGGGTCGGTCATAACTCGGGGCACCTCCATAAGTGTGGCGGGCTCGTTCTGCATATCACCCATAAGTAGCAATAGCGAACCGCGCATGTACTGCTCAAACATCGGCCCCATGGTCTCCTTGGCAAAAAGGCGATTAAAGATGGCTTGGATCTCGTTGACGATGAATGTCTTCTGTTCGGGTTTGTTAAAGTCGTACTCAAGCAAATTAAGACCAAGGGGTCGAGATAAGTCGCCGGGGTCAAAGACAATTACATCTTTTGCTCTGTGGGCTGGTACACGCTCCAGGATCTGCTCTATAGTCTCGCCGTGGGGGTCAATAGCACAAAAGCCGTTGCCGTCAGCCATATCTTGAATCATCATATTGGTCATGGTCACGCTCTTGCCTGTGCCTGTCTGACCGATGATGTATAGGTGACGCAAGCGGTCTTCGGCAGTCAGGCGCACCGGACGCACATCCCCGCGGAAGTTGCTGTGCGCCAGCACTGTCCCCATGGCGGGCAAGTTCTCGGGGGGTACGGATTCCTTGCTACGCAAGGTGTTAACTCTTGGCACAGCCGAAGAGTTGGTAGGTAAGTGGAAGATGCTCACCAACTCCTCGCCCGAGAGGATTATAGCGCTTGCTAGGTCATACTCACGAAAGACGTATTGATAAATGAGCTTCTTACTCCTAGTTTGCTTTCTAATCTTGATCTCATTACGCAAGGGCGAGGTGGTGCCAGTATAGGCTTGAGCAAGAGAATCAAAAATGCTCTCTGCTCTCTCACGAGTAGGCGCTGATGTTACCAAACGCACGTTTACCGAGAAGAGAGGCTTACTGACCTTAGACATCAAAGCCTCCACAGCCTCATCGTCTACGATTATTTGCTTGCTTTCGTCCTTCTTCTTGTTAGCAAACAAGCTCTTCACATCATGCCAAGTAAGTTGGCCTCGCTTGAGCACGCGGGTCATCTTCTCACCCTTCTTCAATGACTCCACTCCAGAGAGGATATGCTTCTTGGCAGAACTGGGGGCGGGCCTAGCTACTATCTGGACCGAGGCCCCTTCGCCAAGCTCGGCAAGCTTGGAGAGGTTAGAGAGGATCTGGGAGAAAGTATCCACCTTGGCTTCAGTATACGTCCGTAAGGGTAGGATGTACGAGTCACGCAAAGCTAGATAACCCGCCACTGATACAGCCTCGGGAGAGAAGATAGTGTAGTCGGGTGTCTGTAGGACTTGCGAGTCTAAATATAAGCCCTGCACTTGGCGCGAGACGAAATCGGCTTTGTCCCTAGGGACAGAGACGTAGAAGTGTATCTCTTGACCACTGTGATGGACCGATGCTTCAAAGACGAAAGGGCTCCCCAGTGACAAGAGCGAACTGTAGAGTTGCTCTGATTTGGCCAGTTCTTGCTCAAGGTTAGTCTCCTCATCTTTATCAAGCGGGATCTTAACCAAGAGAAGTTTGTAATCAAGAGTAGCGAGGCGGGTCTTACGGAAAACGAAATATACCACCAACAATACGACAATAGCTACAAGTACGGCGAGTGTAAGAAAGTTGGTTGAAAGCACGCTTGTCATTAGTTAAATCAAATCTCTACTCTTAAGCTCTGCCTGTAACTTATCAGTGAGGGCGTCGTGGAAGGCATCCAAGATAAGAGGCGAGGACTCCTTAGCCTTGGCTACAGCCTGACTCAAGCCTTTGGTCATGACCATATCTATAAGAGTGTTAACAGCTGTAATCTCATCTGGGTCCAGACCGTCTAGGTAAGAATGGCTGGGGCTAATTGTGGTAGGGCTCGGGGCTGGAGTCTGGGCAAGAGGAGGACTGGTGTGGCCCAACTGCTCACCCACGATAGTATGCAAAACTTCGCGACTCTCTATTGTTCCCCCACGCTCGCGAGCAAGCTCTGCCCGCTTGGCATCTATCTGTTGCGAGAGCGCCGCAATCTCTGCCTCAATATTAGCTCCTTCATTCATATTACTATTATACCCCAAACCAGCATTTGTTTCTAAGCCACATCTTCCCGATCTCTCCCCGTATATAAATTTGACTATTCCACGGGGGGGGTAGAATGAAAGTATTAAAAGTAAAAGATAATAAAATGTTTGGTCAACACCCAAGTAAAGGCATGAATAGAGGGGAAGGGTTTCATACACCTGATGTAAGAGAGAACGCAGAAAAACTTCTAGGGTCAGAGGATACAGCCACAGTCGTTGCAAGAGATGACGATGCTGTGTGGGATAACATGATGTATCGACTTGGATACGAGACCTCTAATATTCCGCATCTACTTAGCGATCTAAAGATGGATACAAGTGATGCGCTAAGACGCTATGCAAAAAAGGTGTGCAACATGGCAAATGCTTTGCCGGAAAATAGTGCCTACAAACACTCTAAAGCACGACAGGAAGAAGGGCAGCAAATTATGGACTCTATAAACAATCCACACCCACCTTTTAAACTTATTCACGAGTCCTAAACTATCACTCCAGCATTAGGCCCTTCAATTCTTTATCTTCTTCTTTGCGCTTGAGAGAGAGCTTGAGCGAACCTAAGGCAAACCTCTCGTACTCCTTCGGGCTCTTAAACTAGCGCTTGAGGAGGTTCAACCTCCTCGTTTGAGCCATTTTTGGGCTATTCTGGGTCTTTTTGGTAGTGGGCGAAGAGGAAGTCTAGGAAGTCACCGGAGTCTAGGTGGTGATTCGGGAATACTTCCCTATTTAGAATAGCTTCTTCGGGCCTAGGCTTAGTATCACTTAAGTAATCTGGAAGGCTGGATTCTTTATACCCCATGAGATGCTTGATAGCCGCGGCCTCACTTTTTGAACTTACTCCCTTTTTCCAATCTTTATCAATTAAGCCTAGTGGATTCAGATGAACATATGCAAATAATTGTTGCATGTATCTATCATCTGCCACATGTCTAGCCTTAAACCTGCCTTGGAAAAGTGCGCCTGATCTCTCATATTTGGTGTTGAAGTACATAGTATAAGCAGTCGAAAGCTTCTGCATAAACTTACTGATGCCTTTTTCTAACCTCTGGCGTATAATAATGTGAAAGTGGTTATCCATAAGGCAATAAGTCCCTATGTCAACCAAAGTCTCATCTCTCTCTATGCTAAATGCCTTCGACCAATCAAATCTAAGGAGATCCACTTCTCGCGTGCTATTACACAAATATAGCAAGGCGATGAAGCGCATTTTATCAAACTCGTCCATAAAAATAGTCCTCTTTTCAGTCCCTCGATTATAAACATGATAGAATTCATCTATGGCAAATGAAAATGGGCGGGACATTGATCAATTATACACCACCCCCGAGGAGGTTCAACCTCCTCGTTTGAGCCATATTTTGAACAAACAACAGGCGGAGGCGGTTACTCACAAGGATGGGCCACTATTGGTGGTAGCCGGTGCGGGTACGGGTAAGACCCGGGTAATCACAAATAGGATTGCGCACTTAATAAAGAATGGGGTGCCAGGCAATCAAATCTTGGCCGTGACGTTTACAAACAAGGCAGCAGCAGAGATGAGAGACAGAGTTAGTCAGCTTCTAGGTACTAGGTCTCAGGTATCAGGTGAGTCAAAACCTAGTACCCAACAACTAATACCTAATACCTACCCGTTTGTGGGTACATTCCACTCCTTGGGGGTACACATACTCAAGGAGAGTGGCCGAGCCATCGGTGTTGGGCGCTGGTTTACCATCTACGATCGCGATGACTCAGCTAGCTTGGTGCGCAAGTGTCTTAAGAGCGCTGGCTACGACCCCAAGCAATTTACCCCCGGCTCGGTGCTTGGGGCTATCTCGCGGGCCAAGGGCGCTATGCATACACAAGCAAGCTTTAAAGAGAGCGCCCTGCCCGGCTTCTATACCGATCTACTATTACGCGTCTGGCCCGAGTACGACCGTGGTCTACGCGAGCAGGAGGCTCTCGACTTTGACGACCTCCTACTTAAGGCAGCCCTACTCTTGCGTGACTACCCTGATGTGCGCAAATATTATCAAGACAAGTGGCGTTATATCCACGTGGACGAGTTT
The DNA here is from genome assembly GCA_964348575.1 of uncultured Candidatus Saccharibacteria bacterium. GTDB lineage: Bacteria > Patescibacteriota > Minisyncoccia > Phycocordibacterales > DATDSR01 > DATDSR01. The sequence continues at coordinate 11,658 of CAYGDD010000015.1, read as the reverse complement.
CAAGATACCAACACTGTGCAGTACCAAATGATTCGCAACTTGATAAGCGCGGATGAGAATCTGTGCGTCGTGGGCGATGGGGACCAATGCTTCCCTGCTGGCACATGGGTTAGCACTCCCTCTGGCAAAACCAAGATTGAGCACGTAAAAGAAGGACAGAATATTCTGGTAGCTGCGGGCCGAGGTAGTACATGCGTGGCCAAAGTTTCGAAGGTACACAAGAGGCAGTATGGTGACAAACTAGTTTCTCTCAAACTCTCAAATGGTCACAAGCTACGCTTGACCCCTGGGCACATTGTGTTCTCTCGCTTGCCTGAACAATGTAAATTGTTCTATGTATATCTAATGTACCGAAAGGATCGGGGATTCAGAATAGGTTTGGTAAAAGGATCGCGAGCATCAGGACAAAGGGGGATCAATAAGCACGGACTCTTTGTGCGGAGCAATCAAGAACACGCAGATCGCATGTGGATTTTGAAGGCGTGTAAAAGCAAGGTGGAAGCCCTTTATTGGGAACAGTGGTACGCCTTTCACTACGGCATACCACAACTTGTGTTCCATGGTGTTGGTAGGGGCTTAGCCCTCTCAGAAGAGCTCTTGTCGAAACTCTTTGCAAACATCGATACTCGGACCAGAGCCTCGGAGCTTATGCAGAAGGAGGGCTTATCGTTTGAATATCCCCATTACACCCCACAAGGCACAACAAGAAATAATGCAAAGAGGGATAGGGTCAACTTGCGTCTAACATTGTTCAGTGATACCAGGCGAAGTCTCAAAAGTCCTTGGGGGCTAAGCCGTTTATCTCTTAACACCACCAACAAGGCGCTAAAGAAGAGACTTCTCGCGGCCAACTTCAAGAGTCGAAAGGGCAAGCGAGATGACTGGCGACTTGAAATTACGAATCTAGATTATGGTGAGATAGAAAAACTTGGAACTCAAATCTCCAGATTAGAGCCTACGCTAATTGTTGAGAGAGCTGCCCTCTTAACCACGCATGGATCTTATAGACAAATCCCGGCCGAGTCACTGCGCATAGGCATGGAAGTGGCAGTGAGTAGTAAAAACGTAATCGAATGTTCTAAGATCGAGTCTATTAACACCCAAGAATACTCTGGGAATGTTTTTGACCTTGATGTAACTGCCGTACATAACTATATTGCAAACGGGGTGGTGGTGCACAACTGCATCTACACTTGGCGAGGAGCAACTATTGAGAACATGGCGGGTTTTGAGAAGGACTTCCCCAAGGCCAAGGTAGTTGTCCTAGAGGAGAACTATCGCTCCACTGGCAACATCCTCGATGCCGCCAACCAGATCATCGCCAAGAACAAGGAGCGCAAAGAGAAAAACTTGTTTACAAGCATAGGCGCTGGCGACAGGATCACTCTTAATATGAGTATGGAGCCTGGCGAGGAGGCGCAGTTCGTCGCGAGAACAAGCGCAAAACTAAAAACTCAAAACTCAGATCTCAAATACGAAGATGTCGCTGTGCTCTATCGGGCCAACTTCCAATCACGCGCTCTTGAAGAGGCCTTCTTGAGTGCCGGCTTGCCATACACCGTAGTGGGCACACGCTTCTTCGACCGAGCAGAGATTAAAGACACACTTGCATACGTTAAGGCTGCGCTCAATCCACTAGATCAAGCCAGTATGTCGAGAGCAGCGGGAGCGCCTAAGCGGGGATTGGGCGACAAGACACTGGAGGCCCACTTTGCTGGCAATAGCTCTGACAAGATGCAGAGCTTTGTAAACTTACTTGCCGATTTGCGTGAGCACTTACTGGCGAGCTCACTACCAGACGCCCTCAAATATGTAGTGAGCAAGTCTGGCTATGAGGAGATGCTTAAGAAGGCGGGTGATGAGGGACTAGAGAGACTAGAGAACATTCGTGAGCTCATCAACCTTGCCAGCAAGTACAAGGGTTTATCAATAGAAGAGGCCTTGGAGAAATTCTTGACAGAAGCGGGTCTCGCTAGCGACCAGGATACGCTCTTGCATGAGGAGCAAAAGATAAACAAAAAGTCTGGGGTGAGACTTATGACAGTGCATGCGGCTAAGGGTCTCGAGTTCCGCTATGTGTTTATCGTGGGGCTCGAGCAAGGCCTCTTCCCTCATGAGCGCATGGACGAGGAGGGTATGAGCCTGGCCAGACAAGAAGAGGAGCGACGCCTCTTCTACGTGGCAGTAACTAGAGCCAAAGAAAAGCTATACTTATCATATTGTCAGTTTAGAGCTATGTACGGCGAGCAAAGGGTAAGCACCCCCAGTGAGTATCTATCTGACATAGATGAAAATCTCATAGACCAAGCAGAGATAGTGCCCAGCATAGAGTATGGCAAAGGCAGAGGCTATCTGCCGGACGTAGAGGATATAACCTAGTGGGAATATTTATGCTAGGATTTGGGGTATGAAAGAAGGGGAGGCAGAACACGAAAATGATAGAGTAATTGAAGATGTTGAAGCCTACTTGGAACAAGGCTTAATTTCTGCAACTTATAAAGTACCCTTCGCCGGCAAAGAAATAGACCAAGTAGACGATGGGGCTATTATGGACCTTGCCTGGCAACTGATGAGCACGCGAGAGTCGGCAGATAAGACAATCATCGCCCTAACACACCTAGCTAGTAAATACCCGCTTGCGATAGAGAAGCTTTGGGATCAGCTAGCCCAAAATGGCCAAATGATAACCCCAAAACTCCTGGTGCGTAGTTTAGCCGAAATGTTGTGGCGGCCCGACATAGACCAACACTTTAAAAATTCTCTATACAGCGGCATGAATTACATGTACGCCTTTTACGGCCCGAGTTTAAATGGAGCCATATTTGAGCAACTGGACTTCAAGGAACCTACCAACTACTTCCGTACTGGCACTTTTCTTGAATTTATTAAACACTTAGGTGAATTTTCACAGATGTGGTCATTCTCAGAAGAATCTACTGGAGAGATGCTGGACTTATTGGATAAAGTAATAGAAAAGGGGGAGGGAAGTTATTTGCTAAATCTGCGGGCTAAGCAAGTGCGTGACAGAATTGCGGGTTTTGGCGTATACGCCCCAGAGAGAAATAAAGAAGTCACAGTGGACAAAGAGGCACTGGCCGGCATGTCAGATCAGGACTTATATGATCTTGAATACTTATTAAGTACACAGGTTATTGGCCTAATTAAAGAAGAGTTTGGGATTGATGTACACACACTACCTCCCAAAGAACAGTTTTGGTTTCTGCAGTTTATAAAAAACAAGGAGGCGAGCAAGATCGAACCCATCAAGAATTTTATTACGCAGTACGGCCTCACTAGCCTGCGGACATTCTTGGCACTAGATTACGGCAAGGAGCTGGGCGACGAGATTGTGGGAATTGGATTAGAAAACCCAGAGGGACTTGCCGGAGAGGTTTTCGACAAATACTCAACACTTATAGATAAGAGCTCTGGACTAAAGACTCGCCTAGAGGAAGCTGTAGGTAAAGAATTCCCTAATTATGTACAAGAGGCATTTTTGCGGCGAGCCAAGGACCTCTTGATTGCATCGTCCAAAGACATTCGGGGTGTACTTGATGCCATGGATGGACTCAATTTATTCTTAGAAATTACCTCTGACTTAGGTCAAGAAAAGGCCTTTGACTGGCAACAAGTAGATTCACAAGATCCTCAAGTAAAGAAGTTTAGAATTCACGATGAGGGTGGCCCAGAATATATTTTACGCATTTCTACCCGTGCAGAGAAAAGCGCAAGTGGCCAAGCTCGCATTAACTTCGAGCTAGACTTTGACACGAGTAGGCCCAATGTAGTAATGCAAAAAGCGTTTAGGCAGACAAACGAGTACCCACGAGCCACTGAGGAGCGCAAGAAAAAGAAGGAGGCGAGTGTCTTGCGCTTAGGCCTTGATCTTGATGAGCGTGAAAGTACTCCCGAATTATCGCTTGATTTTGGCCGTAGTAAATTTGAAGGCGAAAAACTCAAGAGGACAGGGGATATCCTGGGAAACCTCCTTACGCTCTCTGGTACTAACCATACACCCGAGTCGTTTCCATCCTCACTTGCTAATCCAGAATCGTTTAAGCAAATCGTCTTGAGTTTTGAGAGTTATCTTGAGACTCTGTATCTTGAGTCTTTGGGAAGTCAGAGCGAGCCCATGAGTACTCAAAAAGTTGCCTAAAGGTCTCAGCAATATTCTCATTTTCAATGAGCGTCGAGATCAAGGCGCCCTTAAGGTCAGTTATTGCCACTTTATTAGCATACACAATAATCTGACCCGGTAACACCAACTCGCCCTTGGGAGCCAGGCGTCGCTCTACCAAACGGACCTTATCAAATTGCTCGATTGTCTTGTAGGTTTCGACATCTACTGGAGTAAGGGCTTTGGTTTTGATACCTAATTCTATTTGCTTTTCAATCTGTTTGTTAACCACCTTATCAAGTTCTGGCTTATCATCATCATAAACACTGCGTATCAACAAAATATCTTTCCCTTCATTATTAATGTCCTCGTACACCGCTCGTAAGCCTGCCAAGCCCTCATAGTAACGCACGGCCGGCCTATGGTAGACCAAGTTCCAGCGCGAGGTTAGGGCGGGGATTGCTACGCTAATGCTACTTACAGACTCCTCTAGGGCGCGCTTCTTACCCGCTAGCATCTCCTCTATCTTACTGGGGTGCTCCAGAGCAAAGCGTATGACTTTGTTCTTGCCCTCGTACTGCCTGGCCAAACCTCTACTAACCAAATCGCCTAACACGTTATACGCCGTGCCACGCTTAATAGCCGTGTGGCGGGCCAGGTCACCAGCTGTGCGAGCTCCAGATGTAAGTAAGTACTCGTAGGCAATAACCTCGTCAGGCGAGAGACCAATCTGGGTTAGAACTTCGTTCATAGGTATTAGTTGTTAGGTACTAGGTATTAGAGAGGTGAGTCCTCCTCGTGGGAGGTCTCACCTCTGGGTATTGTATCCTATTTAAAGACATTATGTCAAGCATTTTTGACACAATCTGTGGATAAGCCCATCCTCTATCCATCCATTTGTTGAGCCATACATTTGCCATTTGCCATTTGCCATTTCACATTATACTTGACACTCTGGTCAAGTATGTGCTATACTATCTCCAGTTAGATCGTTGAAGGGTTTGAGTGTTCGCCCGTGCGAAATCCCGAAAGGGAAAGATGCGAATCTTGAGAGAGATTCCTACAGGCAAATAGTCAAACTTTTGGCGTTGTCCGTCCGAAAGGATTAGGACAAATTGAGGTTAAGAGTCCTGATTGCGAGACACTAAGCAATCTGGTGCGTGATTAAGAAGACGCATGTAGACAACTAACCTCCTCACCTGTCCCTCCCTGGCCTGCCAAGGTCAAGAGAGCACAAGTGCAGTATCAAGTGCAATCCCAGTCACAAGACGAGGTGAGTCCGCCGATTGGCGGTCTCTCCTCAAGGCTTGTGAGTGGGGCAAGTAGCTCAATTGAGAGATAGAGCCACCTGCCCCGCATGCTTACCCCGCAAAGCTCGTAAGAGCGAAGTGGGGTGCAGAGAGAAGCCTGTGGTGTTTGGAACTTTGACAAATAGTCTGAAAGTGAGTTTGGAACCCTTAGTTTTTGTACTAAGTATGTGCCAAGCAAGCAACAATCAGACTCATATCGCACGAGGACATGAACAGGTACTAGTTGTTAGGTACTAGGTAATAGGTTACAAACAAAATTCTTTAAACCTAGAACCTAACAACTAACATCTGACAACTAATTCGTTTCCTCATGCGAGGGCTTGAGTATCCACTGGAATAAATCCAGCGCATATCTCGAGCCCCGAGGAAATTCACAATGACGAAGAACATCGCGACCCGCCCCGCCTCCGCAACGCCGAGCTCGCCTGCGCCCGTGCGCAGGCGGTGATGGGCTTCGTCCCCGCACGCCTGCGCGGGGAGCTGGAGGCCGCGCGTCGCGTGGCGGCGGTGGTGGCGAGGGGGTCACGCCCCCTTGCCCCGCGCGGCATGTCCCGCAAGGACATGCTCCGCAAGCGCGCAGCCTAGCTTCGGCTAGGCCCAGGTTCCTGGGACAACCTGTAAAAAATGTCCCAGGCATGGAGAACTCCGTCAATGTTCTCCACTGTGTCCGCATTGCTCCCGCACGGAGCCTTGTGGACTAAGGCGCTCGACATACTGCACAAGTATAAGTCGAGCTCCCATTTGAGTGTTTATTGCGAGGTGAGTCCTCTTCGTGAGAGGTCTCACCTCTGGATTCTGCAATAAACTTTCAAATGGGCGAATGGTTCGCTCACGTTACACCTGCCCCGCCATGATGGGGATTGAAGTAACGTCGCCAGCAAACAAGTTGGCCACGAACGCAGTTCCCCAAAGGAGGGGCGAATGAGTAGCTATTCATGCTACCTCAACACGCCGGCTTGCACCGGCGATACAAGCAACGAAGACAGCATGTGCAACGCATGCTGTCAGTTCCGGGACGACGCGAGAAACGCGTTCCACAACAAAAAAACGGAGGAGTATCACGAGGCCCTCGCCCTAGCCGGGACGCCGTGCAAACATTGCGCGGCCGATTGGCACACGTCCGCGAACTGTAGGGGATGTGGCGGGGTGGGAGCCCCGGGTCAGGTCTGCAACTCTTGCGCGCTCGTTATGGAGCGCGTGGAGATTGCAACCACTGTCCCTTGCGATGTTTGCGAGGGACCGGACCCGGCATGCGAGCGGTGTCACGGCAAGGGCGAAGTTTGGCCCAAACCGTGATGCCGCTCCGGGGTTCGAGCACACCCCGATAACAACAGTGCTCCCCCACTACGCTCTGCACGAGCTACGCGGGGCAAGCACAGCGCCTGACCTTACGACTTGCACTCGTGTTGGTTGGGCAACTTTTTCGGCAACTGATCGCGGACTCTCCGCCAAGTTTACTTGGTGGTGAGTCCGCTTGTATTGATCGGTTGCCGAAAGAAGTTAGCAAACAACTCCAACTTGCAAAGTTCAACGAGTACAGTGGTGGGTTCGTCTTCGGACGAAAAGTTTAAACCCCACCACCGTGCTCGCTGACTTGTCGTGCAAAATGCGCGACTAAATCTCTGTCTAAACCACAGAGCCCAGCGAGTTGGAGTTCCAGATGTTGGTAATTGACGCCCTCCGGGGCGTTAATCACATCGTCTCCGTCGGCTCGGTCGACGGAGTTTGCACCAGCGCGGCCCTGCTCCGGATCATCGGGGCGGGGAAGGACGTGGGCCTGGAGTTTTGCCAGGCCTTCACTGTGGACCGCATCAACCCGGGTGCGTGGTTGCCCGGACGGCAGGTCGCACTAGTCGACTTGGCCGTGAACAACCGCGAGCCGGCTATGACCGCCGGCTTCATCACCCGCCTGCGTGAGGCGGGGCACACGCTCGTCGCGGTCATCGACGAGCACTCGAGGGAGGATTGGCTGTCCGTCCTCGGGTCATTCGAGGGGCTCGTAGTCGAGCCCCAGAGCCAGAGCCTGAACAGGGGGGATCGAACCCCTAAGTCTTCGGGCGAGGTCTTGCGGAGAGCATGGCTCGAGGCGGGAGAGAGTTTCAACGATCTCCCCGAGGCGAGAGAGCTCCTCGAGACGGCGGACGCGGGTGATCGTATGGACTTCACCACCCACTTCGGTGGGATTGTGAACCAGGCGGTCAAGAGCGCGATCGCCGACGACTCCCGCCGAGTGCACCTCGCGCGGCACTTCGCGGAACATCGCGAAGCCGACCCCAAGATCCAGGGCTGGGTCGCGGAGTATGAGACCATCTTGGCCAACCACGACAAAATCGTGGCGGGCCGGGTAGACTTGGGCGACGGCATCGTGCGCGTTGTGGCCACGGGCCTGGCCGTGGACATGACGACCCTCATGGGTCGCTTGTACCGCGAGGGGGCGCGCGTGGTGGTGCTCGAGGGCGAGCAGTACAACAAGGCCAAGGGCGAAAAAATGCCCATGGTCTCGTTTGGCTCGGGCGAGAAATCGCTCGACCTGCTCGCGGCTGTGAAGGCTGCCGGCGTGGCCTCGGCATCCGGGTTCGCCAACAAGGTGAACGTGGAGCCGAGCGACGAGCAGGTGGCCCTCGCGGCCATCCGCGAGACCTTCAAGGCCTAGCGCCCAACCCTCCCTAACGCATGGGGTCGTGAGGACAACGAGGGGGCACTAACCCTAACAACCCCCGCCATGTGGCGGGGTAATCCGCACTCTGGCGGTAATCCAGAGTTTGTTCTTTCTCAACCGATTACCCCGCGGGCTCTTGCACGAGCTACGCGGGATGCAACACTAGCCTCGACCAATTGCTTGCACTATCTGCATGCGGTCGAGGGCTTTACCCCGTACCAGAGCATAGCTCGGTACGGGACTTTGTTAAACTCATGAGCTGTTTATGTAGCTCGTGGGTTTATAGAGTGAAGGTCGAGATTATTAGCAAAGTGAATTACAGAAGTTTAGACAGCTCTTCGGGGGTCATACCAATGTCTCGTAATATACCGCGCAAGGTTCCCGTGGGTATATCCTTGCCCGCATGTCTAGAAACTGTGGTCCTTCTCTTGTCTATATGACGAAAAACCAAATGGGATGATCCCGTCTCCTTACTTTCAGTAAAACCAAGTTTCAACAAAATTCTTACCAGCTCTGACGACTTGAGCACTGGTAGCCTAGGCATGGGCAGGAGAAGCAACAAATAGAGAGACAGACTCAAATGCCTCCATGCCAAGATCCTGAGGAACATCTTCGCCATCGGCTATGAGGGAGCGGACATAGACATCCAAAGCGTCCTTTATGTTTGCCCTGGCTTCTTCGATAGAATTACCCCAGGTGTGACAGCCGCGCAATGCGGGGACATAGGCATGGAAAGTGCCCTTCTCGTCTGGTTCAATAATTACTCTGTAAGTATATGTCTGATTCATGTTAACAGCGTAGCAAAATATTCCACTCAAGTCCATCTTGTCTTGTATCTGTTTGTCTCCCGCGCGCGGAGCTTTTTGTGTTTATATATTCTCTCTCATATATGAGCTCACAAAGAGTTACGCGCGGGGGCGATAAGCGCCCTGCAAATCCACTAACCCGCCTTCGTCGAAACTTCGGCGAGGCAAGGGAGAAGACTGGCAAGAAGGGCCGGCCCGAGCCTCGCGTGGTGGGCGCTACTGCGCCTCACTGGGGTCATCGGGGATACGAAGGCAGCAGCGCGTAGCGCTACAAGGTGGGTTGACTGGAGGAAAGCCCAAAAAAATAAGGACTAGCCCCTAGTCGGGATGGGCTTCGGCCCCAGCACCATTCGGTGCGGGGCATGCTTCATGAGTGGTTGCGCTCCACTCATGTCGTATCGCACATTGCGCACAACAACGGGGGACTTGTCTTGCACGCAAGTTCTCCCATCGTCTCTATTCGAGTGTTTGACTTGTCACGCCAGAGTCTTGGCGTAGGCGGATCGAATCTTCGAATGGCGACTGGTCATGTAAAATCGCTCACGCGATCACGTGACGAGTTGCTTAAAGTCCCGTTCAGGGGATTGGGTTATCTCGCTTGGCAATCCGGCCGGCGAGACAGATATTTTCTATCACCCTTGCCACGCGACGTGAGCAAGGGAGAGGAGGGCGCATGACGCCCAAGAAAAGCATCAAAGGGGGGATATCCTCACGCTGCACCTCCTGCGGGAAGGCTATTCCCGTGGACGAACAGAGCACAGAGCACACGCTCTGTGGCTACTGCGCCGACGCGGCGCAAGAAGGGGAAGAAATGGCGGCGGCCTACCGGGAGGAGCGGAAGGCGGCCTACGCCCACCCGGTGCTACGGCAGTGGCTCGAGTTGCCCGAGCTCTCAGATGAGAGCAAGGACAACTTCATCCGCCAGTTCAACGGCGAGATGGAGCCCAACGTGCCAGCCGGGCACGTCTTGTGCGATACGGCGTACTTGCCGGATCGCATTTATCAGAGGGTCGGGAATTATGTGCTCGACCTAACCGAGACTATCCCCGACCTCGAGGGCTGGGGTGAGGAGGAGAAACAAAAAACTAGCCCCTAGTCGGGATGGGCTCCGACCCCAGCACCATACGGTGCGGGGCATGCTTCATGAGTGGTTGCGCGCCACTCATGTCGTAAAGTTCTTGCGCAAATTCCCCCGACACTACACGGTTTGCACTTGTGTAGTGTCGGGGACTTTATCAAACTCACGAGGCTAAGTTTTTTGCTCGTGGGTTTGTAGGGTGGTCTCATCCCGCAGGGGCTCACGCCCACGGGATATCATTATCAACTGGCACACCAACTTAGGAGTTCAACACCTAAGTTAAACGGGACCAAGTGCTGGATGAAGTCTATCCAGTTCGTCGCGACGGAGCTCGGAAACACCTCCGAGAACTTTTCGGAGGAGTTGATCCCGTTCGAGAATGGGGTAAAAATCTTCCTCGAACAGGGGGTTTTCTCTCTGCCCGAGCCAGAGAGCGAATAAGCGGCTGCTTCACACCCTATCCCACGAGCATCACTCGGGACGGGGTTTCTTACCGGGGGGCAAGGAGAGAGTTCTCTCTCATTCTCTGCTTACCCTTCGATAAGAGATTTATAAAAAGAAGCGCCCGCCCCGAGCATTGCTCGGAGCGGGATTTTTACTTGCTCATGATTGCGCCGATCTCCTTGGCAGCCGGGCCGGTGAAGGCAAGCCACTCTGGTGGGTACTTAGTCCCATCAGACCTGCTGACCTCAGGGAACTGGCGGAGAAGGAAGCCCTCATCATCTTCAGACGGGAATCCGACCTCCCATCTATGATTGTCGATAAGGAGATGGAAGAGGGCAGGGTCACTTGACCGCATAAGGTAATCAAATACACTCCGTTCATGCTTGCCCCAGCCTTGGCGTGGCTCAAAGGAGGCAAGCAAGAGCATGGCCACGCAACGAAAATCCTTCTTCTCCACCAAGAGACGCATGTTATCCGTAGCAGGAAGTTGGAGATTGCAAGTGCCAAATCCGCTTTCTCCCACCCAACCCACCAACAGCACAAACTGCGCCTCCACGTAGCGAGGTAATGGAGCGCTGGTTGTGGCTGATTTTCTTGTTCTTGCCATCTCTTCCTCCCGAGGGATAAGCTCCCAAAGCATGAGTATCCAAGACCATAGCTGGCGCAGTTTTGGGAGCCAGCCTTCTTTAGTGCTAGGCATCCTGGCGCCTCCATTTCTACACAAGTTTTAACATAACTAAACCAAGTGTACAACTCTTTACATCACAAGCCCTGCCAGACTTTGGCAAAGATGGCCCGCATAGAGTCGGCTATTGGCTTGTTGATTAAGTAGTTCGTAGTAAACTGTGCACTATGAAAGCTAAGAAGAGTTTAGGGCTAAATCCGTCCAGGACGGATCGCCCGACTGCTAAGCGCAGTTTAGGTCTAAATCACGCTTTACGTGATCGCCCGACTGCTAAGCGCAGTTTAGGGCAAAATTTCCTACACGACACCTCCGTGCTAGCAGAGATTGTTGGGACTGGGGGAATTACAGCGGGGGAGTGGGTGCTGGAGATAGGCCCTGGCACTGGCAACTTAACGCAAGCACTGCTTAATGCTGGGGCAAAAGTGGTCGCTGTGGAGAAGGATGACAATTTATTTTCTCAACTCAAAAAGACATTTGCTCAAGAAATTGCCTGTGGCAAGCTTATTCTCATCCATGATGATATTTTGAAAATTGAGATTTGTAAATTGAGTGAAAATTG
>CAYGDD010000014.1:0-17448 GCA_964348575.1 uncultured Candidatus Saccharibacteria bacterium | reverse complement strand
TATTGCGAACCCCGAAGTCGCGCGCGCAAAAAACAAATACAGAAAAGGCCTTGGGGGATGGCGTGCGGGGTGGGCGGTACTCCGCACACAGGCGGGGACGCACCATTTTATCAGTTCACTTTAATCACAGCGGTGTCGTCTCGAAGTAAGTTCGAGCCGACTCGTAGATACTCCACTGCTTCGCCAAGGCTTCGCAGTGTAAGCACTTCAGTGATTGCACAAAAAGCACTGGCCACAAAACACCCCCTGGGGTGTTTTGTGTTTGCAGGGCAAAGAAGCAGTGAGTCCTGCATAGCCTTGGCGACGCAGGGCCGGTATAATAAACTTGTGCACTTCGTTTACATCTTGCGCAGTGAAAAAGATCGAAGCTTGTATATTGGATATACAGAAGATGTTAAGCGGCGCTTTAAGGATCACAACGAGGGCTCTGCTAGATACTCTTCGACCAAACTTCCATATAAATTAATTTGGTTTTGTGCTTTCCCGAGCAAGCCCAAGGCACTCGAGTTTGAAAGTTATCTTAAGCACGGCTCCGGTCACGCCTTTATGAACAAGCACCTAGTCTAACCGAAGGAGTGTCCCAACTATTTAACAAAGGTTCCTGACACCTTTGACCCTTGACATCGTTATACTAATATATATACTTTAGTATATGGATACGATAATAAACATAAAAACAAATAAGGAGCTTAAAAATGACGCCCAATTAGTAGCGAAAAAAATTGGTGTTCCTCTTAGCACAGTTATAAATTCGTTTTTAAAGCAATTCGTACGTGACGAAGAGGTTACATTTTCAGGCAAGAACTACGCCATGACCCCTTATCTTGAAGCTCTTGTAGAAGAAGCAAGGAAGGAGCGAGCGGCTGGTAAAACTGCTGGACCATTTAGCACTGCGGATAAGATGATTGCCAGCCTGAATAGTTAAGGTATGCTGGTTGATTACTCAAGGTCCTTCAAGAAGCAATACAAGAAATTATCCAAAGACACTAAGATAAAGTTCCTTGAGAGACTACAAATTTATTTGGTAGATCCACTGCATCCTCAGTTAAACTTGCATAAATTACATGGGAAGTTTTACGGTTTATATAGTATAAATATTACAGGTGACTACAGAGCGGTGCTAGACAAAGAGACTCCTGAAGTATCGTACTTTGTTGCCATAGGTACCCACAGTGAGCTTTATAGTTAAAGTTCACGACACCTTTGATCCTACATGGATATAAAAAAGCCCCTCGAGGGAGGGGCTTTGGGTGTAGCGGACGCACAGGATGCACGTGCAATCAAACCTTTGAGTGCTTGGCCTTGATATTGTCCCATGAGAGAGTTACCCCCTCTCTAGTGCTCATCTCTGTTGTAAGGCTCGGCTCCAGCGAACAGGCCATACTGCAAAACCCGTAGACTGCCATCCACAACGTGTTCATCACCGTATTGTAGACAAAACCTGCCACACCAACCCCCGCGAGCTTCTCTGCAAGTCGGCAACAAACCTCTTCTAGGTTGTCCTTGCTGAACTCGGGGTAAGTGGCGTCAGGGAGAGGGCTGACGTAGGGAGTAGCTCCAAGGCGCTCACGGTGATTCATCCAAAAATCGCCATTCCCAGCCTTTGGCTGCTCTACGCCCACGCCAAGGAACTTCAAGAAGCGCAAAAGTTCCCCCCTGATGCAATTGAGAGTCTCGTTGTAGCCGGCGAATTGACCCAAGCGGGCCAAATGATCGCTGACAGCGAGCGCAATCTCGCACACCTCGTCGTCGGTGATATGTGTCCTTGATTGCAGAATCACAACAGGCGTAACCTCAAGAATTTGTATCCTCATAATGAATCCTCCACAGTCAATCTAGCACTTATCTAAAAGATGACAAGCCCCATAAAAAGCCCCTCCAACTGAGGAGGGGCAAAATGAGGGCGAACACAGCTCCGTAAATAAAAGGTGGCTGACACCTTACTCCCTTACTGAAAGAGTACGAAATTAAAGTGATCTCATTATAAAGTCTGCGCCACCACCATAGCAACTTGTATTTGCTCAAATTAGCTGTAATCTAGAACACGGAAGGGGGTTGGCATGATGTTTCTTTACATCTCCTTGATAGTGGTCCTGATTGTGAGAATCAAGCAACTAACCGATAGGTGGGCTGATCTTTATCATCGTAAATGGTTAAACGAGGAGTTCTTGCCCCAAGTTCTTGATTACGAGATGCGAAGTGTAATAATGAGATCGAGGATGTACATTAGGTGTGGGGAGCTTGAGGATGACCTTGGCTATCCCTGGAATAGGATGATTAACCGCTGGATAAAGCACCACCTACTGTGGACCAAGCATCCACTCCTTATCACCGAGGATGATCTGCCGGACGAGGATCGTCTCCTGGCTCTCAGGCAGATCCTCTTCTTGATGGACAACACCCAAAGAACAACTGCAAGCTCCAATAAGGCCCGACGTTTGTCATCGTAAACAAACGAGCAATTAGGACAGGGGGACACGAAGTATGGAAACCCCCGTCTCCTCGCCCCGCCGAGCTAACAACTCGGCGGGTGTTTCTTTTCTAGGCGTGCCCTAATCTCCGTGGGGGTTCATATTTGGCAACTTCTTATCCTTGGCAAGATACCTATCAAACCACTCAACCGCCTCCTTTCTGTAGTGCTTCCAATATTCAGTAATCCCGTGATCCGCTCCCTCATAAATAATTAACCTGTTTGGGATTTTGTTATCGTAAAGCTTCAGAGCTATTTGTATCGAGTGATCAGCAGGCACTCTCCAATCGGCACTACCGTGAACAATAAGTATTGGAACCTTCTTAGGTAGCTCATTGACCCACTTAATAGGTGACCTCTTCAACAACTCCTTTTGAGACTTCCCAAATAGACTAACCTGGTGTTCCCTCCACCCCTCTCTTTCTTTGCCTGCTCGAAATTCGTCTGTTGAGGCTCCACCTATCACAGCCGCCTTGAGCCAACTTACTTCTCTAAGGAGCATATAAGCCATCGAACCGCCTCTTGAATGCCCCATCACTCCAATCCTTTTGATATCTGCCTTGGTAACCCAACTTTATATGCTCTTTAGCACCTTAATGCTTGCCATACTATTTGGCCCTCCCCAATCATCACTCCCGTCTCCTCCATCAACTCCAGGGTACTGTGTAGATATCACAACATAACCACTATCAGCGAAGAATGAGTGCGCGAAGACTAGCTTCTCATCAGTAATTTTGCCAAAGTCTCTACTGCCTCCACGGAGATTTATTATGCATGGCAATTGCTTGCCCCTCCTAGGTAAAACAATAAAGCCAACTACCTTTAAACTCCCTACCTTGTATAAAATCCTATAAATCTCAATTCTTTTAAGACGTTCGCTTACAAATTTCTGTATTTTTTTGTCTATCTTCTTTTTTACTACATCATTTAGATCAAGCTCTTGTGCATTAATGATATAAGGGCAATCTTTTAGTTGCTTTGTACTCATAGACTCATCTACTCACTAATCTTATCTTCCAAACGTTTTACTGCTTCTAGTAATATAGGCAAGTCAGTGCTTATTATCATACCTACTTGCTCTGGAATAATTGACTTGTACTCGTGAATAAAGACATCTCGAGATCCAGCGATCTTTCTCCATGGTATACCTGGTTCCAAGTCTCTAATTTCATTAGGTAATTTTTTTACTGCCTCGCCTACAATAAGTAGTCGGCGGATAATCGCATCAAGCAATATATCATTTTTCAAAACTTCGTTAAGTGGGGAGCCCTTTATGTATTCGTTTATATGAAGAATAGACTCTCTTATGTCCGCCAAGTACACACTAAAGTCCAAACCCTTCTTCATCTTACAGTATAACTAACTCATCTTTCATTATATATGGTCGCAGGAGTGGTTTAATAGCGTCATACTGGACAAGATCCACCTTTTTACCAAGCAAGTCTTCTAAATCTAACTGCAGACCCACAACATCAAATAGGCTAATGTTATGTGGTAGATCAACAAGCATATCAATATCACTATCGCTACTAGCCTCCCCGCGCGCATACGAGCCAAAGATAGCGGCGCGTTTAGCACCAGCTAATTTGAGCACGGGAATCGCCTTATCCTTAATTTCTTGTATATTTGGCATAGTTAAACTATACCACGAAAGCATAAAAACAACTATTTAGCGACTAAAACTTTCACCTCCAAGCACCTAGTCTAACCGAAGGAAATTCCCGCCACAAATGCCCTTGTTTAAATCAAAGGTTCCTGACACCTTTAATTCTTTTTATCCAGGTTGAGGTATCAACACCCGAATATTGCATAGTTTATAAAAAATCTAAACGAAATAGCGCTAAAGGGGTCAGCTTTAGCGCTAGAAGAGAAAGTCCCAGACAACTCTCTGGGCAGGGCTATCCTCACTGGCCGTGCCTAGAGTTACGGCGAAGGCTACATGCTTGGTGAGTAGCTCTTCTACGGCCCGTACGAGCTCGGGTGGGATGGGAAGATACAAGTAGCCGGCCGGGGTCCACCAAAGTTCTCGCTCTTGAAGAGCTCCCGAATATTCCCTCAACATAACGAGGCTAGTGATAACGCCATCGGTGCTGGAGAACAGAGCTGTCTGCCAAGTGCCCGGATGCGCCATAGCCCGCGCGATCCTATTTATCAACTCGCCTATATCTAGGCTTGCTACATATTCCTCCTTCATGGAACCTCCACTAAACACTCTAGCTTACAAGCCCCCAGCTTGGCAACTTAGCCAACTTTATGCTCGCCACACTTACACTTACTCTTACCACCGATAATATCTTTGAAGTATTCCTTGCCGTAATTATAGTTTAATTCAAGGCCAGATCCGATACGTCTCCTAGCGTATATAAAAACTTTTGTTGCCTCTTCATTGATCTCGGCATAGCAATTGGGCTTACAAGAATGATTAATGTAGCGTGCCTTATTCTCTCGACCCTTAGCATCTATGACCAAGTGGCGACTAACGGTAAACAAGTACCTACCCCCTCGTCTGTCTGCCTCCTTGCTGGTGATAGGCTCACCTGTGTACTCGATTAGTAATTGCCCACGCCTAACTTCCTCGTCAGTAAACAAGCCCAGGCCATGGGCACCCCGTGCGACCACCAACTTTGGTAAACTCTTCGGCGACATTTAGCGAGTACTCGGACGCTTGGTCATAAAATACAGGAGAGCTACAGAGACAAGGAGGGATGTACTTACAATAAGAGCGAAGGAGTGAGCATAGCCCTCGCCTGGTAGACTGACGTTCATCCCGTAGAAACTGGCCACCAAGACCGGCACATTAAGCACGACCGTAAGCACGGTGAGAGTCTTAATAGTGTTGTTGAGTCTCTGTGAGAGGACGGCCGTGTACGCTGCGCGGATGTTGCCAATATTCTTGAGGCTGGCCTGGGCGATCTCGATGAGTTGGCCTTTAGCCAAGAGGGTGTCTTCAACCAATTCCTTGTCCTTAGCCTGGAGCTCGAGATGCTTACCCGAGAGGAGCAAGCTAAGCATAGCGCTAGCAGCAGAAAGAGCCGAGAGATAGTCGCCCAAGACCTCCTCCGAGCGCACAAAGTGGATGATATCTTCGTCACGCACTTTATCGAGAGCCACCCGCAAGGCCCGGACGGTCTTGCTAACGGCTTGAATTGCCGAGAAGTACTCCCTGTTTATCCTGGAGAAGAGCTGGACCAAGAGCTTCGCCCGCTCTGTAGTTGAGTAGTCAATTTTGCCAATTAAGAAGTCGTCAAATATTGCTAGCTTGCGGGTAGAAATGGTAATGAGATATTGCGAAGATATAATAAAGAGTATTGGCCAAGTAGACTGCTCTTCGCCAGAGGCAAGTGGGTAACGAGTAAAAACGTAACCCACGCCCTCGTGCATCTCAAGACGTGGCACCTCGTAAGGGTCAAGGCCGTCTAGGAGGACCGCCTTGTCAAGGCTAAGCTTGTCGGCAAGCTCTGTAAGCTCTTCTCTGCTTGTCTCTTCAACCAAGATCCAACTCCCAGCCCGAAGCTCTTTAATCTCGCTTGCTCGAACGTCCCCAGAGGCTCGATGAATAATCTTATACATAAGTAAAGTATATCATGCATGCCTTTGCATATACCTCTGGTCGTCGCGTTTTTTTAGATCGGCTCTTTTGTCGTACTTCTTCTTGCCTCTTACCACAGCGATCTCCATCTTGATCTTTTTACCCTTTGTAAAAACTGACAGAGGAATAATGGTGTAACCCTTCTTGCTATCATAGTCGGCTAGGGTATATATCTCCTTCTTTGTTAAGAGGGCCTTACGGGTACGAGCAGGGTCAAGCACATTCTTGTCGTTAGCTGGCTGATATGAGGGGATCTGCATACCAAGTATGTAGACCTCGCCCGAGCGTACCACCACGTGCGAACCGGTAAGGACACCCTTGCCAGCTCGAAGGGACTTAACCTCACTGCCAGTGAGCACCACACCCACCTCAAAGCGCTCGAGGATAGCGTAGTCGCGACCGGCCTTCTTGTTGGTGATTAGATTAGGCATATTGTTGTCTAGCTATTGTAGCATTATGTGCTTTACTATATAATGGACCGACATGCTTATGGGAACTTGCTTTAATATTCCATCCGAGCTAGTATTGTCCCATTGAAGAATTCTGTACGTATAAATCATAGCATCAGGGCCAACGAGCTTCGTGTCCTAGCCAATGACGGGTCCAACCTAGGGCTACTTAGCAAGGGCGAGGCTATGAAGCTAGCCCTAGAGGCTGGGCTTGACCTAGTAGAGATCTCGCCCAATGCCAACCCGCCAGTAGCGAGGATTGTAGACTTCGGCAAGTGGCAATACGCAGAAAACAAGAAAAAGAAGGAACAAAAGCAGAAAACTCAAGTCCAAGAGACCAAAAACATCCAGGTCAAGATTGGCACAGGTGACCATGACCTTGAGCTCAAGGCCAAGCAAGCTAGCAAGTTCCTTAGTGAGGGCCATAGAGTCAAGATTGATCTCTACCTTCGGGGTAGAGCCAAGTATCTAGATAGGAAGTTCCTCGAGGCCAGACTTGACCGAGTACTCAAACTTATTACCGAAGAATTTAAGATTATAGACCCGATCAAGCCAGGGCCAAAAGGATTATCAATGACAGTAGACAAAGAAAGAAAAAAGTAAACCCAGTTATGAAAACGAACAAATCATTTAGCAAACGTCTTAAGATCACCAAGAAAGGCAAGATCCTATCGCGCAAGGCGGGCCATAACCACTTCAACGCTAAGCGCTCACGCAGTAAGCAGATGAGTGCCAACAGAGGCCAAGGGCACACATTTAAGATTAAGATTATAAGTCAGAATATGCCCAGTTCGGCCAGTCGTGTCGCCAACAAGTAGGAGACCCTTTATTAAAACCTATTACCCCCGCCAGAGTATCGTCGGGCAGGTAACAACTAATACCTAAATAATATGAGAGTCAAGAAAGGTGTACAAGCTAACAAGAGAAGGAAGAACGTCCTCAAGCTTACCAAGGGTTATCGCCATGGACGCAAGAGCAAGGAGCGCGAGGCTAAGGTAGCCATTAGTAAGGCCTTAAGCTATGCCAGAGCCCATAGGCGCGACAAGAAGAGCGACTTCCGCAAACTTTGGAATGTTAAGATCAACGCCGGCGCCCGATCTCATGGTCTTACCTACTCACGTCTAATTGATGACATGAAGAAGAAGGGCATCGTAGTAGATCGTAAGATCCTAGCAGACCTAGCCGAGAACAAGCCCGAAAGCTTCGCCCGAGTCATAGCCAACGTCAAAGCTTAACCCTCATTAAGTAACCACCTCGAGCTCTAAGGTTACTGGGGCGTGATCGGAGCCTACTGTCTTGTCTAGGATGTCGGCTTTAGTAACTTTTGAGAATAAATTTTTACTTACACAGAAGTAGTCAATACGCCAACCCACGTTATTGGTGCGGGCCTTCTGGCCAAAGCGCGTACTCCACCAACTATACTTGATCAGATTAGGATGCAAAATGCGAAAGGTGTCTATGTATCCAGCCTCTAGCAATCTAGTCATCCATTGCCTCTCGCTAGGGTGATAGCCGTGTTTGCCCTCGTTCTCTTTGGGCCTAGCCAGATCAATCTCATTATGAGCTACGTTGTAATCGCCGGTTAAGATAACGGGCTTGCCCGCTTGCTTGGCACTCCCCTGCTCTAACTTCTGGATGTGCTTAAGCACTAACTTGTTAAAGTCAGATTTAAAGTCTATGCGGGATAAGTCCTCGCGCGAATTAGGGAAGTACACGTTCACGAAGTAGAACTTACTAAACTCAAGAGTCTGTACCCTACCCTCGTTATCAAATTCCTCACTCCCCTTAACGTGTAAGCCGTCAAAATACCTAACAATTCTAACTCCAAGGTCTCCCCTTGGAGTTAACTTCACATCTTTGACTAGCACGGCTGTGCCGGAGTAGCCGGGTCGCTTAGCACTATTATAATATGCAGTGTAGCCGGGGAAGATGAGTTTCTCTTTCTCTAACATGTCAGCATCTATCTTAATCTCCTGCAAACCAAGTATGTCTGGCTTGTACTTGGTTAGAAAGGGTTGGAGAGCGTCCTTCTTCATCACTGCGCGCAGGCCGTTAACATTCCAACTAGCTAATTTTATCTTCATTAGAGCTTGGGGGTTGGCAAACATTCTGCGCCCTCGCATACCCGCTCAAACTTACTGTCAATAGCAGACTTATAATACTCAATCTTGTCCTTGCCCACTAGTGTTAGGACTGACTTGACTAGCTCCTTGGGACTAGGACTGTAAACTATCTTCTTGTTGTCATTCTCGCGGTGGCTATTCTTTACTATCTCTTTAATAAGTTCGTCCGTAGCCCATGGCCCTTCTAGTACTCCTATGGGCTTGTTGTCCTCAAAGGCTACAGTAAATTCGTGAATGGTCCCAATGCGTCCGGCACATTCAATAATGGCGTCAGAGGCGCGAGTCATTAGGATGTCCCGTCCGGCATAGCCCTGACCGGTGTAGATTATTAGGTCCATATAATCAAGTGGTAACTTGAAGGTCTCTACGTGCTCACGCTCGTCCTTAGCCGGTGATATACCGATCGAGAAGCCCCCTTCGGCCTTGGCACCCTTGGCCGCCCAGAAGGGAAGGCCTGTGGTAGCCCCTGTAATGAGGATAGCCCCTTGGCGGACAACTTCTCTTCCCACTTCTTCGGCCGAATGTAGCGCTTCTTCACCCAAATGACCTGTCTCGGCCGAACCCGAAACAGCAATCTTAATCTTAAAGTGTTGATGACGGTTGGTCGTAATCATAATGATAATGATGAAATGATATAATTTGCAATTTGCAAACAATGTTGATAATGAGTAAATGAATCAATCGGGAACAGCGGGGAACTTAGGCTTATCATCAAAGCGCTCAAAGCCACCCAGTGAACTATAGATTTTATTGAAGATTAAATCAAGTTCTTGGGCTTCCTTACAAACCTTATCAAATAATGGCTCTACCTTCGGATTAGATGTAACAATAATATCGAGCCAGTATTTAGTTTCTCTTATTTCTTTGCGACATATGGATATCTTGTTCTTAAAATCACGCTTAGAGCTTGCTGCATTGGCTTCACGGTAATTTGCCCCAACACTTGTCGCCGCTCTTATACATTGATTCAGTAGTGGTTTATTAACTTCATCCCTTGGCAACTCTCGTAAGCACTCAATAACTGCAATACTAAACTTCTTCGTCCGTTCCTCTAAATCATACGTCATATATCATCTTTTGTGCTATCAGTTGTTATCATTTCTCCCATCTTAATATCTCTAATCGCTACATCTGTATTTGTCTCGCCATTGAAAAATGTGTTAGGAGTGTCAGCGTGATTTACATATCTCTCTGGTTCAGAATACAGATATGTGATGCCTCTATGCACATGTGTAAACATTCTTTCACTTTTTGGTAGTCTATCAAACTCATCAGTGGTGAGCGACGACAGGTGATAACGAATCACTACTTCACCTTTTTTAAAATCTCTATTGGCATATACCCCCTTCCCCGCAAGTTTTCCTTTACCAATAATTACATCATTAATCATCATTGATTCATTGTTTGCAAATTGCAAATTTAATCATTTCATCATTCTCCTCATAACTCTATTTCGACCACATCACCGGCGCTGGGAGCTGTGGCCATAACTCCTAGATAATCACGGATGCGCTGAGCAAGGAACATAGCACTCTTTGGCTCGCCCATAACCGTGTACACATGTTCAAGGCTCTCAAGCGTAGCCGCTACGAACTCAAGCAGGGCCGGCGAATCCTTGTGGGCCGAGTAACCCCCTATGGTGGCGATTGTGGCTCTAACCTCCACGCTCTGGCCGTGGATGGTCACGCGCCGATCGCCATCTTGCAAACGTCGGCCCAAGGTGCCCGCAGCTTGGTAACCAATCAACAAGAGAGTGTTCCGAGCGTCCGGCAGGAAGCGCTTCTCGTGGTGGAGGATGCGCCCGCCATTACTCATGCCCGAGCCGGCAATAATAATCTTGGGCAAAGGCGACTGGTCTATGGCCTTAGACTCCTCGGTAGCATTAGTAAAGTGAAGTTGGGGGAAGTTAAATATCTCATTGCCCTTGTTCATAAGGTAAAGCACATCTTTGTTGAAGTAACTCTCGTACTTCTTGTAGACATCAAAGACCTTAATTGCCAGAGGTGAATCTATGTACACTGGCACAAGGGGGATGCGGTCTTGCTCCATCATACGCTCGATCTCGTAGAGGATCTCTTGAGTGCGCTCAAGGGAGAAGGCTGGGATCATAAGCGTCCCGCGTTTGCGAAAAGTGTCCTCTATCACATTCTCGAGGCGCTCGCGCCGTTCCTTGGTATGCTCGTGCGTCCTGTCACCATAGACGCTCTCCATAATTAAGTAGTTGGTATCAGTAAGCACTTCAGTATTGCGCAATAAGGGTGTAGGGGTGTTGCCAAGGTCACCGGTGAAGACAATCTTTTTACCATTGTAGTGGAACTCGATCATGGCCGAACCCAAGACATGGCCCGAATCACGCAAGACTACGCCTATTGGACCAATATTGTACGTCTTGCCATATGGAATAGACTCCCACAAGCTCATTGAGCGCTCTACATCAACAGCCTCGTAGATGGGAGGCTTGTGGTCATACTTACTCTCCTTGGCCAAGACTCCCATGCTATCTGTGAGCATGGCCTCGGCCAAGTCCATAGTGGGCGGGGTAGAGATAATCTTGCCACGGAAGCCGTCACGTACCAACTTGGGGATCCTACCCACATGGTCGATGTGCGAGTGCGTAACGAATAGGTAATCTATACTGGCCGGCTCATAAGGGAAGGCCTCGCGATTACGGTCTTCGCCAATCTGCCTGCCCTGATAGAGACCACAATCTATTAGAATGCGGACATTTTTCTCTAGTCGGGTAGTCTCAATAAGAAAATTAGAGCCAGTGACATCACCAGCTCCTCCAAAAAAATGAATCTTAACTTTATCCTTAGCCATGTATGAACTAATAATAACACTAATAACACATTGGTGAAAGAAAAAACCACCCATTACAGGTGGCGTTCTCTTTAGGACAATCTTTTGTACCATGGCCTAGCATTGTACTAGGTGGGTGACCGCACTATGTGACCAAGGTCGCATAAGATTTAAGTCTCCCTAAAACTACTAGCTAGTTGGTACGATCGATTGCCCTATATCTATCTTAGACTCTATGCACACACAGGTCAAGTCTTGACTTATCTTTTTATAGCGATAAAATCCAAAATCTATCCCCGACTTCTCCACCACTTTTCCCCAACTTGTTTAGGAATTAAACCAGCTCATCGTCTGAGTATATGTAGCCTCTGTCGTGTCTGGGTGCTGCACATATTTCATCATCTTTGAAAAACCGCTTAATTTCCGCCTTGGCGTTCTCTGTTGTGTCAGAAGCATGAACAATGTTGGTTTGGACACTCATGGCAAGATCACCTCTTATAGTGCCCGCGTCAGCTGCTCTGGATTTGGTGGGCCCCACAATTAGTCTTACTGTACTCACAGCTTCCACGCCAGCGACTACCATAAGCACTACCGGGGCTGACATCATGTATTGTTTGAGCTTAGGGTAGAAGCCCTTGTCCTTGTGGTGAGCATAGTGGTCATCTAAGATAACATCCCCCAGTTCCATCATCTTCATGCCCACAATATCTAGCCCCTTACGCTCTATCCTGCTCACTATCTCTCCAAGTAAGCGCCGCTGGATAGCATCTGGCTTAACAATGATTAAAACTTGCTCAATTTTTGAATCACTCATATCTGAAAATTATCTAATTAACCAATAAGTCTCCTATTCTATCTTTCTTCGGAACTTTTTTCAAGAACGGCAATATGTCTATAGCCTCATACTGGTTGATCTTCAATTGTACACAGTTGGACGGCCGTCCAACTGTGTACAATTTTAAAACTTAATACTTACCAGCTGGGAGGGGTTAGGATTTGGGGACCATTTTTGCCTATGGCTACGGTTAGTTCAAAGTGGGCGCTCTTGCTACCGTCGCTGGTGCGTACCGTATAGCCATCAGCTTCGTCGAAGATCACATCTCCACGGCCAATATTAAGTTGGGGCTCTATGCATACCACCATATTCTCCTCAAGCATCTCGCCCTTGCCTCGCTTGCCAAAGTGCGGGATAAAGGGTTCCTCATGAATCTCGTGACCCACCCCATGCCCGCCAAGCTCTCGCACTACACCAAATCCGGCCCGATCGGCCACCGCTTCTATCGCAGCTCCAATATCGCCCATGCGGGCACCATCACGCAAGACGGCAACCCCGACCATAAGGGCTTGTTTGGTGGCTTCTATTAACTTTTCATCAGTCTCATCAATTTTGCCTACAGCCACGGTCATAGCCATATCTACGTACAAACCTTTATGCATGAGACCTAGATCAAGCCCAACAATGTCGCCCGCTATCAATCCACGCTTACTTGGGATGCCATGCACAACTTCGTCATTAACAGAGGTGCATAAGCTAGCGGGGAAAGCACGAGGCGAGAAGTTGGGCTTATAGCCCAAGAAGGCAGGCAGGTCCCCGCCTTGGCGGATCAGCTTCTCGGCAAACTTATCTAACTCGAGAGTGGTGATGCCGGGCTTGACCAAGCCTGCGGTAGCCCGCAAAACAGCCGACAAGCGTCTGCCGGCCTCTTTAAGTATTACAATCTCCTCCTTTGTTTTGAGTCTTGCCACAAACTAAGACTAGAACATTTTGGCAGAAATGTCACTCCAGACTTTCTCTATTTCCTGTTCGCCATTAATATCTAAATAGTTATAAAAATCTGGCCTACTTTTGAAGTATTCTAGAGTAGGTAATACGTTAGTGTCGTACCAATCCATACGCTGTTTAATATCTAACACGTTGTCATCTAGACGCTTACGAGCGAGCAACTTCTCTGTGGCCCAGTCAGCCCCAACATTAATGTGGACCACAGTTGGTCTAGGTCGGCTATAAAAGCGAAGAGCCGAGTCCAGTACAGGAGCTTCTTCAATCCTGCGGGCGAGGCCGTCTAGGACTAAGTGCTCATTACCCGAGACATTCTTGATTAAGTGGTCAGTCCAGATCCAAATCGGAACAAACTCGGGCAAGAGCCCGCCCTTGTCCATTATCTTGGCTACAAGTTTGGCCGTAGGGCTAGCCTCACGTGCGAATTGCCTAAGACGTTCGCCGGTCTCAATGTAGAATGTGGCTCGTTTGCCGTCATCAGCCTTTAATTTATCAATTACAAATTTAGCTTGGGTGCCTTTACCCGAGCCAGAACGCCCAAAAAATATAATTGTCTTTAAATCCATTAGTACTCACGAGCAGAGACTTGTGCATCTAACTGCTTAATCAAGTCTATCACAACAGAGACCACAATGAGTAGTCCCGTACCGCCAATAGCAAGAGAGGTAATACCTGTAACACCTTGCATAATTATAGGCAAGACCGCAACAACACCGAGGAAGAGAGCCCCGAAGGTGGTAAGGCGTGTCACCACTCCAGAGAGATAGGCGGTGGTTGATGCTCCAGGACGAGTACCGGGGATGAAGGCACCGTTCTTCTGTAGGTTAGTAGAGGTAGCTTCTGGATCGAAGGTAATGGCCGTGTAAAAGTAGGTGAAGACGAACACGAGCAAGAAGTACATAGTGCCGTACACCCATTGATTGGCAAGGATAGTGTTAATAAATCCCGTGACACCAGCAATAGTAGCGTTAGAAGATGTGGCTAGGAGGCTGGTAATCATCTGAGGGAAGAGCAATATAGAGAGAGCGAAGATAATTGGTATCACCCCCGCCTGATTAAGACGCAGAGGTAAGTAAGTAGACATACCCCCATACATCTTGGCTCCACGCACGCGCTTGGCGTAGGTAACTGGGATCGGGCGTTCGGCTTCGGTCACCAAGACCACTCCGGCCACAACTAAGACAGCAGCTACCAAGAAGGCTACATATAGTGGTAATTGGGAGATCTCAAAGGTGAAGAGGGTTTGAGCGATACTTGTAGGTAACCCCGCCACAATGCCCGCAAAAATAATTAATGAGACCCCGTTACCGATGCCGAACTCGTTAACAAGCTCGCCAATCCACATAAGCAAGACGGAACCTGCCGTAATTACTACCAGACTCACAATCTTGTGGAAGGGGTCAAGAACAGGCAAGATACTCTGACTTGTAAGCAAAGCAAGTAGGGCCAGACCTTGCAAAAGGGCTAGGGGGATAGTGAGCAAGCGTGAGTATTGGCTAAACTTCTTGCGTCCAATCTCACCTTCTTCATGATACATCTCTTTGAGTCTAGGGAAGACCATGGTTAGTAACTGCATAATAATTGTACCCGTAATGTAAGGGCCCACACCCAACATCACAATAGAGAGATTAGTGAGTCCTCCTCCAGAGAAGATGTTAAGTAGACCCAAGAATTGGTTGGTGCTTAGGAAAGCGGCAAGACTACTGGAGTTAAGCCCCGGGACGGGTATATTGGCCATAAGTCTAAAGAGGACCAAGGCGAAAAGGACAAATAAGATACGCTTACGCAAACCGTTGTCTCCTATTATTAACTTAAGTTTTGCTAATAAGGTACTCATGATAACTTACATTGCTTACTCTTTAATCATACCACCTGCTGATATAATCTTGGCCTTGGCGGTCTCTGAGATATCACAACCTTCTATCGTTAGCTTCTTGGTGATCTCTCCGGTGCCCAAGATGACAATAGGCAAGCTAGACCTAGCTCCAGCGAGCACGCCTTTAGACTTAAGGGTAACGACATTTACTACCTCGCCATCTTTATAGAGCTTCTCGAGACGTTCAAGATTAACCGCCATACGGATGGGCTTGATTGACTTCTGTGAGTTCTTACCCCGACCTCGGAGCTTGGGTAGCTTCTTGATTAGGTCACGGACCTCTGGTCTTATCTTGTGGCCAGCTCGAGCACGCTGACCCTTGGTACCTCTACCACTTGTCTTACCACGCTTACCCCCGCGACCAACGGTCTTACTTTGCTTACGCTTGTGCTTAGGTTTTAATTCGTTAATTTGCATAAGTTTATACTACTTGAGTGACGAGAGAGCTTTAAGAGCTGCCTTGGCATTGTTGAAGCTGTTCTTACTCCTACTTAAAAGTTTAGCATTAATATCAGTAACCCCAGCCGTATCAAGCACGGCCCGCACCGAACCTCCTGCCACCATGCCTCGACCAGGTGCAGGCTTCATAAAGACGCTTGAGGAGGCGTACTTGGCCGAGACTTCTCGGGCAATACTACCTGACTTAGTGAGAGCGACTGTAATCATCCTCTTCTTGGCTTGCTTGATGGCCTTGTCTATAGCCAAGGCCGTATCGCCCGCCTTACCCATACCCAAGCCCACCCGACCCTTCTTGTCACCCACAATCATACTGACGGAAAATGAGAAGCGACGTCCGCCAGAGACTACACGAGCCACTCTGCGGATGGAGATCATGTTCTGGGCGAACTCAGAGCGCGGACGCTCTCCTCTACCTCCCCTACCCCCTCCTCGTCTACCACGATTCTCTTGGCCGACAAAAGAGAAAGTCTTCTTGCCGTTATCGCCATTAGTAATAGCCTTATCAGCTTCGGGGTTGTTTACTTTGGGGACTACTGTTTTTGTTTCGTCTTGCATGTTAATTCATTTTTAGAAAATAAGTCCCGCCTTACGAGCCTCTTCGGCAAAGGCCTTAATCTTACCGGCATAAATAAATCCCCCGCGATCAAACACGACCTTAGTAATACCAACGGCTAGAGCCTCCTTGGCTAGTGACTTAGCGTCACTAGAAGATACAAGGGTAATGCCCTTGTCATCGTCAATAAGCTGGGCGTAAATCTTAGTGTTGGATCTATACACCGAGAGCCTAGGCACACTCGCAGTACCAATAACCTTAGCCCTAATTCTCTTGTGCCTTGTTTGCCTCTTTAATCTTTTTTCTTGTGCTTTTTCCATATATATTCTTAGGCAGTAGCGCGCTTACCTTGCTTGCGTTCTATAACCTCACCACTGTATCTTATTCCTTTGCCCTTGTAGGGTTCGGGCTTCTTCTTGCCTCGGACAAGAGCAGCGAAGCTCCCGACCACCTCCTTGTCTATACCTACAATCTCAAGTTCTCCTTTCTCGGCCTTAATAGTTAGGCCTTCGGGGATGGGGAGAATGATTGGATGAGAGAAGCCGAGGGCAAGCTTGAGCGTCTTGCCCACTACCTCCCACTTATACCCAGTACCCTCAACGAGTAACTTCTTGGTAAAACCTGCGCTAACCCCCTCAATCATATTGCGCAAGTGCGAGCTGTACGTGCCCCAAAGAGCGCGGGTGGCCACATCGTTACGATTGATGGAAAGGGTGATACCCTTATCGGTAATCGCCATAGCCACTTCAGGCTTAAACTCGCGCACAAGTGTACCCTTGGCTCCTTTAATAGTGACTAGATTACCAGCATGCGTCACGCTGACGCCCTTGGGTATTTCTATTTCTCTTTTTCCTAGTCTTGACATGAGTTTAATGATGAAATGTTAGAATTTGCAATTACCAAATACTAAAGAGGGCCTCACCACCGAGTGACTGCTTGCGGGCGTCACGACCATTCATTACGCCCTTGGGGGTTGAGAGGATTAGCATACCCTTGCCTTGCTTAACTAGCTTAATATCTCGGAAGCCTAAATAAATTCGACGGGAATTCTTGGATACGCGCTTAACATCCTCTATGCGGGCAGTACCATCCTCACCATAGGCAATCTCTACCTCTATGTGTTTGCGCACTTTCTTACCCTTAACAGAAAATGATTTGATAAAACCGTCCTTAAGTAAAACGTTAACAATCTCAAACTTGAGCTTGGAGTAAGGCAAGACACAAGTCTCGTTGTGCACGAGGCCGGCGTTCTTGATTCTTGTTAACATGTCTGCGATTGGATCCATATTTAAAAACTAATTTTCAATTTTGCAATTTATAATTAGCAATGAATTTCTCAATGTTCCAATG
>CAYGDD010000013.1:0-21237 GCA_964348575.1 uncultured Candidatus Saccharibacteria bacterium | reverse complement strand
AGCCCTCAAGGTACTCATCTCTCTCGGCCTCACAGAGGGCTAACTTTTTGGTGAGTTGGTCTAGTTTTGCTTCCTCGTCCAACAAATCATTCATAGTTGTAGAATTACGAAGTACTACTAAATCCAATTATCGTCGACTAACGCTTGGACCACTGTGGCGCCTTGCGGGCCTTCTTAAGGCCGAACTTCCTACGTTCCTTATTGCGAGAATCAACTTTAAGCCAGCCTTCCTTCTTGATCACCTTTCTTGAAGTGGCGTCAAAGGCGACAATAGCCCTGGCAAGAGCCGTCATCATAGCGCTTGCTTGAGAGGCTACGCCTCCACCGTTAAGGTGAGCAGAGACTTTGAACTTTTGCTCAACTTTGCCAGAAGAGAGCGGTAGCTTGGCCACTATTCTGTCTCGCTCCAGCTTGAAGTAGTCTTCAAGATTCAAGTTATTTACAGCATAAGTGTTCTTGCTGGCTGGCCATACGCGCACCCGGGCATGGGCTCTCTTCCTTTTGGCACTTGTCTCGGTGTATTTGTCAGCAGTCATTATTATTATCCTAATATGATTAAATTTTTTATCAAATCTGGGGTGAGTTTATTCTTGGGTAGCATACCAAGTATAGCTTTCCTTAGGGGGGCACTGTTGCCCTTCTGCTCAATCATTTTGCCTAACTTAGTCTTGTACAAACCCCCGGGGTAGCCCGTATATCTAACATATATCTTATCTGTTAGCTTAGCCTCTTTGATATGTAACTTATCTGCATTGGAGATGGTAACAATTATTTTAGCCATTTTGTTACGAGCGAAGCTTGCGGTATCTTTGCCCATCAACATACTAGCCGCCAATGAGGCCACTCTACCAAGGCTCTGACCACTGGCATCTATCTCGCGCTTGAGGATTTGTTGAGTTGGGTTAGTCATTGTTATTTACAAATTCTATTACTGCCATCTTACTAGCATCACTTTTCCTAATTGGCATTTTAACTATGCGCGTGTAGCCTCCATTACCCTTTTTATACCTAGTTGCTAACTTGCCCACTAGCATCTCTGCGCTCTTCCTTGAATTCAATAAGTCTGCTAGCTCTGTCTTGACACTCACTCCTCGTCTTACAGCTTTTGTTATGAGCTTCTCGACGAATGGACGAAGTTCTTTGGCCCGCGCTAGGGTGGTCCTAATACTTCCACGCAGAACTAAGCTCTGGGCTAGGCCTGCGATGAGAGCTTCCCGTTGGCTCTTACTCCTGCCAAATCTGCGTATGTTATCTCCGTGTCTCATAAATTATTACTCGGCCTTAATACTTACTCCTAATTCTGCGAGCTTGTCCTTAAGCTCATCTAAGGCCTTCTGTCCGAAGCCCTCTAGGGCCAATAGGTCCTCTTCATTCTTGCGTAGTAGCCCGCCGATGGTCTTAATGCCTCCTCGTATGAGGGCGTTGGTAGTCCTTGAAGCAAGTTCTATATCCTCAATCTTAATCTTATTGATATCTTTGTCATCGGGGTTAGAAGTCTCAGCCACATCATGAGCCGGCAGAGGACCCTCCTCTTGGAAGCCAACAATAGCCCTAAGCTGATTGATCATAATACTTATAGAAGCCTCCAGAGCCTCCTTGGGAGTCATCGTGCCGTCTGTCTCTATGCTAATTCGCAAACGATTAAAGTCCGTGCGGTCGCCTACGCGCATGTTCTCTACCTCATAGTTGACTCGTCTAATAGCGGTAAAGGTAGCGTCAAGAGCAATACTGCCAATCTCCACTCGGTCACGATGTAAGGCTTCCTTGGGAGCATAGCCAATCCCGCGCTCTACCGTCATCTCAATATCCAAAGAGGCGGACTTGCTAGTAAGAGTGGCGATATGTAGCTTCTTGCTCACTAGCTCAACTTGACCAGGCAGTACTATATCACTTGAAGTTACATCCTTTATGCCACTAGTTTTAAGCTTGACTATCTGGGGCTCGTCAGTGTTAGTTTGGAATCTTATCTTCTTAAGATTAAGAAGAATCGTGATCACATCCTCCTTTACCCCATCAATAGCCGAGAATTCATGCGCTACTCCATCTATCTTTACCGAGGTGATGGCCGCTCCAGGAAGAGAGGAGAGTACAATACGACGTAGCGAGTTGCCAAGTGTGTAGCCGTAGCCTGGGTAAAGATTCTCTATCTCGTATACCCCAGAGTTCTCGGCTTCTGAAATTATTCGTGGCTTAGATGGCAAGATAACATTTAAATTTCGCATATTATTATGTTAGTTATACTCTACTATAAAACTGGACCACAAGGGCAAAGTTAAGATTACTTTCCTGCTCCCCCATTTTGGGCCGGCCACTTATACCAGCCTCCAGAGTAACTGGGTCAAAGGTCATCCAGGTAGGAGAGACAAATTCTTTGAGCGCTTCACCCTTTGACTTGAAGATGGGATTTTCTTTGCTCTTTGGCCTTATAGAAATCTTATCTCCCGGCTTGATCTGACCAGAAGGGATGTCTAACTTCTTGCCATTAACCATAATATGACCATGGGTCACTACTTGTCGGGCAAATTGCCTTGTTGGCACGAGTCCCATTCTAAAAATCACATTATCAAGTCTGGACTCTAGGAGTTTGTATGTGTTAACAGCCGGAGAATCAGAGCTCATTCTGCGTGCCTTGGTCACATAGTTAGATAATTGCTTTTCGCTTATACCGTAGGTGTAGCGTAGTTTCTGTTTTTCTAGTAGCTGTGTGCCGTACTCTGTAACGTTAGATCGGTGCTTGCGCTTCTTCATCTTATCTGCTTTCTTCTTGCCTTCAGTCATTGCGTATCTTGGAGTCTGGCACTTAGAAAAGACAGCGTCACCTAGTCTCCTACAAATTTTGTATCTTGGTCCTATAATCATATAAATTTACACTCTGCGAGCTCGTGGAGCTCTGGGTCCATTATGTGGGACTGGAGTAAGATCAGAGATTGAAGTAATCCCAATCCCCCTGCTAATAAATGATCGGAGCGCGGATTCTCGACCTGCTCCTACGCCCTTAATACATACTGAGACATCCTTAATACCAATCTGCTCGGCTTTCTCAGATAAAACCTCACCTATCTTACTGGCAGCGAAGGGTGTCCCCTTCTTAGCGCCACTGAAACCAAGCACACCACTTGTAGACCATGCCAGAGCATTACCCTCACTATCTGTTAGTAATAGTTTTGTGTTGTTAAAGCTTGATTGGATATGTAGTATGCCAAATGCGTGTCTCTTCTTGGCTGAGACCTTCTTCTGTGTTACTCCTTTAGTTTGTTCTTGTTTAGCTTTTGGCATTTTAGACTACTTCTTTTCTAGTTTACGCTTGCCTGATCCCATCGTCTTTCTTACATTGCCTCGGACAGTTCGGGAGTTAGTCTTTGTTCTTTGGCCTTTGGTAGGGAGACTTCTTTGATGTCTGTTACCACGGTAACACTTGATATCTCTTAGACGCTTTACGTTAGAGGATATCTCTCTCTTCAAATCACCCTCTATGCGCATTGCTTCTATAAGCTTCCTAATGCCCGCTTCCTCATCAGCCGTGATCTCCCCCGATTTCTTAGCTCTATCCACTTTACTTGATATCAGAATCTGAATGGCTCTATTTCGACCAATACCATAAATACTAGTAAGACCTATGTCTATTCTCTTATTCTCAGGAATTGTAATACCAGCTATACGCATAATATAGTACTAACCTTGCTTCTGTTTATGGCGCCTCTTTACGCAAATAACATAGAGAGTCTTACCTCTCTTCACTGTTTTGCACTTGGGACACCTCTTTTTAATGGACGCACGTACGCGCATTTGTATGTCTCTATGTTATATGTTTAAAGTCTCCTAGTTATGCGTCCTCGCTTTCCGTACTGATCCAACTTAAGCTCTACCTTGTCTCCTACGAGAATTCTGATTCTGTGTAGGCGCATCTTACCAGATAGATACGTAAGAACTATGTTACCGTCTGGTAGCTCAATCCTGAAATTGGTGTCAGGGAGTGCCTCAACTACAACACCGCTGACTGTATTTTCCTTTTCAAGACCTGGAGCCATGTGGGCAACATATTAGCATCTATGTACTGGGCTAGTCAAGAGGGCTATTGCGTTGTGCCAGTATTAACTACAACGGACACTCTGGAGGGATTGTTTGGGAAGCTCCTCTTCCAGAAGGGGGTGAATTTAACCTCTGCCCTGTCTACTCCGGCGTAGTCAAGGAATATATTAGCATATTCGTCCCTAGCGACCCCTGCTAGATCTTCCTGCAGACTCCTAATATCAGTTTGCCATATATATGTCACCCTGCCTGATACCTTCAACTCAAGCAGTTTGGGGAGAGTGCCCGGGGTGCCAATATCAGAAGTGATGTCAACCACCACGTCAGACCAATCCTCTATCAGGATGTTCTCGTCAGCTACCCCAGAAAGATCTCTCTTCGCAAGGGCACTGGAGAGCTCCTTTTTGTCTAAGAGGAAGGCTTGCAAGCTACCATTCATTGATATTTGTCGGTTTGTATTGGGGCTAGTATCGTCAACTTGGGCATATTCGTTAAATTCGAAGCTAACGGAGTAAGCATCCCTAAAGAAGATAGCGTTCTCGGGTACACTCTTGTCTAGCTTGGCTAGCATGCTTGCCAATAATTCTGATTGCAACTTAGTCTTAGCTACACTAAGATCTTTGTCGCTTACAGTTGCGATTTCGCCCATAAAGGCGCCTGACATCTTACCAGTTGAAATAGCGTAGACTAAGCCCTTCATTGGCCCACTCTCTAGGCCGGGAATTTTAAAAGTGGTCGGTTCAATGTTGTACTCTACTCCAGGCTTATCCGCAGTCACTTCCACCTCGAGTGTCCCTGGTTCTAACTTGCCATTAACTAAATGTTGCCCTGGTATTTTAATAGCGCTACTAATTCTATATATCAAGCCAGCGTCTGTAAGGAAGCGAGTATTCGCAATAAGACTTATGGGCTCCTTGCTGTAGTTGTTATAGACTGTTATCTTGCCATTGGCCTTGCGTTCTACATATCTAGTGCTGGTAGAAGGAATGTTGGTAGACTTAGTCTCTGTGATCTCAAGGACGCTAAAACCGAGCTCGCCTCCACTCGGGTTGTCGTTAGCAAGCAGATTCTGATTGGTCTCTATACTTTGCTTTATGGGATATATGGTTACAG
The DNA here is from genome assembly GCA_964348575.1 of uncultured Candidatus Saccharibacteria bacterium. Taxonomy (GTDB): domain Bacteria; phylum Patescibacteriota; class Minisyncoccia; order Phycocordibacterales; family DATDSR01; genus DATDSR01. Next base: position 16,095 of record CAYGDD010000013.1, on the reverse strand, counting down.
TTGCAGTGCCCAAATACGTTAGCAAAGTAAGGACAACTACTACTATTAGAATGATTACCGATAAAATAATATAGAATCGGCCTTTAGTACTCGGGCGACTATTGCGGAGTGTGAATGAGTCCTCACCAAGAGTAGCTTTATTCTGTGATCTGCGTTCTGGCGAGAGGAAAGGGGCAACAGGTGTAGGTGTCTCTACTTTTGGAGGTAGTTCTTGATTGGGGACAACATCTATGAGTACTTTACGAAGCATAGCTACATTGTATTACATTAAAGATAGAGCTTCAAGTGCATAAAGCTCGACCGCACTAAATACATCTAACTTAGTCATGTCCTCATTGCTAAGTTGGCTACTTTTGAGTTCTGTGGGCATTAATAGTTTAGTAGTGATTTCCCGACTACTAGTAAGTTCTATAAATGTGGGATCTTGAAGAATTGAGCCTACCACCTCTTCGGTCTTGGGATTACCTATTATGATAATCTCACTAGGGAGCATATACTTCGTGGCTAGCTTACTGAGGACGTTCCGGATGTATGTTTGCCAACGTAATTTGACTTCATTAATAGTTAGCTCTACATCTATTTTGACCTGTTCACTCACTCTGCCATCTCTATAAGCTTCGTACATGGATCTTGCGGCACCCACCTCCAACCCTGTCTGGGTACTGATTTCCCTGCTAATAGTATGAGCCCCCAGCGGGATAGAGGTACTTTGCTTAGCTACTCCCTCGGAGATAAGGTGAATCTCGGAAACCTCGCCTCCTATATTGATGATGAGGTAATTAGTGATACTGGGACTAATAATCATCCTAGTACCGATTATGGCTAGATAAGCAAACGAGTGAAAAAAGATATCCCGAGTAGAATACACTCCTCGTATGGCTCGATCTATACTCTTTGCCACCCAACCCTCTATGGACGAGAAGAAGAGTTCCATCTCTAGTGTCTCTATCTGCTTGTTAGCTGAAGGCTTACTTACATAACCATTTAATCGCGATTCTGTTATCTCACTCTCTATGACTATGTTGTCTGTCGTCCCTTCTGCACTACTTAGGTCGGCTATATACAAGTCGGTCTCCTCGGCGACTAATCGGCTTATTAGTTTTGAATTTATTTCAAAGGGATGATTGGGTTTGTAAGCTACTTCTCTGGCTTGAGAATGTACCCAAGGCGTACTTACGCAAACGTGAATTTCGGTAAGCGATGTTACTTGCTTGCGCATCTCCTTCAAGAGTTCCGAAATGGCCTGCTCAACGTACTGCATAAGTCTATGCTCGTCGTAGACAGCCAAGAGCGGAACTCGAACCCGTCGAGCCAGTATGAGTTTAGTAGCTCCTGCCTTTGACTTATCTAATATCAGGGCAGAAACACTCCCACTTCTTACGTCGAGGATTAATTTCCTTGTATTACTCACCATTATATTGTATCACTCTAAATGTTAGTCAGGAATGAAGATAATCACATACCCCTAACTCAGAACAGCTTTAATCCTTCTAATGCCTCCAGCCACTGCCTCCTCTTTAAGTATATGGAAGCGTAATTTACTGGTGTTAGCAGGGTCTGGGCTTATGGCTAGTTCACTTGTGTTTGTGACATGAGGGCCTCCACAGAACTCTAGGCTAAACTTTTTATCACCATCACCTATTTGATATACCCGCACCACATCAGTGTAATTCTCTTCGAACAAGCCAATAGCGCCCAGCTTCTTAGCTTCCACAAGTGGGATGTCTTGATATGAGACTGGTAGGGCGTTATCTATTTGCTCGTTTACAATATCCTCAACTTTTTTCTTTTGCTCATCTGTGAGCTTCATATTATGTGAGAAGTCAAAGCGCAAGCGCTCGGGCGTAATATTGCTTCCCTTCTGATACACATGCTCACCTAGCACAGCTCTAAGTGCTTGTTGGAGTAAGTGCGTGCCGGTGTGATACTTAACACTCATATCTGAAGTATCAGCCAGCCCTCCTTTAAATTTTTGATCACTACCGGCTCGTGACAAATCTGCATGCTCACGCATTTTATTCTTATACTCATCCTCGATTGCTTTATCCCCTTCTCCCCTTTCATTCAGTAATTCTTGCGTGAGTTCATAAGGGAAACCATATGTAGTAAAGAGCACAAAGGGGTCACGCTCGCCCTTCTCAAACTCCTTCATGCCCCTCTCGAGAGTTTTTCTAAACTTCTGCTCTTCTTCTTTACTTACTGCATCTTCAAACAAACTACCTGCGGGGAGACCGAGCTTATCAGCATGCACTATGGCCCTGCGCAATAATCTACGCAGGACATAGCCTTGCTCGGTGTTGCTAGGCAGTACTCCGTCTTGTATAAGTTCGTGACTAGCCCGAGTGTGGTCTAACACAATCCTAAAAGACTTCACCCCCCTTCCCTCCGAAAGCTTAACTTTCGCGAAAGTTAAGCTTTCGTAAGATTTACCACTTAGTTGCTCTAGTTTGCTTAGTTGTTCGCTAAATATATCTAGCTTAAAAATGTCGGGGTTATCGTTACTCGCCGCTGTAATCCGCTCTAATCCCCCACCGAAGTCCACATTCTTGCGGGGTAATAATTCGAACTTACTGTCTGAAGCTCTTTTGTACTGCATGAAAACGGAATTGCCTATCTCCATGTATCTGCCACAGTCGCAGTTAGGATGACATGCTTCATCTACCCACGCACTCTGCTCGTGCAAGCCAAGCCCAATGCCAAAATCATAAAAAACTTCAGAATCTGGACCACAGGGGTCGCCAATGGGCGTGGTCTCTGGTGGGCCCCCTCGACTCCACCAATTTTTGCCTCCATAGTAAAATATGCGTTCTTCAGGGATGCCCAGGCTTCTCCAAATCTCATACGAGTCAGTATCTTTGGGTAGATTAAACTTTTCATCACCCGCAAAACAAGTTACAGATAATTTCTCTGAATTAATTCCAATCTCTTTAGTAAGAAACTCGTAAAACCAAGAGAGTTGCTCTTGCTTAAAGTAGCCTGCCCCGGCCGTAGCATCGGGGTCGCCGAAGCTCCAGTTGCCTAACATCTCAAAATAAGTTGTGTGTCTATTGTCGCCTACTTCTTCTATATCACCTGCTCTAAACGAACGTTGGGAGTTAGCTATGCGCGTGCCAGCGGGATGTTCCTTGCCCAATAGATAAGGCACGAGGGGTTGCATGCCCGAGCTGGTAAATAGCGTGGTGGGATCATTTTCAGGTACTAGTCTAGCTCCCGGTACAATTACGTGCCCACGGGCCTTCATAAACTCTAAATATCTTTCCCTCACACCTGCAACTTTCATAGTAATATATTATCATAATAGATGTAAAAATACCGGGATCGCAAATTCGCGAATTCCCGGTATCGTAAAAGAAGTCCATCAGGAGATTTTAGGGCTCTTACCTCTTAATACTCGACTCCAGGCCCGCCATCTGATCTCTAAATCAGTTTTCTTATTTATAAGATGATTGTACCAGTGCTCCCACCTAGGGCGAGGTTTGCAATTCATTGATGATAACTCAACAGCCCACTTATCAAGCTGGAAGTTAGCTAACGGCAGAGTCTCCGTCCACTTGCCGTCTGTGTTGAGCCAGCACTGACGTTCTGGGCCGTATTCGGTATTCATGATGCCGAAGTGTACTGGGAGTAATCGAGCCCCACAGCTATCACAGAGTCCCAAGACTCCATGAGCTAGCACTCCCCAAATTCCTGGCTGGGTTACTATCTCTCCACAGTCGCACATCCCTAGGTCATCGATCGAGACCACCACCCTCGCGCTCTTCATCTAGAGACCCCCCTGTGGATATTGTATCACCTCACAATGCCTCCGCCTAGACATACTTCTTTATTATATAGGACTACGGATTGTCCAGGGGCGATAAGTACAGGTCTCTCAAAACGTACACCCCCCAATTGATTGGACATCGAATGTCCAATCAATTTACATGGTAAGAGCTCGCCGTGATATCTTATCTGGCAGGTATTTTGATAGGTATTAGGTAAAGTACCCGAGATCCAGTTGATGGCCTTAAGTTTAATTACTTTATCCCCAATTACTGAGGGGTCTGACCCCTCAGTAAGACGAGGGGAGACAGTAAGAGTATTTTTTTTCATATTTTTGGCTACAACATAGTATGGTCGGTTCCAAGCTTGGCCTATGGTATAAAAGATAGCCCCATCATGCTCTCCCACGACCTTACCACTTGTGTCCAAGACCTGGCCGGGTTTAGTCTTGATGTAATGCGATAAAAACTCACGCATATCTACGTGGCCCAAGAAGCATATGCCCTGACTATCTCTCTTATTTGCTACAGGTAGTTTAAACTGTCGTGCCAATTCCCTAACTTCAGACTTATCTATGTGCCCCACCGGAAAGATAGTGTGCGAGAGCTGGCGTTGATTTAGCGTCCACAAGAAGTAACTCTGATCCTTGCTCTCATCTTTTCCAGCTAGCAACTGATAGCTTTGGCTTTGCGTTTTGAGATTTGAAATTTGCGCTATCCTTGCATAGTGTCCGGTAGCAATTGCATCTGCACCAAGCTCTAGGGCCTTGTCTAAGAAGGCTCCAAACTTAATCTCTTTATTGCACATCACATCTGGGTTAGGTGTCCGACCCAACTTATACTCACTAATCATATAGTCTGCCACACTCTCTTTATACTCTTTTTCTAAATCTATGGTTAAGAAGGGTATGTCTAGGTGAGCAGCTACACGCATGGCCTCTCGGCGCTCCTCCTTCCACGTGCAGGCCTGTCCACCATCAGGGCGGAGCAACCATTCTGGCGACCAGGTTTTGATAAAAGCACCCACTACCTCTGCCCCAGATTGCTTAAGCAATGTAGCCGAAACAGCGCTATCCACCCCACCCGAAAGTCCCACCACCACTTTTAACCCTTTTCCATTTTCTATCTTTGCCATTTTACCACTTGTATACCACATCTTTACGCTCTACTACTATCTCCCAACCCAGACGCTTGGCGTATTTGTACAACTTCTTATTGGGGTTAAAGGCGATAGCTTTACTAGCAAGTTCCAACATAGGTATGTCGTCCTCTGTGTCGCCCACACCAATTGAGCCCTTAAGAGTTAAACCTTCTTTCTCTACAGCCCGTTTGATTATGTTTGCTTTGTTAGCAATCAGATGTTCGTCTAGAAACTTACCTGTAAATTTGTCCCCCGGGCCCAGCTCATATATTCGTCCGTATACCTTGTTGAAGCCATAACCCGGGCAGACTAGGTCTAATATGGTCTTGGGCGACTGTGAGACAGCCAATAGATAATAGCCCTTACTCTTAAGATTAGCCATAAGCTCTCGGGTGTGCTTATAGGTTCTATCTTTATGTATGGAAGAGACGTATCTGCATACTAGAAGGAAGTCTGTGTAAGCCACACCCTTAATGTGGGTCATGAAGGCTCTTACAACTGCTCCGATATAGGCCTCATAATCAGCCCTGCGTTCAAGCCATTTAGTGTGGGCCAACTTAAACTCGTTCTTTGCATCTGCAGGGAAGAGTCCCCTATTAATTAGCTCGTCAGTAATGTGAACTATTAAACTAGACCTAAAGATTGTCCCATCAATATCAAAGAAGGCTACTTTGCGTGGTTGGATGTTTTTTTTAATCATAGTTAATAGTTTTGAGTTGTTAAACTAGCTCTACGGCCATTAACTTTTGGTACAACTCTAAGCAGGCTCTAGTATCCGATAGGGCCGTGTGAGCCATCTCGTTGTCTACACCGTAATAATTACAGAGTGAGCCAAGAGCATACGACTCGACGTCAATATCTTTTCTTAAGATTTTTCGCGCTAGGGTGTATGTGTCAAGAGCGTGTCTAGGATTCCAGCCTTGGCCCCCTTCCCTAAAGAAGGCCCCAATCATAAGCACATCAAAGTGAACATTGTGACCAACCACTATAACATCATTAATTTTAGGCTCTGTTTGGTCAGGTTTAATAAGATGTAACCCAACTACTGCCAAGGCCTCCTGCCTACCAATTGCCCCTACCCAGTCATGCTCTGTGTACTTATTAATCTTGAGAGCGATTGGATCTGCCAGATCAAGGCGTTCGGGCTTAATCTTGTATTCATACTCACCCAAGAGCTCATGTGTAAGCCCTTGTTCACTTTGAGTTTCTTTGACCTCTATAATCCCGATAGAGATTAGCTCGTGCTTGTAGGGATCGAGACCCGTTGTTTCCGTATCTACAAAGGTTAGGATGTGCGAACGCGTCTTAATCATATGTTATATTTTACTCTATTTTTATTATGTTGCTCAAAGGTTTGGCTGAAGTGAGTCACCCCAATCCTGTCTGCCAAGTAATACAGATTATTACTCTTGGTTGGATTTTTGGCTGCCTCTATGGCATCTAGGCCCGGGTTACTAATAGGCCCATCAGGTAAGCCCTTACGCTCGTAAGTAACTCTGGCCACATCTACCTGCAGGGGCATACCAATAGATAGACGCTTCCACAGTACCCCACTTATTATTCGCCTATCCAAGGGATTACTCGCCTCCTCCTCTATTATAGAAGCCATTATTAACACATCCCTGTCTATATTCCCAACATTCTTTTTAAAATTGTTTTGCATTAGCTCAATCAGTTCAAGGGCTGTAAAATATTCGTGAACATAGTAAGTGTCTGGGAATAGATAACCTTGCAACTCATCAGGCACTGCTATCCCGGTGATTCTTGCTATCTCGGCGTTGGTAGAGCCTTCGGGAATAGTTATCTTGATCAGCTTAGTCCCGTATTCACCGCTCCTAAGGCGTTCACGTAGCTCTATTATAGACAGCGGTCTATCAAACGAATATGTGCCAGCGATACTATGCGCATCAGAATCAAAAAGGCGTACATAAGTCCTATAGACCAATTTTGAACGTATGGCTCCCTTGCTAAGTAAGCTCTCTGCGATAGCCTGCTCTGATAAACCAGAGCTAATCCTTATGGGCGTATCTGTAGGGAAGGCTTGGGTGGGAGCAATGAGGTAGCCAGTAAATATGAACAGTCCTGCAAAGATCTTGAGCCCCTTCATTAGATGGGAAGGTTGGTGGGAGCGCCGGCCTTCTTGGACTCAATCCTATCTAGCCCGCCCGTGGTAATGACACCTCCAGGATAATGGTAGATAGTCGCTAGCTCTTCGGTGTTAAGCACGAAGGGCGTGCGTTTGTAAGGTGGGTAGAAGTATGAGCGCAATCTATACGCCTCAAGGAACTCCTTCTTAAGTTTATCAACCTTCCTCTTATCGGTGCCTACCCACTTCATAAGAACGGAGTTAACGTTGGTCATCCTGCCCGGTCTAAAGCCGTTTAGATTAAGAGTTGAGTACTGGGTAAAGAGGTTCATCATAGCTACGTATTGAGATTTCTTAAAGCTGGAATCTTTGCCGGCGTATAGTACTCTAATACCGCAGTCAAAGCCGATCTTGCCTATACTACGTTCTATAGACTTAAGAATCTCTACTTCGCCGGGAGCAAGTTTAAAAACACCTAGATTTAGTTCTCCATCCTTGCCTTTGGGCTTATCTTGGCCGGTGAGAGACTTGATGAGTTGCTTGCCTTCAGCTTTCCAATCCTGCTTGCCAAACCAAGTGCCGGGCTTGTGATAACGGGTTTTAGTAGCTTGGACTAATATTTGGAAGAAGGCATACTCGCCAGGCCCTAGGCCACTTAGATACTCTATGGTGGGTGTGAGAGGGTCAGTTTTAAACTCCTCTTTAACCCCCTCTTTATCTAGACCGTAGTCAACGTAGGTTTTAATTGGGTAAGGGTCTGGTGCCGTGAGCGTTTGCTCTACGCCTTGCATGTCCCAGCCCTCCTCTAGGCCATACTTAATGTGCCCAGCGTAATCTGGTACTTCGCGGATCTCTACATCACCATATTGAGCATAAATCTGCGCCTCAAGTAGATGTTTAAAGATACTAGCTGTCCAAATGTAAAAGTGCATCTTACCCTCTAGTGATACCATCTCGAGTGAGAACCAAGCTCTATCCTTGCCTTGAGAGAAGCGCTCCCACCAATTACCCGCAGGGTATTGATTAAGGGCTCCAAGGACAACCTCCATAGATATAGGTGAACGGAATATTTGCTTAGGTAAGATAACCTCAAGCAGAATAGTCTCCCCAGTAATAGCGAACTTAAGCTTAAGAAAACGCGCTCTAACAATCCAAAAGACGACTACCCCAAATGGTACTAGAACAAATGGCCCCGCATAATATAAAGCTGTAAATAGGACCTCAGTGGACATATTGTAATTATATCCCCTTCAGGAGCAAAAGTGAAATAAAGGAGCTGGTTAATTAGGCTAGTTGGTATTTGCCCTCCTTAGTCTTGTGGAAATATTTAGGATTCTGTAGGTTAACGTAAATAGTATTTTCTTTAACCTGTCTTTGTTTAAGTACTCGCTCCATAATATCTGACTTACTAAGTGGGCCAGCCTTCTTTAGGACGTCCTTAATTACGTCGCGCACAACTCCATTAGTATAACCCCATTCTGATAATGCGTACAAACCACGACCAACTAGAACAAAACGGTCATCCTTGATAAGCTCGTTGTGACAAGTGGCAACGTGGGCACTCTTGTCAAACATCTCTTCAATTTGATCAGCGACGTCTGCGAAGTGCAGGGGTTCACCATGCTTACGTAAAACTAGGTAGGCGTAGTCTCTGATACCTCTTGTGCGCACAGAGGGCGAAGTGGCTAGACCCCACTCGCCAAGTGGATTAGCTCCCACATGCTTGGATATACCCAACCACTTCTTTAGATTATGGTCGGTGGCCCTATCTAGTGAGTTAAGTTCAAGATGTTCGGAAAATTTATTAAGGAAGTCACTTTCGTTAATCAAATCTTCAAGCTCGAGTTCCTTGTGCAAATTTTGTAGAGCTTCGTGTATATAATTGCTCTCTTCTACGTTGACTGTCCAGCGATGATGGAAGTCGTCATCCTCCTTGAGCCTTACGAACGACTCACACACGGCAAGCAGGAACGAAATTTGGTTTCTACTTTTGGCGTCTGTACTAAGGTCATCAAGAATTGTCTCTTCCTTAGCCAAGCCTCCGTGTTTAACTAAGTAGTCCTCGAGGGTGTTGAAGGTGGCCAAAGCCTTCTCGTATTCCTTTGACTTGCGGATACTCTCTATGGCGAAGTTCTCGATCTGTCGCACTCGCTCTCTAGTAATGCCGTAGATCTCACCTATAGCCTCTAAGGTCATGCCGTCACCCTGATCACCCACTAACCCATAGCGTCTCTCTATAATATCGCGAGCTCTGTCGGGCAGGGGTGTAAGCAATGATTTAACACTATCTACGAACTTACTATTAGCCTTGGTTCCCACACTTCCCTTTTTTGCTTTCTTTATCATATGTTTATTTATCCTTCTATTACTATCATTTATTGACTAATTGTCAAGTAGCTGAAACGCATATCTAATGCTACATAGTTATGCTAAGAATTTTACCCGGCTTATAAATCGTGTTCTTGGGCTTACCACCTTTTGTCCACTTCAGGGCATCTTGGCTCTGTAGAGCCGTAGAAACTACACTCTCCTCATCCACATCAGCAGTAACATAGATGGTAAACCTGTATTTACCATCTATGTGTATAGGCAGAGGCACGATCTCTGAAGATGATTGCTTGGTACTTTTAGAGATAGGCCACGCTTGCAGGTGGATACTCTCAATATGGCCTAGTCCTGTCCAAAGCTCTTCAGTAATGTGAGGTGCAAAGGGAGCCAGCACTCGGAGTAAGACCCCTAAAGTCTCTCTAGAGACATGGCCTCCAGCATTTAGCACGTTAAGCGTAGTCATCATACGCGGGACAGCAGTGTTAAACTTAAAGTCTTCTACATCCCGAGCCACAGAGTGAGCGAGGGCATTAACTTCTACCCAACCCAGATTATTATCAACCGTGTTATTTTTCTCTGTCTCAATCACCTTCTCTGCTACGCGCCAAAGCTTCTCTAGGAATCTACGTGGCCCAATAATAGCCGAATCATTCCACATTACCGACTCACTAAAGGGCCCCAGGAACATCTCATACAGACGGAAAGCATCTGCTCCGAAGCGCTCTACCACGTCACTAGGATTAATTACATTATCCCAACGCTTGCTCATCTTCCGACCGTCCGTGGCGAGTATCAGACCTGTGGGAATACGCTTGGCAAATGGTTCTTCAGTGCTCACTGTCTTGATATCAAATAAAAACTTGTGCCAGAAGCGAGCGTATATTAAGTGCCTAGTAGTGTGCTCTGCTCCACCCACATATATATCAACTGGTGCCCAATACTTCTCACTTTCCTTACTTACTGCACTTGCCGAATTGTGTGGATCCATAAAGCGCAACCAATACCAGGAAGAACCTGCCCACTGTGGCATAGTATTAGTCTCGCGCTTCCCAGCACCCGCACACTTAGGGCACTTAACATTGACCCACTTTGCAATACTTGCGAGTGGAGATTCGCCTGTACCTGTGGGTTCATATTTCTTTATATCTGGGAGCACGACTGGTAGATCGCTCTCCGGCACAGGCACCACACCACATCCGCCAGCTGGCTGATCGCAATGTATCAGGGGGATAGGCTCGCCCCAGTACCTCTGGCGCGAGAAGACCCAATCTCGTAAGCGATACTTAACTGCGCGCTTGGCGAAGCCACTGTCTATAAGCATACTTGCTATATTAGTCCGCACCTCATCAGAGCTCTTACCCGACAAATTGAGAGGTTCAATAAGCTCACCATGCTTCATGTCACTATAACAGACTTCTAGGGCCTGTACCTGGGCTCGCAATTTGGGTTCCTTAGGTAATAGTACTACCTTAAGAGGTATATTGTACTTCTTGGCAAAGGCAAAATCGCGCTTGTCGTGAGCCGAGCAACGTACTATACCCGTACCATAATCAGCTAAAGCATAACTGGCTACCCATATGGGGAATTCTGCCCCGGTGAGTGGATCAATAAGATATCGTCCGGTAAAGACTCCCTCCACCTCGCCCTCACTATACTTATCTTCTAAACGTTTGACATTAATAGTCTCTATTACCTTTCTAATCGCTGGTTCATCTTTAACTCCAGCAATAAGTTTGGCTAAGAGCTCGTGGTCGGGTGCAATGACTACAAACGTGTCTGCATAACATGCCTCATAATGCGCAGTGAAGGTCTCCAGCTCAAGATCTAGGTCTGCGACCTTGGCCTTAAAGATTAGCCCGTCACTCTTGCCGATCCACTCGCGCTGTTGCTCCTTAACACTCTCTGGCCAGTCAAGCAAGGCAAGGTCGTCTATCAGCCTCTCGGCGTAATCAGTAATCCGCAGTACCCATTGACGAATTCTCTTTTGGACTACTGTGCTACCACAACGCTCACACTTACCCCCGTCTAAGTCTTCGTTAGCAAGTCCGGTCAAGCATGAGGGACACCAATTAATCGGCTCATTGCTCTCGTAGGCAAGACCCTTCTTGTACATCTGCAAGAAGATCCATTGCGTCCACTTGTAGTATGCAGGGTCGGTAGTATCTATCTCTCTATCCCAATCGTAATCTGGTCCAACAATACTAAGTTGAGATTTGAATGTGGCAATGTTCTTATCCACTGCCACTCTTGGGTGAACTTTGTTCTTTATTGCAAAGTTCTCGGCCGGTAAGCCGAAGGCGTCCCAGCCCATAGGATGGAGCACGTCAAAGCCCATCATGCGCTTGTAGCGCGAATAGATGTCGGTCGCAATGTGACCCTTAAGATGCCCTACGTGTAGGCCCTGGCCCGAGGGGTAAGGAAACTCATTTAGCACGTAGCACTTCTTGCCACTACCCTTGGCCTTAGCCTTATATATCCCTGACTCCTGCCAGACCTTCTGCCACTTTTCTTCTATTTGCTTATGATCGTACTTCTCCATTGACTATCTGGTTAGTGTCTCTAGTTTAGCTAGTCACGGATCTTCCTTATCCCCAACCAAATAAGAGTGATAAAGCCCACAAGCAAGACTCCGAATCTTAGCTTGTCATCCATATTAGACCAGTATCTAACACTACCAATGATTATAGAGACTACTCCACCAAGTGATAAGCCAAGTGATACGGCCTCCGCTTCTAGAATAAAGAAGCTGGCGACCACGGCTAAGATACCCAAGGCTACTAGTGCAATGAAGGCATTCCTATTGTAGACACTTGTAGCACTCTCAAAGTTAGTCCGACAGGTAAACTGTGTATCACACCAGCCGGGGTTATTGTCTATAGGTGTGTAAACTTCAATGGGTCCTTTGGGCATACTTCTATCTAACACCCCGCCCTTGCCGAAGTTATTGTTCGCTGTCCACCCCCCTCCAATCTCAACACATTTCTCTTGAGTATCTGGTATTACGGTAATCTGCTCTTGTTTACAAAAGTCGTCAAAGACTGGAGCAGGCTTGTAGAAGGTTCGGAAGCCGTAGTTAAAGAGAAGGTTCATCACCACTACAATTCCTAAAGCTAATATCCACTTAAGAAACCAACTTTTCTTCATATTATTTTGTATATTATCCATATACCTCACTATAACACAGATAATGGATATATAAAAGTTAGCAAAGAGCTTATGTCAAACGCTAGCTAGTAACTATATTTTGAACTCAATCACATCACCATCTTGTACGATATATTCCTTGCCTTCGGTGCGGACCTTACCTTGCTCGCGGGCTTTGGCGTAACTGCCAGCGCTTATGAGATCGTCGTAGGCCACCACTTCGGCACGGATAAACTTAGTCAAGAAGTCAGTGTGGATAGCAGCTCCTGCCTCTGGCGCAGTACTACCTACCCCAATAGTCCAAGCCCTTGTCTCTCCGCCAGCTGGCGGACCTCCAGTGGTAAAGTAGCTCATAAGTCCCAACATCTTGTAGCTCTCTTTTATTAGATCATTTATACCGTCACTACTTGCCCCGCGAAGTCCATCAGGCGAAGTGGGGTTTGCACTCTCCTCCCCCATTAATTCTTTCCTAAATGCAATCTTGTCCTCGCCCTCAAGTTCTGACAGCTCCTGTTCTATCTTGCTATCAACATAGACATACGATCCTAGACTCTGCAGGAATGCAGAGTCGGGCGACCAGTTCTGCTGGTTTAGCCCAGCCTTACGGTTAAATACGTATAGTATTGGCTTGGCCGTGAGTAGCTGTAGGTCAGAATAATCGTGACCCGCTAGCTTACCCTCTTCTAAGATCCTCTTGGCACTCTCTAAGTGCGCTTTAAGTACAATAGCCTCTTTGTCACCACGCTTCACATCAGACTCTACGTTAGCTAGCCTTTTGTTGACGCTCTCAAGATCAGCCAGCACTAGCTCTAGATTTATTACTGCAATATCGCGTTCAGGATTTATGTCACCCATCACGTGTAATATATCTTCTCCGCCAGAGGCAGGTCCGCCTTGGGCGGAAAATATGCGCACCACCTCTGCAATAGCATCTACCTCGCGTATGTGGGTCAAGAACTTGTTGCCCAGGCCCTCACCTTGGCTTGCCCCCTTAACAAGGCCCGCAATATCTACGAACTCAATAACCGCCGGCACTTTTTTATCTGACTTACTAAACTCCGCAAGTATATCTAACCGTGCATCTGGTACAGCCACCACTCCCACAGAGGGGTCAATAGTGCAAAAAGGGTAATTCTCCATAGGCACCCCCTTCTTGGTCAAAGCGTTAAAAAGCGTGCTTTTACCAACGTTAGGGAGCCCAACAATGCCAATCTTAAGTTGCATAGCAAACAGCTTATCAAACTTAAGCTCATTTACCAAAAGCTCTATTTGAGCCTAGAATAATAATTTTGGCCGGCTCCCTAAGGAACCGGCCAAACGAGATATGGTTAGGTTGCATTGATAATGTAGCAGTCTACCATACTCATATTCGGCTCGGTTAGCACCACCGCCACCGAGACGAAGACTGCCTTAGGGACATCATCCCTAAGTTCGTGAGCAATAGAGGGCGCATCGTTAGGGCTCAAAGTAACATTACGAGGGCCACCGATGAATGCTGGGAGTGGGTCTCTGTCCTCCCCATTGTATGTAGCAACTAGCCAACCCCAACCCGGATCAAGGGGTAGTTGACTGGTCAAGACCCTCTTAGTCGCATCGGGGTTACGAGCGACTATCTGCAAGGCCGAATTATCGGCCCTAACGCACCCGCTAATTCTGGAGGTCGCGTGCACGTCGGGCTCGTAGGATGTGATATCAATCTCGTCCTGAATGAATTTATCCTCCATACCAAAAGTGAGTAGACCGCTAGGAGTTTCCCAAGGCTGGTCCTTGGAACGTTCAGCGATGAGACGGGTCTGCGCTCCGTTACTTACGAAGACTCCCAACTCATCAATCACAAAGGCATCATATACCAACAAACCTCTGTTGCCTTCGGCCAACGCCTTCTCATCGCTTACTTCTACCACCACGCCGTCGCCTCGGCGGACTAGGCGCCTTGCCTTGCTGGATGACCCCCTTCCTGTCAGCACGTAGGCTACAACGTTTTGACCTCTGCGTGTACGACCAATGATTATCACCCTGCCCGGGTACTGCATGCTTCTTAGAGTTTGCAAATTACCTCCTTGGGCACTAGGCCCTTTCTCATTCGAGATTACCATCTAGCAGTCGCTTAATCAACTGGTCAGGTCTTTGTTATATTTGCCCCTAGTTTTGCAAGCTTGCCTACTATGTCCTCGTAGCCCCGCTCTATATGATTATCTGGATCATAGATAATACTTGTGCCCTTGGCAAAGAGGGCAGCTAGGAGGACGGTCATCCCTGCACGCACATCATGTGATTGAAGCTTTGCTCCAATCAACTTGGTTGGTCCCCAGACGTATGCGCCGTATGGGTCACCAGCATTAAACTCGGTCTCGTTAAAGTTAAAATCGGTCGAGGTGTAGCCGGGCGGATTAAATAGCTCATAGCGCACGCCCATCTTAGCCAGCTCGCGCAAGCTACTCCAACGTTGTTCAAAAATCATCTCGTGAATCTCACTTTTACCACTTGCCTTTGTGGCAAGTAATAAGGTGATGATAGGTTGCCAATCAGTCATAAAGCCAGGATGCACAGAGGTCTTAACGAAGGCAGGTTTGAGGGGACTTGTAGATTTCTCTACTTTCACCTTACCATTTTGCCATTCTAGCCTTATACCCACACTTTCAAGAATATCAGAATACGCTTGGATCATTGTCGGTTCACTGTAGACTACTTCAATTTCTCCCTCGTTCATCACCGCTATAGTAATGGCGGTTGCAGCTTCTAGCCTATCTTGCACCGATTCCCCTGTTGCTCCTCCAAGGAACTTGGGGACACCTGTCACTTCAATTATGCGTTCATGAGAGCGAGTAACCTTGGCGCCCATCGCGTTTAGGAATTCAATAAGGTTATCTACTTCTGGCTCGGCAGCAGCATTATGTATTACTACTTTACCGTCATTAAAAATAGAGCCGAGCAACAAGCTCTCCGTGCCAGTGCAAGTGTTCTTGGCAAATGTATAGTCACGGCTCAAGGGTTGCTCGGGCATTTCCATCTCTAGTGATATGTCCGTATATTTAAACTTTGCACCGATACTTTCTAGCCCACTCACAAGACGATCAATGGGTCGTTTACCGATATAATCTCCTCCGATCTTGGCAATCTTAACTTCGCCAAGGCGGGCCAGAGTTGCTCCAATGAAGAGCACTGCGTGACGGGCAGTAAGGACACACTCGGGGACATTAGGATTGTTCAGGTTTGCACAATCCACCCTAACTTCATGCTCACCCGTCCATGAGCACTCGCCTCCCATACCCACAATGGCCTCCATAATCTTCTCTGTATCTGATATGCGCGGGATATTGCGCAGAGTACAAGGCTTATCACTTAACATAGTGGCGATAATTAGCTTGGGGCCGGCGTTTTTGGCTCCAGAGACTTCATATATACCTGCTAATTTAGCGCCTCCCCTTACTGTATAGGTTGCCATATAAGCAATTCTAGCATAAGATATATTTGGTGGCTTTCTCCTTGGCCCAGCTCCCTCTTCTGGTAGCCATGGTGAAAGTCTTACAGTGGTGGCTCAGCGCCATCACACTCGGGAATGCGGAAGACCCACGCATTCCCCTTTTTTGGGCCCTTAGCTCATTTGGTAGAGCGCATCCATGGCATGGATGAGG
>CAYGDD010000012.1:0-22521 GCA_964348575.1 uncultured Candidatus Saccharibacteria bacterium | reverse complement strand
GTGGTTTTTTAATGCCTAAATTTGGTTTTTAGCTGAAACGTGCTAATATAATAGGCATTCGGGGTGTAGTACACCGGTAGTATACGCGGTTTGGGACCGTGAGAACAGGGTTCAATTCCCTGCACCCCGACAGTTTGCGGGATTAGTTAAATGGTATAACTCCAGTTTTCCAAACTGGTGTCAGGAGTTCGATTCTCCTATCCCGCACAAAAAAGTTAAGCAGTTGGCTTTCTCGGCTTTCATTCACTCCGTTCATTCGGGCCGCCGGGAATCGGACCCGGATCGCATGACCCCCAGCCATGCATACTACCACTGTACTACGGCCCGACTAACAACTTTTTCAGCTCATTGTACCCTTTGTGTGTCTTAAGAAATCGTTCCCGATTTCGCGCTTCTGATTCAGAAGCATAACTCTCAGTATATATCAATTTTAGTGGTATGCGATACTTTGTCGAAACAACCAAGCCCTTATTATGTTCGGCCAGTCTACGATCAAGGTTATTTGTACTACCGATATAGCGTCGCTTGTCCTTGTCACTAAATAGAATATAGACTTGATAGCTCATTTTTTATGGCCCCAACCTGTGGTCTCGCCACGAAGGGGCAGGTCAGCCATGCATACTACCCCCGGGCCTACGTCCCGTAGGGGCGGGCCACTGTACTACGGCCCGACTAACTACATCATACTACCCCGGGCCTACGTCCCGTTATTGTGAGGGCATTCTAACATATATATGTGAATATATTGGGTATACCTATTGACAAGTGTATTAAAATAGATTAGACTATGGTGACTGTAGCCTATGCTATTTGCATGCTTTTGTGATTAGTGGCTATTTTTTGTTTCCCAAGATTTTAGGGAGCTCGAGGTCGAAGATTCGATTATCAGACCTAAGTAAATACATATGGAAAACGACGAGAATAAGACAGACGTCCCTTGCGCAACATGTGGCAAGACTCCTTGTGAGTGCCCTGCTACCGAGACTCCTGCAACTGAGAGTACACCCGAGGCAACTGCCTAGTGTGACTCAAGCAAAAGACCCCAGCTCGCAAGAGTTGGGGTCTTTTGTATTTTAGACTTCCTAGCTTACCCACTATGCCCTCTTGGCATTTAGATTAAAGTATCTGCTTATGTACTTACGGGCCTCTTCTAATATTATAACACTGGGCGCGATAGCTAAGATAATGAGCCAGTCTGTCATAGACAGAGCAGTAGTATGTAAGAGTGATTGCATAGTGGGATTGTATATAGCCAGTACTTGCAAACTAATAACAACAATAGTAGCTCCCACTAGGTACTTATTGCTCCAAGGGTTGTGGAAGATTGATTTGATATCAGAGCGACAGTTCCAAGCGTTGGCCCATTGGAAAGCAGCCAAGAGAGTAAGAGCCATGGCTTGAGCTTTGACTATGTCAATAAGCATATAGTGCCTAAAGATAAGTAGAGTGCCCACGGCCATAGGCAAGGCCATAATAATCATCCGGCCTAACATCTTGTAGTTAAAGAGAGCCCCACTTGGCGATGGCTTCTGGTCTAGCAGGCCCTCTTCCTTGGGATCCATGGCAAGCGAGACATCGAGGAAGCCGTCGGTTACAAGATTGAGCCAAATAATCTGCACAGCTATCAGAGGCAAGGGCAGGCCAATAGCAAGGGCTCCGCCAATTGTAAGTACCTCACCAAGACTTGTGGAGAATAAATATAGAATCACTTTCTTGATGGTTTTATATATACTCCGGCCTTCCTCTACGGCACTAACTATACTTTCGAAATTGTCATCAAGTAGGACGATATCGGCAGCCTCTTTGGCCACTTCGGTCCCGATCTTACCCATAGCAAGTCCCAAGTCTGCGGCCGCCAGTGAGGGCGCATCATTAACTCCGTCGCCGGTCATTGCGATAGTTTCTCCTCGCGCCTTGTAGGCCCGCACTATCGCCGTTTTGTGTTCGGGCGTTACTCGGGCGAAGACCGTAGCCGATATAAGGGCGTTACTAAACTCTACTTCACTCATATGTTCAATCATCTCGCCGGTTAGCACACTGTCGCCTTCATGCCAGATACCCGCTTGGCTTGCGATGGCTCGGGCTGTGATCATATGGTCACCGGTAATCATTACGGTGCGTATGCCGGCCTTACGTGCTTGGGCAACAGATAGGGCCACCCCGTCACGCAAGGTGTCTTGCATAGCGAAGTAGCCAACGAAGCCGAGCCCTGCTACGTCTTCATGTGTGACACTTGCCTTGCGCAAATTCTTGGTGGCAATAGCTACTACGCGTAAGCCCTCACCAAGGAGTGTCTCTAGGACTGCCTCGGCCTCTGTCAGCTCGGCCTTGCTCTTAGGGCGGGAAAGATTAAGGATTATCTCGGGAGCGCCGATTACTGTGAGCAAGTAGCGCCCCGCAGATTCCTTGTGGACAGTGGCGTGATACTTTGTTTGGTAGCTGAAGGGGATTTGGTCCACTTTGGGGTTCTCGCTGGTAAGTAAGTCCTTATCAAAGCCGAGCTTGTTGCCCAGGACTAGCATGGCCGCTTCGGTGGGATCACCGGACACTTTCCATAAACTTGTGACCTGGTCTTGTGAGACATGTGCACTCGCGCAGTAGGTGGCAAGCTTACCCGCCTGCATTAACTCTGGGTGATTGGCCGATTCAAGTTCTTGCCCCTTTAAGCTAATTGTACCTTCTGACTCGTAACCACTACCACCGACATCGTACATTGTGTTGGCTATGTAAACTTTGCGGATGACAAGCTCGTTCTTGGTTATGGTGCCTGTCTTGTCTACGGCTATCACAGTAGCTTGGCCCAAGGCCTCCACGGCTTGCAACTTCTTGACTAGAGCATTGCGTCCCGCCATGCGCCAGACGCCAGTGGCCAGTACTAGGGTAATAACGATGGGCAAGCCTTCAGGGATAATAGATACAGCCATCGAGACTGCCACACTAAATACTTCCAACAGATCGAGGCCTCGATACCAACCAAGCAGGAAGATAGCAGTAACGATAATCGCCACAATAATTATAATGCCGTTAGATAGATGGCGGATATGCACCTTAAGGGGGATTTCAGCTTGATTTTGTTCAATCTGTTTTGCCACTTGGCCGACTTGTGTGTGTATACCTGTCTCAACCACTATAGCCCGCCCCTCGCCAGAGACTATATTTGTACCCTTCCATACCATGTTGTGTCGGTCGCCAATCTGGAGTTGTTCGTTCCCAAGTACTTCTGTCTGTTTGTGGACTGGGACCGACTCACCTGTGAGAGTAGCTTCGTCTATCTTTAGATCGCTTGCTTCAAGTAGCCTACAGTCTGCTGGGATTTTGGCACCTTCACGCAAGATGATGATGTCGCCCGGCACTAGTAAGGCCTCATCCAACTCCTGCTCGTGTCCATCACGCAAGACAAGAGCCTCTGCGTGTACGAAGTTGCGCAGAGCCTCTAGGGTGTTGCCCGCCTTGCCCTCTTGGATAGTGCCGATGATAGCGTTGAGCACAAGGACGAAGGCGATGCTAAGGCCATCTATAGTTTCGCCCAAGGCAAAGACAGTGGCTCCGGCAAGTATTAGAATGTAGATTAAGGGACTCTTAAACTGGTCAAGGAATATAAGAGGCAGGCCTCTAGTTTTGCCCCGAGGTAGGGAGTTTGGGCCAAATTTGGCCAGCAATTTGTTGGCTTGGTCACTGCTATAACCACTACTATTAGCTTTAAGGATGGCAAGGATGTCCTTGATCTCCTTCGTATGCCAAGTTGCTTTGGAGTTCATACATATATCTTAGCAAATTATATGTTAAAATAGACCTAAAATCAGTTGATAGTAAAAGGTTTAAAATATAGAGCCAAGAGCTTACGGTCGTGGGTGGAAGTGGATACTAAGGCGTTAATACACAATGCTCGGGTGTTTCATAAGATAGTGGGACAAGAGGTTGCGCTTATGGCAGTAGTTAAGAGCAATGCTTATGGTCACGGCATATTGGAAGTAGCAAAAGTTTTAGCTAGTAAGGTCGAGTGGTTTGGTGTAGACGACATTGATGAGGCGCTCTTATTGCGAAGAGAAGGCGTAAGCTTACCAATATTAGTCTTGGGCTATACACTCCCTGTTCGTTACACAGAGGCAAGTAAGCATAATATATCAATCACTATTTCATCATTAGACTCATTGCGTCATTGTTTGCAAATTACAAATTGCTCCTTGCACATTCATCTTAAGCTCGAGACTGGATTAAATAGGCAGGGAATAACATTAGAAGAACTGGAGGCTGGATGCCAGATATTGGAAAAGCTAAAAGGGAAAGTAGTACTTGAGGGCGTGTACTCACACTTTGCAGTTGCAGAGCTAGCAGGTCAAAAAAAGCCTGCCCGACTGAACAGCCGTTCGAGCGGGTATAGAGATTACTGCAACAAGCAAATGGACAGATTTGAAAAAATGTACGAGTCTCTTGTATCTAGGCTAGTACCAAGCACCTACCAATCCCGATTCGATTTATCAAATCGCGGATCCTCGATTTCGCAAGCGAAATCGGGGCTACAACCTATTCGTCACATGGCCGGGACGGCCGCCACAGTACTCTTGCCCCGGTCGCACTACAATATGGTGCGAGTGGGTATTGGACTCTACGGCCTAGACCCCACGTCTGATCCTTCCCGACCCCTTATCTCTGGCGCTCGTTCCCGAGGTGAGTCCTCCTCGTGGGAGGTCTCACCTCTGCGTCCTGCTCTAGGTTGGTACTCTGTCATTGCCCAGGTTAAAAGTGTTAAAAGAGGGGAGAGAGTCGGCTATGACCTAACTGAGAAGTTAGTGCGTGATAGCAAGCTCGCCATAGTGCCCGTAGGCTATTGGCACGGCTACCCCAGATCCCTCTCACACTCTGACTCCAAGGGGAGACCTTGGAGTGGAGGTGTGGTATTAGTAAGAGGTAAGCCTTGCAAGATAATAGGCAAAATCAGTATGGATATGATGACCGTAGACGTAACAGATGTAAAAGGTGTTAAACAAGGCGACCAAGTAGTGCTAATAGGTAGAAGTGGCAAGACATATTTAAGTGCAGAAGAAGTTGCACACAAGGCGGGCACAATTAACTACGAACTAGTGACGAGAATAAATCCTGGATTAAAAAGATTCTACAAATAAAGCGGGAGGGCGTTGTCGCCCATCCCGCTTTCGCCTGCATCTTCATTGCCAGGCCTGGGCGAATTGCTGTACGAAAGCGAGTCTCGCCTCGTAGCCGTACATCGCTCCCCTTTTGGCTACCTCCAGGGCTTCAGGGGAGTTGATTTGTGTTCTTAGGTAGGATTCGAAGAGTCCGGGGTGGCCACCCTTTCTCGCTTTCCTATCCTCGTTTCTGTGTGGAACGTAGAAGCGCGATGTTTGCTCAGCAATACCAAGCTTCGCTGTCATATAGAGAGCAACATGCTCATAGGTCTCGCCCACGAGCAACTCGCCGAAGAGTCGGAAGGCCGTCATGCACGACAACTCACCCAACTCGATCACTCGCCTCGCATTCACCAGGGCCTCCTTTGTGGCTTCTGTGGCAGGTTCATTCATGAATCGCTCAGGCGAGACTCCCATGATTTCTACGAGATCGTAACGCCTATTGTCCTGATGCGTAGGCTGTCCCACAGGCACCTCGTCTTCTAGGATGCTTTGGATGATTACGCTGGCCTCACTTGTTACGAGGGAGTGCTTGATCCGTTGCAACCACCAAACAAACATGTCTGAGAGATGCCCCAGCTGGAGCAAAAGCGAGATAAACTGCTCTCTTGAGACAGTGCTCAGATGTTGCAGGGGACTCTCCCTTACAAACTGCGCAAGGAGAGAGTTCTCAAAGGCGTCGTACTCGGCGTAGAACTTGTTTTTATCGTTACTCATGTTTTTCTCCCTATGTTGGTTTCTATATAAAATGGTATCATGACTTTGTCAAGTTTGACGAATAAAATAAGTTGCTTTGCGTAATTTGGCTAAGTAGAGCTAGTAATATATAGATATAATGTTGACGTAAAATATCGTCAAGTGTATACTTTCCGCATGGATTTGGGGCCATTCGGACAACTGGGGTTTAATCAAAATAAGACCAAGGTCTACCTGGCCTCACTACAGGTTGGCTCTGGAAGTGTCCAAGATATAGCCAAGATGGCTAATTTGCCTCGCACAACTGTCTACGAAATAGTAATGCAGTTAGTTGCCGAGGGCCTAGTTAGTACAAGCACCAAAGGCGGTAGGCATGTCTATATAGCAGAGTCCCCAGAGCGCATTACGGCTATCTTGCAAGAGCGCAAAAATATGTTTGGATTTATTATGCCTGAGCTCCTCTCGCTTTTTAACAAGGGTGGTTCAAAGCCACGGGTACGTTATTTTGAGGGTGTGGAGGGGATAAAGAGAGTGTTGGCGGATAGCTTAAGTGTAAAAAGTGGTTTGCTCCAGGCCGTTTTCTCAGTAGAGGACCTCTTCCAGACTGTGGGCAAGAGCTTCACTACTGATTATACAAACCGTCGAGTAGAGGCAGGCATTAGGCTACAAGTGATCCGTTTCCACTCCAAGGATATAGCAGAGTTATGGCCCTCAAGTGTTAAGGAGAGGCGTGAGCTCCGATATGCACCTGAGAACCTGGCCTTCCCCATGACAGTGTATCTATATGACAACAAGGTGTCGTTCTCTAGTGCCAAGAAGGAGAGCTTTGGCATGATTGTTGAGTCTGCTGACTTTCACAATACAATAAAGAGTATGTTTAATGCACTGTGGTCAATCTCAGAGCCCACCCAAAATAATAAGGAGTAAAGAGTTTAATCAATTGAGTTTACAGCTCCCTAGGTGCTATTCGTAGATAGAGTGATTACCTATCTTGTAAAAATAAATTTCGTTCTTACCAGCGAATTTGAATATTATCCTATTGCGACTATCAATCCAAAATCCCCAGTAATCAGCCAGACTTCCGTGTAATTTGTGAGTTTTTAGTCTTGGGTCAAATGGATCTTTTCTAAACATCTCCTCCCGGAGCAATGCTCGCTCTTGGACATCTCTCGATAATTTCTTAAACATCCTACCAAATCTGGGATGATAAGCTATTTTCATAAGGTGATTCTACATTAGGTCACGTAGAGAACGCAGTTCCTTTCCCTTGCCAGCAGCAAAGTCCTTGTCCATCTTTTTTAATTCATTTAACAGTTTAGTCTCTTTCCAGCTTCTAACAAGGTCACGCATAAACTCACTCTTAGTAGCATATCCACCTATTTTAACTCCGTGCTCAATCTCCTTAAGTAGATCTGGAGGAAGAGATATGTTCATTGTACTCCTCATGTTATATTGTGCATTTTACTTGTAACTATATGTGCCACATTGTAGCACAGCGATGTTTTTCAAGCAATAGTAAGCGATAAGTTGGTTATTGTCAGGCTGTTCGCTTTTTTAGTATACACATGGTTAGTATCTAATTTTCAGTTATAACCATACAATAAATCCCGACGCTTTGATAGGGACTCCGACTGTAACGTCGGGGCTATGAGCTCGTCACGAGGATCAATCAAGACTTGCCTAGGTTGTATAGCTAGCCCAAGACTTCGCGGATCTTCTTGATGATTTCGGCGAACGAGAAGTGAGCCTTAACCATATAGTCAGTGGCGCCCAACTTCTTGGCCTTCTCAATGTCATCTTCTTGACCAAGATTGGAGAGAATTAGGACGGGGATTAATTTTGTTTTCTCGGTTTGTCTGATGTGCGTAAGTATCTCAAAGCCAGACATCCCAGGGAGCATAAGGTCTAACAGTATAACATTGGGGACTGCATTCTTATCTAGATAATCTATGGTCTCTTTGCCTGTGGTGGTACTAACAACTTTGAAGCCCTCGGCTTCTAACTTTTGCCCAGCAATCTCACGCAAGAAGCGGTCATCCTCAACAATCATAATTGTCTTGTTGCCTATATTTGTATTTGCGGGCGCGGGCGTTGGCGTGGGCATAGGCATAGGTGTAGGTGTAGGTGTAGCTTGGGTAGAGTCTGGTTTGGGGGCAATAGGAGTAACGGGAGTAATGGGAGTAGCGCTAGCTAGAGTTGGAATTGGCGTGGGAGTGGGAGTGGGAGTGGGAGTGGGAGTTTTTGCGACTGGGGGAGCATTTAGTATTTCTACAATTCTATTAAGCACATCACTGGAGTCAAACACAGCTTTAATCAAGAAATCACGCACCCCAAGGTCTTGCATCTCTTTAATTGTGCCTGCATCGTCTGAGTTAGAGATAACAATTACGGGTATGTCCTTGGTCGTTGGATCGGCTACAAGGGCTTTCATTACCTCAAGGCCTCCGAGGCCCGGTATTAAAACGTCTAGCAAGATTAGATCCGGCTTCTCGGTCTTGGCTAGAGCTAGAGCCTTATTGCCATCATCAGCGGGGATCGCCTTTATGCCGGCAGTAATGATTTTATTAGTTAAGATCTCTAGTAAGATTGGATCATCTTCTGCGACGAGGACCTTCTTGTCTGTCATATTCATAGTAAGAATTATATACTAATTTATACTCTTTGAACAAGGGGCATCTCTATAGTGAAGGTTGAACCCTTGCCCTCTTCGGAGGATACACTAATAGTACCATTTTGGTCTTCAATTATGTGCTTAGCAATGTACAGTCCTAAGCCTGTGCCACTAGTGCGTACTCGTTTGGCATTATCTCCACGATAGAACTTGGTAAAGAGCTGTGTCTTGGCCGTGTCGGGTATGCCTATTCCTCCGTCTTTTATAGTAAAGCGTACTTTGTCATTGGTTGTGGAAAGATCAAGCTCTACACTCGTCTCGCTTCGCGAGTAATCAAGGGCGTTGTCAAGAATGTTGTCGAGAGCGATACCCAGACGCTCCTTGTCAAAGACAGCCGTGACCTCACCATTGGTTGCAGGTGAATATTTGATTGTAATGTTGCGAGCTTTGGCCTTCTCGCTTCGTGAAGTTATAAGTCCTTGCATGAAGGCGTTCACGTTTACAATATCCTTCTTGTAAGTATGCTTGGCCTGCTCGATCTTGGTAACATCCAATATGTCGTCAACTAGACTAATCATTCCCTCGCTGGCTACTAGTCCCTTCCTAAGTAGGGAGGCCTGCTTCTCATTTACTACGCCACCGTCGCCCACTAGGATGGACTTGAGTATCCACTTTAGTCCGGTCAGGGGTGTTAGCAGTTGGTGCGAAACTATTGAGATGAGGTCGCTCTTGTGGTTATCTACTACTTCCTCAATGGTGACGTCTCGGATAATCTTGATATATCCCGTGAGCGTCTTATGCACAGGCTCGGTTTTGGGTATGGTAAACACGCGCAACTTCTTCTCATTTGTTTGGTCAATATATACGTCATAGCTTAAGTCACCACCTTGATTGGTGGCGTCTTTGGGAGTGAAGAGTATCTTAGCTAGTATGGCATCACTAGCATTGGCTGGAGCTTGTCTGTTGACACTCCTGCCCACAATACTACTGGCCTCTATGCCGAGCATAGTTTCGGTAGCATGGTTAACCCTAGTGGGCACCAAGGCCTGGTCGCATTCTATAAGTCCATCTCGGAGACTGTCCAGTATAATACTTGTCTCGTCAAATTGATGAGTGACTCTCTTGTATAAACTCCTTGCTCGAGCTAACTTGATTGCAAGTGAGACTATAATTAGTATTAAGACGACATTTATTATTACGTACAGACCCATGTCTATATTGTAGATGTTAAATCACAAACGGTAAATAGTGCAAAAGGTTGGCAGACTAGATAGGAATACAAAAAGCTCTGACCTAATAAGCCAGAGCCTTCTGCGAAAATTACAGAGATAAGATTGGGTGGCTATCTAACGGCGTCCTTGAGCGCCTTAGCTGCGCGGAACTTAGGTACAGTCATGGCAGGCACAGTGATAGCTTCACCTGTGCGAGGATTCCTGGCTGTTCGCGACTTGCGTTGCTTAACTGAGAAGATACCAAGACCGGCGATTGATACTTCGTCACCCTTCTTAAGAGCGCTCACAATCGCATTGATAAGAGTCTCAACACCCTGTTCTGCGGCTACCCGTGTGCCCCCTAGGGCTGCATGTAGCTCATCTACTAGACTTGCTTTGTTCATAGCATGATATGTGATTATTAATTTTCCCGAACTCTGACCGAATCCAGGCTTTATCCTCCTTCCCTCTATTATACTATGTCCCACCTTGTACGCAAGTAAGCCACCCTGTGCCTGTGGGTAACGTAGTTAAGCCACATATCATTCCTATGCCCCTCCGGAACCCAGTCAATTGGCAGAAATACTCGGGTTTTTAGTCACTTGACGGGGTATATTTAGGCGTATATACTTTATATATATGGCAACTACGCAAGTAATATTCAAAATTAGTCCAGAACTGAAGAAGAGGGCTCAAAATAAAGCTTTTTCTCAGGGAGTGACTTATTCTGATGTTTTGCAATCTGCTACCCGTGCTTATGTGGATGGTGATTATGAACTAAAGTTCGTACCGAAGATTAAGGAATTCGTTCCCACAAAGCGTGACTTGGCAGAACTCAAGAAGGCACGTGAGGACTTTAAGAATGGTGACTACAGGCTCTGGTCTGATGTAAAACATGAGTTGGATCGTAAGCACAAAATCAAGAGCTGATAAAGCCCTGTCTCGTTTCCCAAAGAAGGACTATGTCGCTATAAGTATTGCCATCGGCGAAATGACTACTGACCCATTCTCTGGTGATATTGAAAAGATGAAAGGAGAGGAAAGCTACAAGCGTAGGGTCAGAAATTATCGCATAAAGTTTGAGATCAACCAAGATAGCAAGACAGTATATATATACGATATAGAGCGTCGCACTAGCACTACTTATAGGAAGCGTTAATTATTTATGCAAATCGCCTGTCCGTATCTGTTTGTTATTTAAGGGGTCTGGGACAAAGGACGGTGACATTCCGGTTCAGATTGGGGGGGGGGTAACTCCGTTATCTTGCGTGTTCTATTACTCTGTTTTCTCTTATGACGCAGATCTTAATTTCGCCGGGGTAACGCATCTCGGCTTCTACTTTGCGGGCCATATCTTGGGCCATCTTGAGAGCGTCTAGGTCGCTGATCTTGGTAGGGTTAACAAACACGCGTATCTCTCTGCCTGCTTGGATGGCGTAGCTCTTCTCTACGCCGTCGAAGGAGTTGGCGATGGCTTCTAGCTCTTGGAGACGCTTAAGATAATTCTCTACGCTATCGCGTCTGGCTCCTGGCCTACCACCCGAGATGGCATCTGCTGTCTGGACAATAATGCTCTCGAGCGTCTCGTAAGGGTACTCCTCGTGGTGACTCTGCATAGCTTGGACAATGCGATTGTCCACACCGAACTTCTGCAAGATTTTACGCCCGATCTCCACGTGTGTGCCCTGGACCTCGTGGTCTACAGCCTTGCCGATATCGTGGAGGAGGGCCCCTGTCTTGGCCACGTACACATCACCACCAAGCTCCGAGGCTAACATACCCGAGATGTGAGCCATCTCCACCGAGTGTTGCATTACATTCTGTCCATAGCTAGTCCGGAAGTGCAGACGCCCCAATATGAGCACGAGGCGTGGGTCAAGGTTAAAGATGCCCGTTTCCACTAGGGCCGCTTCGGCCTTCTCCTTCATAATCTTGTCTATATCCTTCTTGGCCTTCTCTACCATCTCTTCTATGCGAGCTGGCTGGATGCGACCATCTTTGATTAAGTTCTCAAGAGCGACCCGCGCGATTTGACGACGCACAGAGTCAAACGATGAGAGCACGATCGAGCCCGGTGTTTCGTCTATAAGCACTTCTACACCCGAGGCTCGCTCGAAGGCGCGGATGTTGCGCCCTTCCTTGCCGATAATCTTGCCCTTAACTTCGTCTGAGGGGATGGGCACGTTGGTGGTCATCACGTCGCTAACGTTACTACCGGCCAAGCGCTGGATGGAAGTAGCTAGGATATCCTTGGCCCGCCTGTCTAGGCGCTCCTCGGCTCCAATCTCAAGCTTTTGCATCCGCACCATTATGTCCTCTTCGCTCTTCTTCTCTACGGCCCGAATGAGCTCCTCCTTGGCCTTCTCTGGTGTAAGTCCGGCTATGTCGGCGAGCTTCTTCTCCTGCTCTTCTTTGCCCTTCTCAATGCGCTCTTTGATCTCCTTGATCTCGTTAATCTTTTGCTTAACTTGCTCGATCTCTTTGTCTATGTCGCCTTGACGCTTGTCTAGGAGCTCGTCCTTAGAGAGCAGGCGCGATTCAAGCTTCAGGAGGCTGGCCTCCTTCTCGGCTATCTGACGCTTACTCTCCTCTAATATCCGACTTGATTTGTGTTCGGCCTCTAGTACGATTTTACCCGCCTCTTGATTGGCGTCGAGTAACTTCTGCTTAATTGTTAATTCCATGGAGCCCTTCTTGCCAAGCAAGATGAGCACGCGTAGGAAGTAGCCAATGATACCACCAGCTACAAGGGTGCCCCCGCCCATGAAGGCGAGAGTGATTAGTGTTAAATTCATAATGGGTTCTATACCCCCCGACTTGATTTGGCAAGACAATGAGCCACTTCCATCGGAATTGGCGCCTGACTTACGTTATTGGCAAAACTAGTTTCATTCATCGCTTCAAAATCAAAGTAGAAAGGTTGATTAATTCTTAATTGTTACAACCTCAATATAGCACATCCCAAAAGTGTTGACAAACCCCCCCGTTTGAGTAGGCTTGAGGGTAGTAACATGGTCTCAATATTGCCTGGCTGGAGAAACCACATTTGTCTGCCATGGTGGCTCACAAGTGCTGGCTATTAGCCTCGCCCCTTCCCTCTCTGTACTACAGGGTCGGAGGTTCCAAATGAGTTGTGTGATAAGCGACTGTAGACTGTAGCGTAGATCACATCTACGCCGGGGATGATGTAGATAACCTGTGCGGTGACTGCCTCGTCGAATACAAGGAGTTCTTGGGTAGTCTAGTAGGCCCGTTCTGGGTCCTCTTACTTAGCTTTTTGTTAGGTTCGGCATATCTTGTACTGTCGGCTCTGCCGATCATGGCTGGCTCCTGGCCTGCTTCTTTGCTTGGGTTCGGGGCTTCAATTTTTTTCTTCTATGTAGTTGGGTCTTATCTTGGAGGGTGGTACATCAGCTTCCTTGATCCTATGGGCAGACTACACATTCACAGAGCTCTAAAGCGAAGTGAGTGGCATAAGATCGCCATAAAGCATGACTTGCCAAACGACGCTCGACTGGTCTACCACTACGCATGCTTGCTTCGAGCTAAGGTCTTCTCCTGGAATGATGTCGAACGGGAGTGGGTAGGTGTGTGGTCAAGGAAGGGCATTGGGGCACGAGGCTCCATGCTCTACCTCAAAGCTCATAAGGTCTACGACCGAGTGGATGGCGTGATACCCATGACTGTGTGCGAGGTGCTGGTCCCTGACACAAAGCTCCTCCCAGACATCGGGGAGATGATCAAGGCCTACTATTCGAAGGAGAATCAAGAGCTTCAGACACTCAAGGGTGAGAACAAGCGACTTCGCGATCTATACATGGGCATCGTTCAGACTCTTGGTAAGCACCTTCTTGACAGGGGGCACTTATCTAGAGCAGACGGTAGCAAAGCGCAGCGCAGGACAGTAGCTCCCATTGTGCTTAAGTTGGCTCAACAGGTGCAGTCGGCAAAGCCTTTTGTGGCAGAAGAAGGTGACGCGTGGGATGACTTGCGGTGTTTCTTGAAGAGACCCTCGAGCGAGTAGAGTAGTAATAACGGGGTCGAGTGTGCAAGCACCCGACCCCTATTCTTTTGCATATTACTTCTTCTTACTGCCGTAGATTTCGTCTATGATGCCGTACTTCTTGGCTTCGTCGGCGGTCATAAAGAAGTCCCTTTCCACATCCTTCTCTATTTGGGCGATACTTCTACCAGAATTTGTGGCAAGAATTTTATTGAGCCTATCGCGAGTTTGGAGAATGTGCTTGGCCGTAATGGCAATGTCAGTGGCTTGACCCTCTACGCCTCCCAAGGGCTGGTGGATCATCACCTCGGCGTTGGGCAGAGCGTAACGCTTACCCTTCTTACCCGCCGACAACAGAATAGCGCCACCCGAAGCGGCCATGCCCACACAGATAGTAGCCACATCCGGCTTAACATGGTTGATGGTGTCTACCATAGCTAGAGTAGAGGTGACTGACCCCCCGGGACTATTTATATACAAGTAGATGTCTTTCTTCTGGTCCTGACTTTCTAAGAAGAGGAGTTGGGCGATCACCAAGTTAGCCACATGGTCGTCAATCGACCCGCCAAGGAAGATAATGCGGTCGTTAAGTAAGCGCGAGTAGATATCGTAGGCTCGCTCGCCAAATGGGGACTTCTCGATAACTGTTGGGATTAACATATTGTTAGGTATTAGTTGTTAGCTACTAGGTAATAGGTTAAGAGACGAAGGCAGAGACAGTTCTACCCGTAAGCATGCCCTTGTTCACGGCTTGGTTGCTACTCTTGAGAGTAGCTCCAGCGTTGAGCATCTCTACTAAAACTGGTTGACCGCTCTTGGAGACATGCACAATAAAATTACCAACCTCTGAGGCGTGGTCAATTTTAGCCTTGCCAGATACTTCCATACTTAGTACGTCTGCATCTGGGTCGTATGTAATTTTAGTTTTATTTCTCATATTGCGACTTTTTACCTGGGTAGAAGGTAATAACTACCAGTTTTTCCTTCTCTTGTCTGTATACTACCCTAAGAACCCTGTATTTATCAAGTGGCCCTTGAGCTATTAATAATGGCAACCTACTATTATCTATTAGGTGAGGCTTAGTCAAAGTATTGGATACTTGCTTCTGAGATATCAAAACTCCATGCTTGCCTAGAATAGCAAACTTTTGAGTAGCATGTTTAGTATATCTAATGACCATAACTTACAAAGTGTAACATTATCCTATCCAAAACCTAGATAAATTTTTGGCGCTGACTAATTGTCTTGCTCGTGGTATAAATAGGTCATGTTCGAAGGACCACTACAGTCGGCAGAGATTGAAGGGCAAGAGGCAGACTTATCGGTTTGTGGTAGTTTGGATGGGCTGATCTATAACATCCAACGGCGAGGTGTGGTTCAAGGCTCACAGAAAGAGTATACTGCTGAGGAAATAGAGGAGCAAATTAGTTCCGTGTTGGAGGCAAAGAGAAATGGAGATACTGAAAGGGCAAAAGAAAAACTCTCTGAAATTAGCGGCACCCTGGGATTATTTGAGGCAGTTGATCGTTTGACAGATAAGGAACTAGAGACTAAGGAAATTCATCCATCACTGAGTAGATTTAAAAAGTTCCTCACCGTAAAGAAAGATGAAATACAAAAACGCCATGATGAAGGCCAGAGCTATGCCGACATCTTTTACGATCTTTTCTATTCTGAAAACTTTGAAAATGATGGTACAAGTGCCGACCCTAGGATGCTCGAGGAGATGGTTAGGGTATACAATGAAGAGGCGGAAAAGACAGACAAGCTCCTAACAGAACATACACAATTCGATGAAACATTTGTAGGACGCGTGAACCCAGGCTGGATACAGTTTGGCATAAATGATGGAGTAGATAGAAAAAAGGAAGCCTTAAGTAGATTTTATATGAATCTTAGACCCGAGCTCGCGCCTGCTCTACTGAGAGGATTATTTGAATTAGGTATATCTGAAGGATTTAGGTTTGAGGCGAAAATTGCCAAAGAGACAGATAGTAATGAGATTAAGCGATATGAACAAATGGTTATGTATTATCCAACGATTGAGCATGACAAAATTATAGAGTTTATCGCAAGATTCCATGACCAGTATGCGCGTTATTTCAAAGATGATATCCCAGAATTTGCCTCTAGAGTTGGACATTTCGAAACAGGTCAGGTGTTAAGCGGCATAGGATTTGCGGAGGATCCCAAATCCGGGAAGTCATTTGGGATGGTGCGAACAGAAATTCTAGCAGAACTTTACGAAGAATCTCTACATGAGGGAATTAATGCTGCAGACCCTCGGTTTCGTTTGGGAACTCGTTTCAGGGCAAAGTGTCGCGAATTTGGGGTGGATCCCAAGGAGCCAGCCTTTAATCTAGCGGCGTAGCAACTTCTAAGCAGTGCGCCAAATGAACTGTTGGGATTAACATATTGTTAGGTATTAGTTGTTAGCTACTAGGTAATAGCAATACTAACTCAATTTCTCGAGTAATTCAAATACTTTGGTGTTTCTCAATATGCCGGCTACGTAGTTACGCACGCCTTCGGGGTTGGCTCCCTTGTGGTGCTCTAATACGTGCTTAATCTCATTGTCTAACTCCTCATCAGTGAGATTAATCTTCTCGGCGACTCCGATGGCACTAAGCAAGAGCTCGATGCGCACGCGCTTACTTGCCTCACTTCTTGTCTCCTCGCGCACCACGCTCTCCTCCTTCTTAATTTGTTCCAAATATTTGGGCCACTCCATACCCATGCGCGTGACATTATCCTTCATTTCGTTTACGAACCTGTCCATCTGGCGCTCTAGCATAACACCCGGCGGGCTAAACTTGGTCTCGGCAAGTAGACTCTCGAGCATACTCATCCTACGCATGTCCTTACTTCGCATCTTTTTCTCTTCTAATAAGTTTGCCTTAAGCTTGGTGCGCATATCTGCCAGATTCTCAAATTTGCCAATAGTTTTGACGCTCTCGTCATCAAGCTTCTCTATCTTGCGCGACTTGCGTATGTCTTCTAGCACTTCTGCTAGCTCTTCATCAGTCACCTCCGGCTCTTGCTCATCTTTATCAAATTTAGAAAGTGCTTCAGAGGCGATTTTTTTGTAGTCTGGGAGTTTAATCTCGGGCATGACGCTTTGCTTGATCTTAAAGCCCAAGGGGTTACCACTAGCAATCTTGGTGATGCTTATCTCTGGCCGGTCAATAGCGTCAATCTTATGCTCTACGATTATCTCTGGATAAGCCTCGCGTATGGCCCGTTCAGCCATCTCTTCTAGTACGGCCATCTCGCCCAAGCGCTCTACAAGGACCTTTTCGGGTATATGACCCTTTCTAAAGCCAGGCAGGTTAACCCTCTCGCCTAAGTGCCCAAGTGCCTCTTGTCTATGCCGGCCCCAATGCTCGGCCCCAATCTCACCCACGAGCTCTAAAGTGGTGTCATCAAGTTTGGTAATAGTTATGCTGTGTTTCATAGATTGTTAGTCTACCCATTTTGCCCCCCAAGTGCAAATTCGCTAACTGACTGGCTGGCAATATTGGCTGTCTGTTTTCTCTTCTGCCTAAATAGAACAACCGGGCACGTGAGCGTGCCCGGCTAGGAACCTTTCTACTTTTCCTTCTCCTCATAATATCCCCACATTTCACGGTAGCCTTTCGCCTCTAGCTTCCTTCGGAGTTCGAAGCCCTCACTTGCCCTCCTCATGGACTCACGGAA
Source organism: uncultured Candidatus Saccharibacteria bacterium (assembly GCA_964348575.1). GTDB lineage: Bacteria > Patescibacteriota > Minisyncoccia > Phycocordibacterales > DATDSR01 > DATDSR01. The sequence goes on along the minus strand of CAYGDD010000012.1, from coordinate 5,159 downwards.
TTCTATGGGGATGTCAGCGAATATGTCATCAGATTTGAACTTTTTACCCTTAATGGATGTTCTTTTCTTTGTCTTGCCTCGATTTTTCTTACCCACGCATTAACCCTCTTCGCGGATATCCCGCAGGTTATAGACAAGCCCTAAGTTGAATAAAGAACCCAGTTGACCTTATCCGTACGTAGCCTCAATGACTACCAAATCAACATTCTTCTCTGACTACAGCTTACCAATGTACCGCTCTGGTGGCAAGGTTAGGTTTATTGCGATTTGACAATGGATACTTATTGCCATAGGGTTTGTGTAGGAGGTGGTGCATGTTCATATCTGGCCACAGGTTGTCTTTGGAGATTTTCGAGGAAGTTATTAATGGTCTTCCACATAACACCAGAGAATCTATCTTAAGCATTCTCCACTGTGAACATTGCTTGAAAACAGTCAAGGAACGGTTGGGTCCGCCACCCAAAGATAACCCCCCTACAGATGGTTATTGCTTTAGCAATCGGTTCTCCTGAGCCCGCGCAACGATGAGGAGCCCAGACGCTGCTCGCGCCCGGGCTCCTTTTTTATACAAAAACAAAAACCCCGCACCGTATCCGCTTCCCCGGGGTTTAACCCCGGGGCAACCTCGGGGCAGTCATGGCAAAAGAACATAGTCAGCATGCTAGAACCGTCTTCTCGACACTCTCCGAGGCGGGCATGACAGATCCGAAAATCAGGGAGGCCTGTCAGCACCTAGCGGTATGCGAGGATTGCTGGACGGAATTCAGGGGGCTGTTCAACACCGAGCAATTTGCTCGACGAGTGTTCGGTCGCAATCCAGATGGATCGTCTCGTGACCCAGGCACCCAAGGAATCGAGGGAGACATCCCAGATGAACGACCTAATCAAGAAGGAGTCCAGTTCCGAGGAGGGCTTCCTAGCTAGCACCCCCGAGCCCGCGCAACGATGAGGAGCCCAGACGGCACACTCACGTCGACCGGGCTCATTTTTTATGCAAAAACAAAAACCCCGCACCGTATGGTGCAGGGGCTTTTGCATCGGTCCATTTTTCACCTTCCTTCCTGTCTCACCATAGCTTAATGCGACGGCGGAGTGGAACGATGCGGGAATGGACCAGCCCCTTGATTGAAAGAACTTCGTGGACTCCCCACATTTTCTTGTGTGTTTCAAGGTCGCCCTAGTGGAGCACGTCTGGTTCAGTGCTCGCGAGATCAGACCACAGAAGTCTGCGAATAACCCTTCGCTCATCAATCCAATACTTGATGACCTTGGCGAACTTCAGTGCATCCTCTTCCTGTCCTCCAAACCATGCAGTGTTATTCTCTGTTTTACATGTTGAACACACGCTAGGAGATTCGTTGCAAACAAGACCGATTCGATCGTCCGTCTGCAATGTTACTCCAAACAGACCAGTTGCGATAACTTCGCCACAGTGACATTTTTGGGTGTAGCCTTCTCGGAACTCAACGATGGCAATCTTGACGTGAACGCGCGAATCATCGTATTCGCTCATTGTCTCTCCTCCTCAAAGTCAACGGACTTCTAGACACAGAGTACCAAAACAATCAGCTGGTGGCAAACAATATCTTCTTATCCATCCAGCGATAGAGATGACTTAAGTCAGTTGTGATTTGCGGATAAGCATGCTAAAACTATATCAGATTTCAGGTTCGCTTTGGTAGGTCCCACAGGGATCGGAGCGAAGTGGAGGAGTAAAAATGAGGCGTAGGTCACTGGTTCTTGGCGACAAGGGCAGCGCGGTGGTAGCGTTACAGGTAGCGTTGATCATGGGCAACTTCATGGGAACGCGTCGCAACGCAATCTCGGGTTGCTTCGACGACGCGACGATTCTCGGGATCGAGGCATTCCAGTTTCGTCTCAAGAGTCAGGCCGATGTGGGCTACAGCCAAGTCGACGGTATTGCGAACGAAAAGTTCCTCAAACTTCTCGGTTCGTACTTGCACGTCGACTTCATGAGTCTACCGGATGAATGCTGGCCGAACCAGCCTGTACCCGTAGAAGATGTGCCTTGTTTTGACTGTGGGGGCATCATGACCATGGATGTAAGTCACGAACATGGACGCAATGAAAAAGGTGAGGCGATTCGTTGTCGAATCTGCATCAACTGCAAGTCGTCGCTTGGTCACAGCTGACGACGAAGAGTACCTAACCGCATTACAGAAACCGCTCTCGAAAGGAGTGATCATCTGCTGATGCGGTTTTCTGTTGACGAAGCTATGCTGAGCGACCTGACGGCACACTCACGTCGTTCGGGCTCATTTTTTATGCAAAAACAAAAACCCCGCACCGTATGGTGCAGGGGCTTTGAGGCTATTCCCCCGGGGTTTAACCCCGGGGTGAAGTGCCGAAGTAAAACCCCGCACTTTGTTTTGTGCGGGGGTGGGGGACTGGGGTGAACTTTAGCGTTCACGGCTAGTCCCAGTTGCAAGAACTGATCTCGAAGCTGATGTCGCTGGCTTCGCAACCGAACTCCTGTGCGAAGTAGGTGGCGAGGGCTGAGATGATCGCGATCTGGGTGGAGAGGTCATTCTTCATAGTTTGTTTCTCCTTCTGGCTACTATGACGGCTCGTAATGGCCACTCTTACATGATTTGGTCAACTAGGGCTAAAAACGCCTAAAATAAGCCATTTTTGTAAGGATTACCTTCCCGAGCCGTCACATACAAAGTAGGTGAGATATAATAAGTCATGCAATAAGGGTGGGATAATGTGTTAAGCTAAATTAGGTTATGTCAGATAATGCTATAGACACAAAGAAATTAGAACAGGAGTTTATGACTTTGTTTGTGGCTCAATCGGATGCCATTTTTCGTCATATATATATGAGGGTCCACGAGCGGGAACTCGCCACAGACCTGACCCAAGATAGCTTTACTCGGATGTGGCAGGCCATGAGTGAAGGCAAGATAATAGATAATTTGCGCGCCTTCCTATACCGCATAGCTCACAACGCTGTGATAGACTATTATAGGAAGCATAAAGATATCTCCCTTGACGCTCTTACCGAGAAGGGCTTTGACGTGGTGGGCACAAGTGGCGAGGCCATGGTGGCCGGAGCCGAGTTTGAGGAGTTTCGTCGAGCACTCTTGCGTATTCCAGATGATTATCGCGACGCTGTGACAATGCGCTATGTGGATGAGATGACCCCAGCAGAGATAGCAGAGATTATCGGCATCTCTGCTGGGGCCGTCTCTGTGCGCATTAATCGCGGGGTGGAGATGGTCCGTAAGGAGTTAGGGCTTGTAACGTCACATAGTGTATGAACGAAATACCAGAAAAGTTCCTAGAGGGTAAAGCCAAGATCGTGCTTAGCAAGGTCGAGAAAGAGGCTATGCGCGCTCATATTGCTAGCTTTATTACTAGTAACCCTGTTGTATCAACTGGGGGTGGTGTTCCGTTTGAAAGTGTATCCATATTACAAAGTCTAATAAGTACAAATTATATGTCTATAGCATTAGTCTTGATTCTATTATTTGGAGGTGGTACCTCATATGTCGCCGAAGGAGCAGTCCCTGGTGACGCACTTTATAGCGTAAAGACAGGAATTAACGAGAGTATCAAGTCAGCGTTTGTTGTAGGAGCAGAGGCCAACGCCCATTGGGAAGCTCGCCTAGTAGAGCGCCGACTTGCCGAGGGAGCTCGGCTTGAAGCCGAAGGTGAGCTTAGTGTAGAAGTAGAAGAGGAGCTAGCAGTCGAAGTAGAGAAGCATGCCGACAAATCACAAGAGTATATAGCTCGGCTTGAAGCTGATGGTAAGAGTGAGCAGGCAGACGTTGCCAAAGTTCGCCTTGCTCAAGCTCTAGCAGTACACACAGCTATGCAAAGTGGCGAGATGAGTGATAATGCAAGCGAGCAGGCTCTGCAAGTACGCAACAAGGAGAGCGCCATCAGCAACGTAGTAAACAAGCTTGAATTAAAGCTTGGGGCTCCAACTCTGATTAACATAGATAGTAAAGCAGACGGAGTAGACACCAGCTCTTTGTCAGAGTCCAGTATCGTAAATACTGCCGAGAGCAAGGCCACAGGTGAGACAGTGGTTAAGCCTGTTCCCGCGTCAACCAATAGTGATGGTAGTACGAGCGAATCGGGCACTAAGGTTGAAGTTAAAACAGAAGTCCAAGTCAAGCAAGACGGCACTGTCGTTGGCGCAACCGAGAACTCACTTACCGGCAAGGGTAACTAGTTTAAGAGAATAGTGTAAGTAAACAAAAGACTGCCCCTCTGGGGCAGTCTTTTGTTGCTATCAAGAGTAGATATCAGGATTGGGTGATGAGAGTTTTAAATATCCGCAAACGTGGTGGCATTAAGGTCTGCTTCAATGGAGTTCATTTCGTCAGAGCTACTTTGGGCTTGATAGGCTTGGGCCTGTTGGTCTAGCTCTTCAGGTGAGGCAAGCTGATTCTCAATCAAGTTCTCCTCTGTTTCAAGTGGAACCTGTTGTTCATTCTTCCACATATAATAAGCGCCTACTACAAGGATTAGAACTATTACAAGGATGCTGATAATTGTGCCGTTCCCACTTTGTTGTGTGTCCATGATTTCTTATCTATTATTGATTAGTATTATACCCGATTTTACTATTTAACTGCCCCGGTGTCTAGCCCTTATCAAACTTGAGCTTATACATCTCTAGTCCTTCTTGCACCGCCTTCCTAGCTTGTGCCCGATCTCCAAAGCCGTTCACACTTACTTCCTTGTTTTGGAGCTTCTTGTAGGTACTGTAGAAGTGCTCTATCTCTTTGAGGGTGTGCTTATTTATGTCAGTTAGATCATTTATCTCGGCGAAGCGCGGGTCGCCCGTCGGCACGGCAATAATCTTATTATCGTTATCACCCGAGTCAATCATATTCATAATCGCAATCGGCCTAGCCTCTACTAGTATGCCTGGCAAGAGGGGATAAGTGGTCAGCAAGATTACGTCTAGGGCATCACTATCATGCCACAATGTCTGGGGTACGAAGCCGTAATCAAAGGGGAAGTCTTGAGCCGTATGAGCGACACGATCAAGAGCGATCAGGCCTGTCTCTTTGTCTATCTCATACTTATTCTTACTGCCCTTGTTGATCTCAACGATTACGTTGATCTTGTTAGGGAGTTCCTTACCTGGAGATATGTCGTGCCATAGATTCATATGTATT
>CAYGDD010000011.1:0-22707 GCA_964348575.1 uncultured Candidatus Saccharibacteria bacterium | reverse complement strand
GGCCATAACTAAGGGTTTTTCGGAGGTAGGCCGGTTCAAACTTCCGGACATCGTCCCCGCATGTTAGAATTGGTCGTTGGGCGGTTAGCTCAGTTGGTAGAGCGCGTCGTTGACGTCGACGAGGTCGCGGGTTCGATCCCCTCACCGCCCACCAAGTTACCCACTTTTTACTATGCTGTACAATCGTACAGTAGAGAGTATATAATTGAAAGTAATGAATAAAAGGAGCAAGAAGCAACCTGCCCGACTACATTCAGGCGGGTTTGCAAAAAAGATTAAGGGGAAGAATAAGAGAACTTTAGGGGAAGTAAACGCTCGAATGCGAGCATTTTACGCGCGTAAGGGGCGGATGCCTAGCTTTGCCGAGTTTGCCCGCGAGATTGGGGTAGCTAGCAAGAACGCTGTTTTGGGTTGGGTTGCTAAGCTTGTAGAGGCGGGCGTGCTTAGGCAAGATGCTACAGGGCGATTGGCTATTGGAGAGCATTGGGATAGCAAGGGCGATGCCAGCCCGAGCGCGGATGGGGGTTGGGATAAGTGGAGCGGAGTGAGGATGCTGGGATTAATAGAGGCGGGCTTCCCCTCGGCGGCCGAGGAGCAGAGCTTGGACACCACCACTCTTGATGACTACTTGATTAGCAACAAAGAGGCTACATACATGTTAGAGGTTAAGGGCGAGAGCATGCAGGGGGCCGGGATACGCGAGGGCGACTTGGTGCTTGCCGATAGGGGACGAGAGGCCAAAGTGGGTGATATTGTGATCGCCAGCGTAGATGGTGGCTGGACGATGAAGTACCTGCGCAAGAAGTCTGGCAAGTTTTACCTCGAGCCAGCTAATGCCAGCTTCAAGCCCATTTATCCAGAGGGCGAGCTTAATGTTGTGGCCGTGGTCTGTGGAGTAGTGCGTAAATATTAGGAAACAAATTTTCAATTTAAAATTTTACAATTTACATACAAGTCCCAATGATTCAATTTTTAAACATTGGAACATTAAAAATTCATTGAAAATTGAGAAGTGAAAATTGAAAATTGTGTGCTTCATGTTGACGGCGATGCCTTCTTTGTGGGTTGTGAGCTTACCCGCCGGCCGGAGCTCGTGGGCTTGCCCGTGGTTACAGGCGGCCCCGCCCAGCCTGGTGGTCGTTCGGGCAGGGAGCGGGGCATTGCTTCGGCCATGAGCTACGAGGCCAAGGCCCTAGGCATTACCCGAGGTATGCCTGTCTTCCAGATCCGGCAGAAGTTCCCGCAGGTTGTTGTGCTTGGTTCTGACTTTGAATTATATGAGCACATGGCTAATCGCATGTACGAGATAGTGCGCAGGCACAGCACCTGTGTAGAGGAGTACAGTATCGATGAGTGCTTCTCTCTCATAAGCTCTGCCAAGGGTAACCCTGCGCAAGAGTTGGAAGAAGAGAAGGATATAGCCACTAAAATTAAGCGCGAGTTGCAAACTGAGTTGGGCATGACTTTTGGCGTGGGCTTGGCGCCTACTAAAGTACTGGCCAAGCTCGCGAGCAAACGCGACAAGCCTAATGGTTTGGTGCTTACAGATGCAAGCAACTTTGCTCGAGAGTTGTATGACATGAAGATCGAGAAGATCTGGGGGGCAGGCCCGCGCACTTGCGCCCTCTTGCGCGCATACGGCGTAGATACTGTTGGCAAATTTGCCACGCTACCCGAGAGCTTCTTGCACCAGCATTTTGCCTCGCCCATCCACGATCTATGGCTTGAAGTACGGGGAGTAAGCGTACTGGGTGTAGGAACGGGTGACGAGCGCAAGCACTCCACTTCGTCCCGACCCGACGGGACTCCGCGGGGCAAGCGTAAGAGTATCCAAAAGACGCGCACATTTCATCCCAACACAAGTGACTCAAATATTTTGTTTTCGCACTTGGCTAAGAACATTGAGAACGCCTGCACTTATGCTCGGGCTCTTGGCTTGGCTACAGGTGTTGTAAACATTTTTATCTTAACTTCAGATTTCAAATATCGCGGGGTAGATATTAAGCTCGCAAGCTTTACTAGTAGCCCAGAAGATATCCTGCCAACAGCCCGCAAGATGTTGTCGACCTTGATGAGACCAGGTGAGGTCTATCGCAAGACTGGAGTGACCCTGCTTGGTCTTACGAAAGCTAAGCTTTCGGGAAGTGTCCAGGATTTATTCGGTGACTACATTAAAAGTAATAACCAGCAAGAGTTGTACAAAACAGTAGATAACATAAACGAAGAGTGGGGTGGGCGAGTGCTCGCCCTTGCTAGCACCATGCAAGCCCGTAAGGCTCACACAGATGTCCAATCACTGAGGGGTCAGACCCCTCAGTTGACCAAATTACCCAACTTGCCCAGCATGGGTTCTGTGTGGTGAATCTACTTCTTTCTTCTCAAGAAGGCGGGCATCGCCCAGCTGTCGTCTTCTTCCTCTTCTTGTTTCTTGTTTTTGTTTATTACCATGCCCATAGAAGTGGGAGGCATCTCATTGCTGATTTCCCTTGTCTGTTGGGGCTGTGCCCTATGTTCTTGCTTGGTAGTTTCTTCCAGAGCCATAGTAAAGAGACCAGGTCGCTTGGGGTTAGGGGTAGAGTTGCCGAAGCCAGAAGCTATGACAGTAATCTTGACTTGACCCTTCTTAAGTTTGTCATCACGAATAGCGCCGAAGATGACCTTAGCCTCAGAATCTATAGCCTCGGTGATAACCTTGGCGGCCTCTTGGATCTCCATCATAGATAAGTCCTCCCCACCGGCGATAGCAAAGAGTACGCCCTTAGCGCCATCTATTGATAGGTCTAGCAAGGGCGAATTAATGGCAGCCTTGGCAGCATCCACAGCCCTAGTCTCACCGCTTGCTATACCGATACCCATTAGGGCCGAGCCGGCATCCTCAAGGACTGTACGAATGTCGGCAAAGTCTACGTTAACAATGCCCGGGGTGGTAATTAGATCCGAGATACCCTCTACGGCCTGCAACAAGACCTCGTCACATGTGGCGAAAGCATCCGAGACACTTGTGTTCTTGTCGATAATTTGCAAAAGACGGTCGTTGGGTATAACAATTAAAGCGTCTACTTCACGCGCCAGTTCCTCTATGCCTTGCTCGGCGAGCCGGATACGCTGGGCCCCCTCAAAGCCGAAGGGCTTGGTCACAACTCCGATTGTCAAGATGTTCTGCTCTCTGGCCGAGCGGGCGACCACAGGGGAAGCACCCGTGCCAGTCCCACCGCCCATACCACAAGCCACGAAGACCATATCGGCCCCCTTAATAACACTTTGCACATCCTCGAGGGTCTCCTCGGCTGCCTTACGTCCGAGTTCGGGATTCATGCCAGTGCCCAAGCCTCTGGTCAAGTTTTTGCCGATGTGGATCTTCTTTGGTGCAAGAGAATGATGCAAGTCCTGGGCGTCGGTGTTAATAGCAATAAACTCCACCCCTCGCACCTTGGAGCGAGCCATATGGTTAATTGCGTTTGTGCCGGATCCGCCTACTCCTATGACCTTAATCCTGGCGAAGGCCTCAATTTCTGGACTTACTTTTGCCATATTTTCCAATCATATCACCTAGTAACCCTTAGGGCAAGAATTGTTTAAAGAACTTCATTAGGCCACTCTTGGTCCTGCGGGCAACTTGTACTCCAAGTGATTCTTCTATCTCGCTTCCTGCTCCGATCATCCATAAGCCAATTATTGTAGACCACTCCGGATTCCCAGCCTTAGCTATACGTTCTTGCATTCTTAGGGTGGCCTTCTCTCCGGATAGGGTCGTTAGCAGGTTGGGCAATTTGTTAACGGTGATTCTTGCGGGTAGACCGAGTTGTTTCTTGGCAGATTCTACTAGGCCTTCCGTATTGGCCCCTTCACCAGTGAAGACAATACCTGCTGGCAAGAGATTGCTACGCCCAATCTTGCGCAGGTGCGTATCAATCAATTCCAACATGTCTGAAGTGCGAGCCTCTACAATTTCTTGGATGCGTTTGCCAGCCTTCTTATCAATAGGAGGACTAAGTTTGATTTGCTCGGCCTGCTCAAGAGTAACCTTAAGCCCCAGAGCTATGTCATTGGTAATATCTGCCGAACCAATCGGGTAGACCTTAAGGGAAGTTGGCAGGCCATCCTCGTGGGTTATAAGTGATAAAGTTTCTGCCCCTACATTTGCCACAATGGCTCCGGCATTGCGTTGGGTGGGGTTGAGGGTTACTACGCTCTCGGCCAGAGGCGAGGCGAAGATCTCCGTAACCTCAATCCCGTTACTCTCTACGGCACTTACAGCAGTATCAGCGTGGACAGAGGCCACCACGATAAAGAGAGTTCGCAATTCAAGCCTGTTGCCGAAGTAGCCCTCGGGCCTTCCCATAATCCGTTTGCCGTCAATCTTGAACTCGCTTGGGATAGTGTGGAGAATGCGGATATTGGGCTTCTCGTTTATGCGTTCCTCACTTTCGCTCACAGCTCGCTCTATATCGTAGTCGCTAATGATGTTGTCAGCTCGTGAGATTGCCAAGGTGGTGTTATCAATAATAGTAGATAGGCCCACGCCCCCAATAGATAAGTAGCACTTCTTGATTCTGAAGCCGGCCACTCGCTCGGCTTCGCTAACTGCTGTTCCAATGGCTCTTGCTAAGGCCTCTTTGTTTACAACATGACCATTCTTGAGCCCTTCACTCGGGGATTTGATCAGAGCTCTAATTTCAAAAATGTCTTCTTTGTAATGATGTTCGAGAACTCCGATTCGGATGTAAGCGCTACCTAAGTCAATTGAAGTTACTACTTTAGCCATTGCTAATATTGTAGCAAATTATCCAAAATAAAGCCCTGTGGATGAGTAGTCCGTGCTCGTTCTTAGGTTGGAGCTAGGGCCTTACTCTCTACCAGTTCCATACGCTTGGAGTGCTTGTATCCGGCTAGGTGGGCACAGCCATGTGCGAAGAGGGCTAAGAGATGCTTTTTCGGCTTACGTTCAAAGTGCTTAGCTTCGCGCATAGCTTGGGTAGAGTTTAAGAAAATTTCACCCTCGGTCTTTGAGAGGGGAAAGGAGAGGACGTTGGCCGGTTTGTCCTTATTGCGATAAGTCTGGTTGAGGCGCTTGCTTAGTTTGTCCCCACAGATTACTAGGCTAAGCTCATATTTATCTTTTAGAATATAGTTTTTAATTCCTTTGATATTATAAAGATCCACCTTGGATAAGCGTCGTTTGGTCCTGTTGTGAATGCTTAGCATTTAGCGTCGCCCGCGAGGTTTCTTAACGGGTGCTTTGCCAAGCTTGATAAGCTTAATAAGATTGGTGCGCTTCTTTATCCTTTTGAGGGCGTTACGCTTTATAGATAAGACAGAAGAATTTCTAGCATGATAGCGCTTACCACGGACTAGGCGAAGTATCCCAGAACCCGAGACCTTCCTTGAGAATTGTCTCATGACAGTGCTCCCACCCTGACTGCGGTCGTTGTCCACTTTTATTACTGCTTTTTGCATAGGTGTTAATACTAGCCTTTGGATTACTTTTTTGCAAGCTTGGCTACGTCTTTGAGATATTGAGGCAAATTGGATAGGGGAATAGATTGTTGAGACCTTGTTTGCATGTCGCGCACTATAACAGTGTTGTCAATAACTTCCCTTTGACCCAAGATTAATGTGTGAGGGATGTTGAGTTTCTCGGCTATGGCAAGTTGAGAAGAGAGAGAATCCTTACCTATAGAATGGGCAACACTGATGCGGGCCTTGCGAAGAATCTCTATAACACTTAGGCTCTTCTGTTTGGCTTCAGCTCCAAGCTGGATAAAGTAGACTTTAGGCTTCTTGACTATGCGCGGATTTAGACTGCCTTCGGGGACCAGCTCGATAATACGGTCTACACCCATCCCGAAGCCCACAGCCGGTACGGGCTTGTTGCTACCTAGGGCGCGAGCAAGGTAGTCATAACGTCCTCCACCACCTAAGGCCAGTGACTCAAGAGTGTCAGTTCCCGTAATAATTTGTTGCGTAACTTCAAACACGGTGCGCGTGTAGTAGTCAAGCCCTCGGACGAGGGTGTTGTCGAGCGTGTAGGGTATGTCCATAGATTCTAAATATTCCAGCACCTCTTTAAAGTGGGTCTTGCAGGGCTCGCACAAATAAGAGATATGATCCGGGGCCGCCTCTTTGATAGGCTGGCATTCAATATTTTTGCAATCAAGTAAGCGCAGGGGGTTAGTCTTGAAGCGCTCAACACAATCTTTGCAAACCTTGGATAAGTTCTTCTTGTAGTAGTTAATAAGTTCGCGTCTGTAGTTGGGACGGCAATCTTTGTCCCCGATGCTGTTGAGTCTAATCTTGAGGTCAGTTAACCCAACTTCCTCCAAGATAGCCAAGAATATTTTTATAGTCATGGCATCGTTGATGCTCTTGTCCGAACCAAGCACTTCTAGGTTGAAGGTGCGGAACTCACGGTATCTACCCTTTTGAGGTTTGTCGTGGCGGTATAGATTGCCATACGAGTAGAGCATTACAGGTTGAGGCATAGACTGCATCCCGTGTTCTATATACGCTCGCATAATCCCAGCCGTATATTCGGGCCTTAAGGCTAGACGGTCACCACCTTTTGTACGCAGGGAATAGAGTTCCTTATCTACGACATCTGTGCCTTCGCCTACTCCGCGAATAAAGACCTCTTCCTGTTCTAGGGTAGGAGTCTCAATAGGTGAGAAGCCATAGTAAAGGGCTACTTCGGAGGCCTTCTCGAAGAAGCCAAGCATTGAGAAGTAAGTTGTGCCTCGAAGGTCGCGCATACCCTTAGGCGAGATAAACGGTCCACCCGCACTTCCCTTACTTGGAGGGGCCTTCTTGCTCCGACCTTGTTTCTTGTTAGGCATCTTAGATTTTATTTTGTAGTAACACTATTACTACTGTAATCACCGGGGATAAGATCCAGCTCTTTAATAGGCAAGAGTCTGACTATGGGTCTACCAATAAGTTGAGACTTATTCACTGGGCCCCAGATCCTAGAGTCAGAGCTAGCTTCTCGATTGTCGCCGAGTACATAATATTCGTCTTGGGCCAGGGTGGTCCTCAAGCCACCGATTGTTTCGGGTCTGACGAAGGTTCCAGATATATTATGAGATTCTCCTCCGGCGGTTACGGTAAAGCTATTACCCTCAATGTTTAAGGTCTCGCCCGGTAAGCCAATAATTCTTTTGATAAAAAATTTTGATGGGTCTTTAGGATAGCGGAATATAAGGACCTCACCTCTCTTGGGTGCGCGCAATCTATATGTGAGCTCATCAACTATTAAGTAGTCACCACTTTCGAAGGTGGGTGACATAGAAGCTCCATTTACAACAAAGGGTTGTGCAATAAATATTCTGATAGGCAGGACCACAAGGATAATAATAAGGGCAAATCGGAACAGTTCTCCTTTGTCAGCACTTGCCTGCCCGTTTATCGGCTGTTCATCTAAAAGAGGTTTTGGTATGATTTCTTGCATAAGCGACTCATTATAGTATGTTTCCTTGCTTTGACGCAAGCGTAAAGTGCGTGTTAAAGTTCTGGTATGAATTATGTAATCATTGGTTTAGGCAACCCAGGTGAAGAGTACGCTCTGACGCGTCACAATGTAGGTAAGGAAATTGTGGAGTACCTGATGACGACCGAACCGAAGAAGGCGAAGTGCTATCTGTCAACAGAGTTTATGAATAATTCTGGCAAGTTCGTAGCTAAGTTAATTAAATCTAAGAGGGCCGCGGAAGGTTTGGTTGTTATTCATGATGATCTAGACTTGCCTATTGGCACATTTAAGATGTCATTTGACAAAGGTCCCGGAGGGCACAGGGGAGTTGCGAGTATTATTAAGGCCATCAAGACACAAGAATTTATCCGCATTAGAGTTGGCGTGAGTCCTACCACTTTAAAGGGTAAGCTCAAGAAGCCAAGTGGGGAAGAGGCTGTGATTAAATTTATTCTTGGTAAGTTTAAGCCAGCTGAGCTCAAGATTGTTAACTCTCTCCGCAAGAAGATAGCCGAGGCGCTTGGGGTGCTTACGAAAGAGGGCAGGGGTAAAGCAATGAGCCTCCAGTACTAAGTTTTGCTTTCTGGCTTACATTTATAACTTAGGGTCATCCGCTGAGATGCGGGCTCGAAGAGAGTAATTTCGAAGGGATACTTCTTGCCAAGTTCGAGTGTGGCTCGGAGCTGATCCTCAGAGCTAAACTCACTTATGTGCACTAGACCGGCCACCCCTTCCTCTATAGAAGCGAGGGCTCCATGCTTGTTGTACTTGATGATTATGCCGTCTACCAGCTCGCCCTTCTTGTACTTCTTTGAGGCGTCTAGCCAAGGGTTAGGTTTGAGAGCTTTAATAGAGAGCGAAATTTTACCATCGCGTATTTCTATAATCTTTATTTTGACTTTGTCTCCAGGCTTCCATGTGGCCCGCGGATTCTCTACTAGGGCCCAATCAAGTTCCGAGATGTGGACTAGACCCTCTAGACCATCGGCCACTTTAACAAATACGCCGAAGTCCACAGCCCCTGTGACCTCTCCGTCCAAGACATCACCCACGGCATACTTATCGAGCACTACCTTCTTGCCTTCCTCATCGTTGGTCTTCTCTGAGAAGATGAGTTTGCCCTCTTTGGGGTCGGCCGTAATAATACAAACAGAAATTTTGGTTCCGGCCAACTTTTTGAGTTCCTTGTATATTAATTCTTTGTCGCCGTCTTCAACTCTTGGATAGTGCTCGGGCTTAAGTTGTGAGGCAGGCAAGAAGCCAGCGATGCCTTGCCAATCCATTATTAGGCCACCCTTATTGGCATCCTTAATAGTAACCTCATACAGCTTCTTGCTCTTTATGGCTTCCTCGGCCTCAGTCCAAATAATGGCCTGTCTCGCTTCCTTAAGTGAGAGCTCGATATAGCCGTCCTCATTCTCAACTTCAACTACCTTGGCGGTGATGCTGTCCCCGTTGTTGGTCTTCTTAAGGATGTCCCGAGCATTCAAATATTCTCGGCCGTAGATGATGCCTGTGCCGAAGGGAGCTAGGTCTATATAGACTGCCATTTTATCCTTGCCAATGACCTTGCCTTCTATTAGGTCGCCCTCCTCTGGGGGTTCGGGACTCTTCTTTAAAACAAGAGACATAACGGTCTCCTCTTCAATTGGTATTATTGTGTCAATCTCTGCTGTTGGGGATGACTTTTTCATATCCCAGCATACTACAGGCTAGCGGGCAATATAACAACCTAAAATCATCAACACTGAGAGTTGGACATATTTTGGGGCTTAGTATATAGTTATTCTCATGACACGATATTTGAAGGCTGTGCCGGAGGAGTACTACCACGTCTTTAACCGTGGTAACGATGGTCGGCCTATCTTCCGCACCTTCAATGACCGTCGGCGCTTCCTATTAACTATGTTTATGAGCTTGTCAGACCTACAGATCTCGAAGACAGACCGCCTTCTCAAGCCGGTAGATATTGCTAAGCGCGAAGCTTTTGAACCGAGCCTGCTGGGCGAAGTCTTGAAACGTAAGTTCACTACTCTAACGGCCTTCGCTCTTATGGATAATCACTTCCACTTTCTTATCCGCGAAGATAGCGACCGCGGTGTGGCCAGATTTATGCAGAGACTTCAGAACTCGTACACTAAGTATTATAATGCTCGCTACGAAAAGAAGGGCCACCTCTTCCAAGGCGCATACAAACTTGTCCACGTTAAGACGAACGACCAGCTCATCTATCTAAGCACATATATACACAGGAATCCTCGCGAACTTCCCGGCTGGCGAGGTAAGGAGGCTCTATACCCTTGGTCCTCCTGTCGTGATTATTTGGGTAACACAGATTGGCAAGGCCTACTTGATAAGAGCATCATCATAGACCAAATGGAGAATGGTCTGACCTATAAACAAGTCCTAGAAACGAGCATAGCCAAAGAACCCAACTGGCAAGATGCGCCGGTTTAAGGGTGTAGAAAAGCACCAGGCTTTATGCTAAAATGTAGATATGATTATTCAGTACTTTGGTCAGGCGTTTGTTAAAGTGTCTTTAGGGGACACTGTTTTGGCCTTCGCTCCCATATCAAAGAATGGCGACCTTAAGAGCTCGTCCTTTGGGGCGGATATTGCCCTCGTGCCTATCAATGACCCCAACTATAACGGGCTAGAGCAAGTAACCTACGGCAGTAAGACACCCATCGTAGTTGAGGGTCCGGGCGAGTATGAGATTAACGGCACCTTCATTAAGGGCATAGCAAGCACAGGGATCGATAACAAGATTAATACTATCTACACAGCTATCTTTGACGACGTTAGGCTTTGCCATTTGGGAGCCTTGGCCGAGATGCCCAGCGCAGAGATCAAAGAGATGATCGGCGAAGTTGATATCCTCTTTGTCCCTTTTGTGGGAGCAGGCGGACTTGACATTAGCGCTATCGGTAAGCTGGTTAATTCCATTAGTGCCAAGATTGTAGTCCCGCTCTATCACATTGGTCCTAAGTCTGAAATACTTCTTAAAGAGTATCTTAAAGAAGTAGGTGAGGAAACTAGTGACCAAGTAGATAAGCTTACCCTCAAGCGCAAGGACTTGGAGGGCAAGGAAGGGGAGTTAGTTGTTATAAAGCCAAATTAGAAAACTTGTATTTATGTTTGAGTTACTTGATAAATTGCGTTCCAAGCCTGAAGGGGTAAGGCGGGCGATTGCCTTCTGGGTGAGTGCTGGTGTGGTCTTCTTTATTGTCTCTATTTGGCTTACGGCTCTGCCCACTAAGCTTAGCCAAATGTCTGATGACTATGCTAGTAAGAATATAAAGCAATTGAGCACTGCAAACGAAGCGAGTGTGTCGGGGGCCCTCCCAGTTGGCAATATCAAGCCTAGTGCAATAAAAGAACAGAGTATATTTGACAAGTTATATAATTATCTTAAGAGCGATTTAGAGTATAATCGTGCGAAATAGTCATGCCTAAAAAAGTAGAAAACTTAACCCCCGAAGTACACCAGAACATTATAGCTACGCCTATTAGTGCTGAGATGAAGAGCTCGTACTTAACCTACGCCATGAGCGTGATCGTAGACCGCGCCCTGCCTGATGTCCGCGATGGTCTTAAACCTGTGCACCGACGTATCCTCTACGCTATGCACGAGGACGGTCTTGTGCCGGCGCACCGCTTTACCAAGTCGGCAGGCGTGGTGGGAGACGTGCTTAAGAAGTACCACCCCCATGGTGATACAGCAGTGTATGACTCAATCGTCAAAATGGTCCAGCCCTTCTCAAGTCGTTACCCACTTGTGCAGGGTCAGGGTAACTTTGGCTCGATGGATGGCGACTCGGCCGCGGCCTATCGTTATACAGAGGTCAAGATGTCCCATATTGCTACGGAAGTACTTAAGGACATAGAAAGAGAAACGGTGGACTTCGTGCCCAACTACGATGCCTCACGCAAGGAGCCTATGGTCTTGCCTGCGCGTGTGCCTACAGTCTTACTCAACGGTACACTTGGTATCGCAGTAGGTATGGCCACCAAGATCCCACCCCATAACCTAGGCGAAGTGATGCGAGCCCTTGTGTACCTAGCCGATAATCCTAAGTGCGCTAACGAGGACTTGCTAGAGTTTGTCCAGGGACCCGACTTCCCAACAGGTGGCATTATTTTCAACAAGAAGGATATCGCCCATGCCTACTCTACGGGCCGGGGAGGTGTGTTGGTGCGCGGAGAGACAGAGATCGTGGAGGGCAAGAGTGGCCAGAGTCAGATCATTATTACCTCGATACCTTATCAGGTAAACAAAGCCGAGCTTATTATCAAGATTGCCGACCTTGTGCACGAGAAGAAGGTCGAGGGTATCAAGGATATTCGTGACGAGTCCACCACTTATGATGACACCCGAATCGTTATTGACTTAAAGAGCGGTAGTTATCCTCAGAAGGTCCTTAACTCACTCTATAAGCACACCCAACTTGAAGGTATGTTCCACTTTAATATGCTTGCCTTGGTGGGGGGCGTGCCAGAGACTCTCTCGCTCAAGCGCATTCTGGAAGAATTTATTGAGCATCGCAAAGTTGTCGTAAAGCGACGTACTGAATACGACTTGCGTAAGGCCCTGGAGCGGGCACATATTTTAGAAGGTTTAAAGAAGGCGCTCGATCATATAGATGAGATTATCAAGCTCATCAAGAAGAGTAAGGACGTGGCTGACGCCCGGGCTAGTTTGATCAAGGTGTACAAATTTTCCGAAGTTCAAGCCACGGCCATCTTAGAGATGAAGTTGCAGAAGCTTGCCGGTCTTGAACGTCAGAAGATTGAAAACGAACTCGCCGAAATGTTGGCTCTTATAAAAGAGCTCAAGAGTATCCTCGCTTCAGTGGCCAAGATGTTGGCTATCATCAAGACTGAGTTTGCCGAGATTATAGAGAAATATGGTGACGAACGTAGGACTAAAGTAGTTAAGGGCGGAGCCAAGGAGATTAGCACCGAAGACTTAATCCCTGATGAAGAATCTGTACTGGTACTCACGCGTGGCGGTTACATCAAGCGGACCCGCCCAGACGAGTACAAGAAGCAACGGCGTGGAGGCGTGGGCGTGGTGGACCTAGACACTAAAGAGGAGGACTTTATCACGATCTTACTCGCAGCCTCTAGTCATTCGGACCTACTCTTCTTTACTGATAGGGGTAAGGTGTATCAACTTAAGATGTACGATATTCCCGAAGGCAAGCGAGCCACCAAAGGCAAATCTATTATGAACTTCTTGTCTCTCTCTGAAGGCGAGCGCGTGACCTCCGTCTTGCCCCTACCTAAGGGTACCAAGGAGCGCGAAGCTATCAACATTATGATGATGACTAAGCTAGGGGTAGGCAAGAAGATAGAAGCTAGCAAATTCTTTGACGTGCGTCGCTCTGGCATTATCGCTATTGGTCTAGATAAAGGTGATGAGTTACTTTCCGTCTTCTTCGTAGAGAAGGGTGATTCTGTTATTACCGCCTCGCGCAAGGGTCAAGCTATCCGTTTCGCCGAGGGCGACATCCGCGCCATGGGACGCTCGGCCGGAGGGGTGCGTGCTATCAAGCTTACCGCAGGTGACGAAGTAATCGGGGCCGATAAAGTCACCAAGGGGGCTGAAAGCAAGCTGGACTTCTTTGTGATGAGCGATAACGGTATGGGTAAGAAGACAGGCATTAAAGAGTACAAGTTACAGAAGCGCGGTGGTTCCGGCATCAAGACAGCCAAAGTTACAGAGAAGACAGGCAAGCTCATCGTAGGTCGCGTCCTTAGTAGTGAGGAGGACGAGCTTGTGGCCATGAGCAAGCAAGGTCAGGTGATCAGGGTGGAAGCGCGCGAAGTCCCCAAGCTCGGTCGCCAAACCCAAGGCGTTAGAATAATGAAAATGAGAGCAGGGGACAACATAGCTTCCGTAGAACTGCTCTAAGCCCAGCCTGTTTTTTGGATTAGATTAGACCTCTGAGGTCTTATCCAAGTTTAGGGTTGTTTTGCATAAGGCCACATACATGTTTTTGATTTAGGGGTGGAGCTGTGTTAGACTCATCACAGAAATGGAGGTTCCAAATGGCTGAGGACAAACAAACTGGGCGGATTGCCCAGTTTCTCTTCGAGGTTAGCACCCTACGATTTATCACTCGTTCACATCGGCAGACGTTGTTTGAGAATGATCCATCTGACAACATCGCCTCACATTCATTCAATGTGGCGATGATCGGCTTCTTTCTTGCCAAGATGGAGGAAGTAAATTGGCAGAAGGTAATGATTATGTGTCTTTTGCACGACCTGGGCGAGGTCCGTACCGGTGACCATAACTGGATACACAGACGTTACGTTTCCGAGGACGACGAGCGCGTCCTTGAGGAGCAGTTAGGGCTGCTCCCTTTTAGCGAATTGGCCGACATGGCACGAGAGTATAGAGCCCGTCAATCATCTGAATCAATTGTGGCCAAGGACGCGGATATCTTAGGGCAAGTTGTTTTGCTCAAGGAGTATGAACAAAAGGGTAACCAAGAGGCCAAACTCTGGTTGGCAGGTAAGAGCAGGAAGCGTCCATACGCGTATCTTGATCAAGTCAAAACAGCGTCAGGTCGTGCGTTAGGTATGGCGCTCTACGACGAACGAGCCTCGAGTTGGTGGGACAATCTTTATACCCACCAAAGAATCGGTAAGTAGATTTCAAAGAAGGGCACGCAGAGTGCCCTTCTTTTCTTATTGCATTAGTCTCTTGATTAGACCTCTGAGGTCTTATCTAGTATGATAGATTGATGGGGAGAAATAAGATTTTGGCACAGCATGAACACTACCATCTGTTTACTAGAGGAGTACGCAAGCAGGATATTTTTCATGATGACAGAGATTATGTGAGATTCATATTTCTTCTATTACATTTCCAGGGCTCATACGTGCCTACAAATATATCCAAAAGTGTTAGTCGGTATTTAACAACTAAAACGTTTGGTAAAAGTATTGAAATCGTAGATAAAATATTAAGAGATCCATTAGTTCGCCTTGAGTGCTTTACACTAATGCCAAATCACATTCATATTTGCGTTGAGCAGATTGCCGAATCTGGAGTATCGAAATATATGCAGCGAGTTCTTGCAGCTTACGCAAAGTATTACAATGAGAAGTATCAGTATACTGGACATTTGTTCCAGAGTAAGTTCGGAAGAGTTCTAGTCGAGGATAATGACCAGCTACTCTATCTCTCGGCATATATTCACAAAAACCAAAGAGAACTAAAAGGATGGAAAAATATTGAACATCTTTACCCATGGTCATCTCTATCTGACTGTGTGAAGGACAATAGATGGGGGGAACTGTTTCAGCCGAGTATATTTTTAGGACAGTTTGATAGCGGCGATCATTATTTAGATTTCGTGCGTAAATCAACCGCAAAAACACCAGAGGCAGTTGGATTAGACCTCTGAGGTCTTATCCAAGAGCAGGGGACAACATAGCTTCCGTAGAACTGCTCTAAGCTGGTACAATAATGGTATGACAGATTTTGCAGTTCCTTTGCTTAACCTTGCCCAACTAACTTTACCTATTAATCCATCCGTGGCCGACTTCGGGGCGGGCTCTGGGCACTACGCCCTTGCCTTGGCCCTGCGCTTTAAACAAGAAGGCCAGCAGGGGCAGGTGTACGCTATTGACGTGCAGAAGAAGTTGCTTGAGCGCATAGGGATCGAGGCAGAGCGTGAGCACCTTACCAACATCCGCACTCTCTGGGGCGACTTAGATCGCTTAGGCGGGAGCAAGCTCGCCGATAACTCTGTGGACGCGGTAATCGTCTCTAACGTACTCTTCCAAGCAGAGCACAAAGATACTTTGTTACGCGAGGCTTATCGGGTGTGCAAGCCAAGTGGCCAGCTAATGCTTGTAGACTGGAGTGACTCGTACGGCAATCTAGGTCCAACCCCCGAGATGGTCTTGCCCGCGAGCGAAGCTAAGCGCCTTGCCACCAGCGCCGGTTGGAAGGAAGTACGCGACTTCTCTGCGGGAGCTCACCACTACGGTATAATATTTAAGAACACATAATTAGGTTACAATATACAAATGCGCAATTTCCAAACAGTTCTCTTAATCGGCTTCGGAGTAGCAGTGGTGCTGGCGGTGATGATCTTCTCGGGCGTAATCCCCACAGGAGGCGACGACAACTCGAAGCTAATCGCAGAGCCAGTCGTCTTATGGGGCACGATAGACGAAAGTGAGATGGAGAGGATACTTAAGCTCGCCACTGATAGTGGCAATAAATCTAATATTACATACGTCAAGAAGGACTTGGTTAACTTCGAGAATATCTTGGTAGACGCTCTGGCGGGTGGGGTTGGCCCAGACCTTATCTTGGTATCACAGAATGTAATTACTAAACAGCGAGACAAGATCTTAACCTTACCATACACCGCCATTAGTGAGCGTCAGTATAAGGACACCTTCCTAGAGTCGGCGGAGATATTTATTTCGGCCGACGGAGTGCTGGCTATGCCACTGTATTTGGACCCAATAGTAATGTATTGGAATCGAGATATGTTTACCCGAGCAGGTGTGCCCAATCCGCCTACCTCGTGGACAGAGTTGCAACTCCTACCTCCTCTTATGACCAAGGTTGACACCCGAGGGGATATTGGTGAGAGTGCCGTGGCTATGGGAGGAGTTAATAATATTACTAATTTTAAAGAAATTCTTGCCGCCCAGTTCCTTCAGACTGGCAACAAGATTGTTAAAGTTGAGAGATACTTAGACCCAAATGGGACAGCTAAGATCACAAGGAGTGCAGTCTTGGGTACTGGTACTGGGGCCTCCTCTGCCCTTAGATATTATGTAGACTTCGCTAATCCCAATCTTACTAAGTATAGTTGGAACAGCGCCAAGCGTGGTTCGCAAGACGAATTTATCGCAGGGCGCTTAGGCGTATACTTTGGCCGAGCTGGAGAACTTGAGTCTATAAGGACGCGTAACGCTCATCTTAACTTCGACGTAGCCCTATTGCCACAAGTGGGTAGTGGCGATAGACGCGCTACTTACGCTGATATTTATTCTCTTGCGATTATGCGCAACTCTAAGAGTACCCAGTCGGCCTTCGCGGTGGCGTACACGCTTACTACTGGTAGTGGGGCCAAGCACTTCGCCGATAGGCTCATCTTACCCCCCGCCCGACGTGACCTCGTGACTCAAGTACCGAGTGACCCCATACAGGATGTCTTCTACAAGTCTGCGGTCATTGCCCAGAGCTGGTTTGACCCTTCGGGTACAATTACTCGTAGGATCTTCGCCGATATGGTGGAATCTGTTATGATAGGTAAGTCTAGTCCAAGTGAGGCCATCAGCATAGCCGATAGCAAACTAGTTGACCTGCTTAAATAAGACCAATGAGCATATTGAGCATAAGAAATTTCTCAAGCCTTTATAAAGATAAGCTGGCGTTAGTTATTGCAATTTTTTTGTTTTTAATTATTCTGACCCCCCTTGCTCATGCCGAGACCAAACTGGTGCCAGATTGCCAAGTCAAGGATAATTGCACCCTGCAAGACTTCTTTAACCTCCTTGGCTCGGTGTATAAGTATATTGTCTTTATTGCCGCTCCTCTTGCTGTCCTTGGGATTGGAGTGGGAGGCTTCAGGATGATTCTGGGTTCGGCTAGTGAAGGCGAACGCACCAAGGGCAGGGAGATCCTCTCGGCCTCTGTTATCGGCCTCTTGATTGTACTGGCCTCTTGGATTATTGTTAACGCCATCCTAGTCGGACTTGGCGCCAACTTTGCAAACCCTTTAAAATAATGAAGAAGATAACAATCTTAGTACCACTATTATTACTTACCCTAAATTTCTTACCGCCAGTTATTGAGACCACTCATGCTCTTACTGGTAGTCGTGAGCCTGGATCTACAGCTGGAAAATTGTATGATAATCCGCTTGGGAGCGAGACTAGCACTGTTAACACTTTGCTTACTAAGCTCCTTGATGTGCTTATAGACCTAGGCCTGCCCGTGCTTGTCCTCTTTATCGTCTATGCTGGCTTCAAGTACATTACAGCCCAAGGTAACGAGACTAAGGTGACCGAGGCACATAAGGCCTTGTGGTGGGCTGTCATAGGTGGGACCGTACTCCTTGGAGCCAAGGTCATCCAGACGGCTATCCAAGCAACAGTTAAGTCACTAGGGGGTTAATAATTAAGTTAAAGATATGCAAGCAGCCACATTTAGCGGGATAGTAGATAATATAGTTAACATATTACGTCCACTTGTGGGCTTGCTTATAGGCGTGGCCCTCATCTACTTCGTGTGGGGTGTCATCACCTTCATCTCATCTGCCGGTGACGAGGGCAAGCGCGCCGAGGGCAAACAAGTGATGACTTGGGGCATTATCGCCCTCTTTGTTATGCTTAGCTTCTGGAGTATCGCCGGACTTATATCTAGGAGCTTAGACCTAGAAGACAAGGGGGCTGTGAATAGCGGGTTTGTGCAATAGTATTTGTGCTATAATAGGAGTCGTAACGAAAGGTCGTTATTTAACATTATCAATTAGCATTTAACAAATGACAAAGTCGAAAGCATTACTTGGAGCCCTAGCCATCTCGGCCGGCTTGCCTATGATAGCAGGAGCCCAGGTTGGTGGTAATCTTCTTAATCTGATGACTCTTATTGAGTCTATCGTAGCCCGAGCTATCCCTATCTTGGTGGGTGTCGCACTTGTATACTTTATTTGGAACTTGGTCAAGTTCGTCATCGGCGGAGACGAGGCCTCCAGAGAGGAAGGCAAGAAGGGAATGTGGTGGGGTATCGTAGCTCTCTTCGTGATTGTATCTATCTGGGGCATTATCGCCTACATCGCTGGTATCTTGGACATCAACACGGGCACAGTCTCTGTACCTCCTCCATCTGTAGGTGGACTTAATAGATAGCTCCTACAAGTGGACCAACTCGCGGCAATCCCCATTATTGAGAGTGTTAAGTCACAGATCATTAATCCTGCCATTAAGCTCTTGCTTGTGGTCGGTGTGGTCTACTTTCTTTATGGTTTAGTTAAGTTCCTCTCGGCCAGTAGGTACAGAATGGATTCTCAAGGAGCCGAAGAAGGCAAGAAGCATATGGTCTACGGCTTGATTGGTCTAGCTGTAATTATCTCGGCCTTCGGCATTGTTAATCTTATCGGTAGTGCCGTGGGCACAGTCTTCAAGTAGTTAAAATAGTATAATTTAGCGCAACAAAAAACAGCCACCAAGCCGTCCCTCTCCTCCCAAGCGTGGGCGGAGCGGACAGCGAGGTGGCTGTGCGCAATTGATCCAGTAAAACAGAAATCAGGAAAGAGGGAGAGGCTCGGGCAGGCGCCCCTGCGCGCACGGGAGTCCTCGGTCCCGTCATTGGCGTGGGTAGATCCGCATCCACCCCTCCATGTTCTTACCACTCCAGAAGCCGACCGTTTCCCCCTCCACCCACTCCAGTGGGAAGGTCTCTGGATCGAGGCGGTCTCCGTTGTCCCTCACACACCAAGCGCTCGCTTGGCCACTCCCTTCAAGCCACTCAATGAAACATGGCTTCTGGTAGATGGACGACAGGCTGATCTTCGTCCAACCTGACTTGGCGTTTAAGACGGTGAGCTGGAAGCTCCCATCTCTATTGACCAGTTTGTCGGGCACAATGTGCCTCTGGGCCTTGGTGTACTCCCGCGGAGCGGTGGGCACCGGCGTCGGCCGTGGCAGAACGGACAATCCGCGTGCTAGGCGGTTGATGTTCTTCAGCTCCCAGTCGCTCATGGAGTTGTTCTCCACGTGAAGCTTTGCTACCTCAATGCGCCCCTCCGTAGTGCGCATGGCTTGCTTGGGCGAGGCAACCGCCTGCCCCTCCCGAAAGACTTCGTAGTACTCCTTCGCACTCTTGCCACCCTCGTGCAAGGTCTGTGCATCGGGTAAGATGTCCAGAGGATTCGCTCCCAGGATCTTAAAGCTTGCGCCCTGGAAGAAGAGGAAGGTGATCACGATGGTAGCACCAATGGAGATGAGCCGACCCCACTTGGCCCAAGGCCAGGTGGTCTCGAGCGAGCCCGAGAAGACGATCATTCCCATCACACTCAACACCAAGCCCATAATGAGACCCGGGTGCGTGTTCATTGGCACCAGCCAAGTGTAGAGCGCTACAAGAAGTGGCACTCCACAGATGATCAAGCGCACGTGGAGAGGTGTAGTCGCAAGTAACGCAAGCAGTGGGTCGCCAGCCGTGAGACTTGCCCGACCGTACCACCCGTTAACGGGTCCACCGCGGGTGATGCGTGCCCAGCCCGTAAGCCAGACGACGCCCATGATGCTAATCGGCACCATAAACCACGGCACCATGTCGCCGTGTCCGAACCGAGACAGGGTGGCAAGAAGCCACACAAGCCCTGGGACTGCGATGACGTATGCAAGGACGAGAGACCGCGCCTTGCGGTTGGTGGTGTGGATTACGGCACTTAACAGTTGCCCGATCCAGATCATATTATTAGCTCCTTTGAAGTTGGTAGACTACTGCTCCGGTGAGCAGTAAGATCACGATGATGGCCGTGGGGCCGTAGATCGAGACCGAGAGCAACGCGCCCATGATCCCGAGTATAACTACTGGCGGGATTAAGTTCCTCCAATTGAATGGAGTTGACTCCACCTCGCATCCATCTTCGTCGAGGTACGACTCATCTGTCCGGATGCCCATATTACGGAGGTGCCCCACTAGGCTTTCCGTGATTTGGGGCAAGTGCTTACTGATGAGACCCCTGTAGTATGGCAGTCTGCGGAGGAAGCTCTCGAGGCCGGTGTCATCGTGAAGCAATTGTACGAACTGCTTCCACGAGACATCATTCCTTGCCTGATAGTTTGCCAGATTCAGGAAGGCGATCATCTCTTGGTAGTTTACCTCTGCAGTCTCGATACCAAGAGGATCTGAGTGTGAGCTACTTGAGCGAACCATGGCGGTTTTAGTGCCGTCCTTGTTTGGAACCTCCACCAAGACCAGTTCACCAGTTCGCAAACCACGTGCGCGTGCACTTATCAGCACATCGCGCTCGTGGTCGTTATTTGCTTCCAGTCGCACTCGTAGATCTCTCATGTTGAATCTATACATGATGTCCACGCAAATGTCGCGAACCTCAGCAGCTTCGCGGTCTGCGATTGCTAGACGACCTACATCTGCTTTCCTCTTCTCACCACCAATCCCAACCAAATCAAATACAGGATAGATGATTTTTTTCATGACGAGGGCTTCTATTGTTGTTTCTGCACCCTCTTTGGCGAACCACTTACCTAACCCCTTGAGACTAAACGCCATCTTTTTTCCTTTCTGTTTTTTGGATCAATTTTCAAAGATCCTGTCGCTCCCGATACATTCGGGACGGGCGACTTGTTTCTAGTTCTATCTGCTATTATAGCACGAAATTGAGCCAAAAGTCAAGTCTGGGGATATGGCTCTAGTAAGCATGATTATTGGTGTATAATTAAGACAGGTTTGAGTGTGTATAATTTAGATAAATAGAGATGATAGTTATATAAGTATAAATAATATGAGTAAATATAAGAACTTAGTAGTCATTGCCCTCCTTACTTTGCCCTCTACCACCTTCGCCCAGAATGTTGTCTCTAATTTGATTAGCAATGTGAGCCAGTGGGTTGCGAGGCTCCTGCCCATCCTCACCGGTCTCGCCCTGCTCTTCTTTATCTGGACTGCTATCCAAGTTATCCGAGCCGAAGGCGACAAGCGCGACGAGGCCAAGAAGAGTTTGGGTTGGGGCATTATCGCCCTCTTCGCCGTAATCTCCATTTGGGGTTTGGTGATTGCCCTCCAGAGAGTCTTAGGCATAGAGGGGGAGTCTAAGGCACAGATCAGCGGTCCCAAGATCCCCAACTAAACTAATATGACAATCAAAGCAAAAGTACATAACTACGCGAAGTATATTAAGTACGTCCTGCCCACGGTCTTACTTGCGCCTATGCAAGTGGGAGCGGCCGCCACTATTACCTCCATCATCGGCAAGTTCCGCGGTTGGATTGAGTCACTCTTGCCCATCTTTATCACGGTGGCTATGCTCTACTTCATTTGGGGTGTCATCAAGGTGATAAGAGCCGAGGGCGACAAGCGCGACGAGGCCAAGAAGGGGATGTGGTCTGGGATCATAGCCCTCTTTGTAATTATATCTATCTGGGGCATTGTGGCGGCCATTGCTAGTTCGCTTGATGTGAGCACTGGTGGCACCATCGTCCCACCCCAGTTCAAATTATGAGAGAGGTCTACGCACAAACAGGTAGCTACATACTTCTTGAATCAATCCGAGGTACTACAGAGGTACAGACGTCGGGCGCCGATAGCTTTGCCTACTTCGGACTTGTATACCGCACTACGCTCTATGTGATTGTAGCCCTAGCCCTGCTGATGATTGCCATCGGAGGCATACAATATATCTCTTCGTTCGCCTCGCCCTCGGGCAAGGGCGATGCCACTAAGCGCATCTGGGGCGCCATCGGGGGACTATTGCTTGCTCTCTTCTCGTGGTTGATCCTAAGCACTATTAATCCCGATCTTCTTAGTCCAACCTTTACTGCGCCCGAGGCCACCAGTGTCGCTCCAGCCACAAGAAGCGAAGCTCGGGCACTTAACCCAATGGATCCGCTATTTCCAGGTGACGCCAATGGCGATGGCATACCCGATACCGGCGATCCAGACGAAGGGGCAGATAACGCCGACCCTGGAGTGGGTACGAGAGGAGTAGCAGGAGGTATGACCGAGCAACAAGCTCGGGATTATCTTATGGGTAAGATAGCAGTAAATCATGAATGTAATAGTAGTGGATGCCAAACGCGCCTTGCAGGTATCAAGCAGAGCACTCTAGACCAAGTATTCGCCCTTAAGGCCAATTGCCAATGCAACCCAGTCATAACCGCCGGCACAGAGGTGGGCCACTCAACCACAGGCACACACACTCACGGTAATGGTTATAAAGTAGATATAAGTCAGAAGGGTGACGCTGGAGTTGCAATACAGCGTTATGTAACTACGCCAGGTAATTTTACTCAAGGACCAAACCGCAGTGATGGTGCCGAGACCTGGGTAAAAAATGGTTCTGGTGGTAAAGTAGTCTATTACAAAGAGAGTAATCATTGGGATGTATCTGTTAAACCTTAGTCTATAATAGAAACTGGATTTAAGTCCGGATATTAGGTAGAATCTATCAACATTGCCGGGGTGGTGAAATTGGCAGACACGCCAGCCTTAGGAGCTGGTTCCCGCAAGG
>CAYGDD010000010.1:17343-24495 GCA_964348575.1 uncultured Candidatus Saccharibacteria bacterium | reverse complement strand
GGACATGTCCATGCTCTATGTTGAAGTTTTCGAAATCAGCGAACATGATAACGAAAGTGTAGAAAAATCTATAGAAAGGAAATTGGGCACAAAAGATTATTCGGGAATGACACTTATCGCTTTTGTTAGACGAAAAAGAATTTTTGAACATGAAAAAGTTGCAACATATATTCAGCAACTGAAACCTAAAGCACTTTGTATATTTTTGATAGTTTCGGAAGAAAATAATACTAATTTTAGTTTGGTGCAACTTTTTCCTGAATGTGTAAAATTCAAACATGATTTTGGTTTGTTCTGCAAAACAACAGATCAAAGGGATTTTATAGAATTAACACGCAGTACAAAAATTAAAAAAGAAGATAATACAACAAACGATATATTGACTTTAATTCCCTAGTAGCCCGCCAGAATTTCGCCAAAAAAGAAAGCCGAAGCCCGCGCGGATTCCTCCCCAGACCCCTCCTCCGCGCGGGCGAGTCCGTCGCCCCGCCTCCATACCCCCAGAAAAATAGTGGCGGGGCGCATCATTTCAGATTCCGCTTCTTGGATTTGTGTATCAGATTTGGCAAAATTATTTCAAAAGTTTGCAAAGGTTTTAATTCGGGAGCCCCGCACCATACGGTGCAGGGCTTTGCCAAGAGGCAGAGACCGAAACGTATGGAAGGGCGGGATGCATCGACTGGTGCGTCCCCCTCTAAAAATGACGACAAAATTTTATTATGTGTATGTACTGCAGTCCTTAAAAAGAGACTGGATTTATGTTGGTTATACAGAGAATTTAAGACGTAGATTAGACGAGCACAACAAGGGGCAGAATAAATCAACAAAAGCTCACGTACCTCTTGAACTGATACATTATGAAGCGTATAGAAGTGAGCAAGACGCAAGGAGGCGGGAGATGTATCTGAAAACCACCAAGGGTAAAACGACTTTAAGAACAATGCTGAAGGAAGATTTGAATGATGTGAAGAAATAGTGCTGTCCTCGCCGAAGTCTTAGCGAAGACGGGAGCCCAAGGGTAGGGGGTAGTAAGGATATTTAACATATTGAAAAGAAACCACCAGTCTATTGACATTTGTCAAAGCATGGTGTATACTTGATTAAGTTCAGTGATGCACATTTTAGGCAATCCAGCCTATCGTGTGTTACTGGAGAGGAGCAACAAATGGCGAAGTTGGTTCTAACCGAGCAGCGACGTAACGAGCTGGCCTACGCATTCCTCAAGCTCAAGATGAGCCAGGAGGGATTTCGCCTCGGCCCCCAATCGATGCGGGATATCGGCAGGATGGCCAAGGAGCTCGGTGTCGAGTTCAAGGAGGCACGTGCCTTCGTCGAAGGTGTCGTACGGGAGCTCATGGACGAAATGTTCCGTTCAGTTCCCTCGGACGCCGACGAGATGTAGATCATTGCCGAACAGTTCTCAAATGTGTGAGGTTAAGGTTGGGCAAAGTCCACTAAACGGGTAATTGTACCTCCTCCATTTATGGAGTAAGGGCAGAATAAGAACCGTCTCCTCGCTTCACACACGCTACATGGCCCTGGGTCAACACGACCAGGGCCTTTTTCTATACAAAACTAGCTTCTACTTCACACACTAGTCAACACGGGTACGGCAGAGAAACGGTGTTAGGAACCGTTTCTGCTTGCTGGCACCGTTAATCTGTGCAGACTTGGTAATATAATTGGTTCCCACACGGCATCAACTACAGATTAATAACAATATTAGTAAACTTATATGACAACTATCATAAATACGCCTCCTGCAGGCGAGGGTTCTGATTCGGGTTCGGGCATTGTACTTGGAGTTATTGTGGGCATAATTTTAGTAGCTTTATTTATCATCTACGGCCTACCAGCTATTCGGGATAATAATGCGAATGATAGTAATGACACAGTCATCAATGTAACATTGCCAGGCAAAGATGAACCCACTCAGTAATTAACTAGATAGGCAGAGACCCCCTTAACCCATACGAGCTCGTTTGAGTCTGCGGGATAAGGTATAATGTAAATATGAAAAAGACAACAAAGAGCAAAGTACGGAGCGCGGTTAAGAAGGGTGTGGTAGGTACCAGAGTAGTTGCAGGCAGGGCGCTGGCATTATCTAAGAAGGCCCTTGGCAAGGTCAAGAAGCATGTGCCTAGTCAGAAGCAGATAGGCAAGAGTTCGCGAACAGCTGCGCGTGCAGTGGCAGTGCAAGTGGGTATTGCTGGGGGGAGGGCCAAGGTAACCGGCAAGAAGATATCTAGCTTCAGCAAGGAGTTGGTGAGGAACATCAAGCTTGGAATTGAGGACGCAAACAAAAGTAGGTAACTAGGCCGAGGTCACCTCCATGAGGGGGTTCGTGGCAGTGCAGAGAAACGGAAATGGTGAACGGAAACGGTGTTAGGAACCGTTTCTGCTTACTGACACCGCTAATCCTCCCGTTAATCTACTCTTGACTACACAACAGAACTATGATAGTGTACAGGGCAGAGGAGGGCTAAGCGATGCCAAGGAACAGGGAGTATTGGAAGGGGATCATCTTCGCAGTCAATGCGCTGATGTCCATCCTGAAACGTAAACCAAAGTCTCTCAGGCTCGGCTATCAAGCGAGTGCAGGGGGTATCCTCAACGCCTACCGCGAAGGAGATCTCGACTTCGACCAAGCCGTTCGGGCTCTGGATAAATGGAGGCAGAGTGAACGCGTACATCCTCAAAGCCAGCACCCAGACGACAAGCTCATCGGGGAAGTGCTGGACGCAGAGGAGAAGCGGGAGCAGGACGAGCAGTTTCGTGATGTCCCTCGTGGCGACATTCCCTAACCTGACCGCAAGACCGCCGTAGGCGGTGTCTCGTCCCAAGAGGACGAAGCACCACCACGGCGGTTGTTTTTATACCCAAAACTGGATGAGTGAACCTACTTTTGATAAGATATGTAGAATGTCGTACGTATATTTAAGTAATTAACAAAACATTATGAAAACACTTAAATGTGATTTATGTGAAGCAACAGCGAAAGGTGGAACATTTGAAGAATGGATGAACAACCTCATGCCTCATTACAGCGAAGTACATGCCGATGTAATGAAGGGTCATGCTAATATGCCTAAGGAAGACATGGAAGCGATGAAAAAGAAATGGATGGATGAGAATAGAGCAAGGTTTGATGTCGCTTAAAATAATAGTGAACCCAAGTAGGGGGTAGTAGGGATATTTAGCCTCTTGACTACGCCATAGAACTATGCTAGTGTAAAGGGTAGGAGGTGTCCAGTGGACCTTTTCTTTGCTCTGTTTTACAGCGTTCTCGGCATCACTCTCTCCATCCCATATTGTCTTCTGGCAGGGTGGAGCTGGGAGCAGTGGCCACTCGTGGCCTTCGTCGCTCCCGCCTTCGCGTTCGTCTGGCTCAGTCTCGGGACATTTGCGGGGCACATCTACCGCAACAGAGGAGGTCGGTGGCCCATCGGATTCTCTTGGAGAAGCGAGAGAATGAGGGTACTCCCTGGTTCGCAGGGCGGTTTCTACGGTTGGACCATCTACTGCCTTCTGCCAATCATCCTTCACTGGGGTGCCAAGATGGTCGCTATCCTGGGGTTCCAGAATGTGGCCAGCGTTCTCAATGAACACAGGTATCTCTCGCTCATCTACGTTCTGTACGGCACGATGGCACTCGTCTGTATCATGGCGATGTCTGTGGCCACATGGGGAGCGATGAGAGATGGGTGGGCACGCCTCAAACAGATCGTTCATCGGTGAAGCTGAAGGAGGCCCGAAAGCACCCGCCGTAGTGGTGGGTCGCGCAGGACCCATCACTACGGCGTAGGATCATGAGATTCTGCGCTGTTTTTTTATACAAAACTATCTCCAATTTCACACACCATCCAACTCTGGCATCCAATAACTCCCTACATTCTCACTAATCCCTGTCTATCGACAGGCAGGCAGTTTCCCCACGTCGCCAAGGCTTCGCGGGACACGCGGATAGACTCCTCCACCCAAGGCGGACAGGCACCTTCGGAGCACTTCGACAAGCTCAGTGTAAACAGAGCAGAACGAGTTTAGAATCAAAGGTTCCTGACACCTATAGCCCTCTGACACCTATAGCCCTATAGCCCAACAAAGTCTCAAGGGCGAAACATTAATGCTACTCCGCGATAGACTGAAGTCCTTAAGTTCTACCCCCTCCAGCAATTAGATAATCCCTGTCTATCGGGATATTTTCCCTATCTTGCGTCGGCTTGAGGAATTTAGATAATAATTATGGCCACGTAGAGCCATCTAAAAAGTTGACAATGTGGCTAGATGTGATACAATTACACGGTATATAGGACCTTGAATTAATGCAGTTTTTCTGGTCAAAGGTCCCCTAAACCACTCCGGCTTGAGTGGTGGAACTGACCAAGGAGGTCACAGTGAACCCTCTTATCTTGCTCTCAGTCGCCTGTGCGGCTGTGATGTATGGTTTGCTCATTAAGTCCCTGCTTTATAGTGGGACAGAGCAGAACATGGCTACATGGGGGCTTTGGGGCCTCCTAGATCTGGTAACAGCGTCAAGTATCTACATGCAGGGAGGTAACTGGGCACTGGTCACATTCTATGTGCTCGGGAGCCTCGTCATTTGTACTGTGCTTGGTTACAAGCGACAATTTCATTGGACGAGGTTCGAATCCTTCATCGTAGGTCTCGTCCTCGTGTGTCTTGTCGTGTGGTACAAGGTAGGGATTGAGGCGACGACGATTGCGGGCACAACCGCTGTCGCCATTGCCGGACTCCCTCAGCTTCGGGACTCAATTCGACGCCCTGATCCCAGCACCGTGAGTATCTGGATCGGCTTTACTTTCGCAAACTTATTCTCGACTCTCGCCGCAGAGTCTTGGGCAGTTGCGGAATGGCTGTATCCGGGTGTCTGCACCGTGCTCACAGTACTGCTTGTCCTTACCAACAGAAGGAGGGCAACATGAACAAGTTCTGGTGGGCCGTACCAATTGCGCTCGTCTTTTCGGTCTGGCCGAGAAGGGGATGCGACTCGGTGTAAGTGGTGGCATGCTCGGGGCGGTCGTGATGGCAGTGACGGGTATCGTGACGCTCATCATGGCCCGGGGTGAATTGGTTCGGCTCCCGCCACACATCTTTGGGCTGATCGTCATCCTTGGTGTGTTGAATGGCTGGGGTTGCTACAAGTACCCCCGGCTCATCCAGGAGATGGGCTCTCGAGGAGGGATTTTGATCGCTCTCGTTGCGATCGGTATCCTGTTTTTCTCAGCCGGGCCTTCAGTGCCAATGCTCGGTTACAGTCCGACGAAACGCGACCTACTCGGCTTCGCATTTGGGGTGGCCGCGATATGGCTCTTGGCGGCCAAATGAACACCAAACTGCATTTTTCGCCCCCGTCGTCCAGGTGGACGGCTGGAAGAGCTCCCCCTTAACTGCGGGGAGCTATTTCTTTATATAGACGGAAACGGAGAAACGGTGTCAGGAACCGTTTCTGCCTGCTGACACCGTAAATCCTCCCGTTAATCTGCTCTTGACTACGCCATAGAACCATGCTAGTGTAAAGAGTAGAAGGAGGGCTAAACGATGCCCGTTATCAAGGTCTGGCTACTGCCGGACATGGAACAAACTCAATTTGAACGCCTCTATGACGCCCTGTGGGAGGGTGTGGAGAGCGTGTCAGAGCTCGGCTTGCGAGTGGAGCGACCGCAAGACATCACCTTCCTCTTTCCCAAGGATCACATGCAAAAGGGTCTGGGAGAGGATGGGTTGATTGAGGTGTCGCAACTGACGCCAAAGCCCGAGCGGACTCCAGAGGTTAAGCAACGACTCGCCCGAGTTCTGAGCGGAGTCGTGCGTGCCTTCTGCCCTAACATGAAGTTCATGGAGGTCTTCATCGAGGAAGAGAAACCAGACACGACAATCTACACCTACGACAAGGAGGCCGAGTAGTGGACATTCCAAGGGACAAAAACTATCCTACTGATGCTGTCCAGTGCAACGACTGCGGTGGCACTGGTGGTATAAGCAAGGATTGCGTGACTTGCGAAGCCAAAGGCTGGTTGCCCAATGGCCATCCTCGAGGTCGCAAGTGCTATAACGACTCGTGCGAATCGGTGCTCTCGCCGAGTCACATCGCTGTCTACTGCTCAAACGCCTGTGCTCAGGACGACGTGTGACTCAACCACGGCCCGCCAAGTCTCACGACCTCTGGCGGGTCTTCTACATTTCTATACTTTTCTCAAATCAAATCGTACTACGGTTCAGACAAGAGCCAGCAAATGGTTTATCTCCGACGCATTGGTGTCAAAATCTTCCACTGCCTCACGCCAGTCAAACAGTTCGAAAGAAAAGGGGTCAGGTACTTTATTTATGTTACAATATCCTTATGCCCAGAAAGAAAAGGGGTCAGGTACTTTATTTATGTTACAATATCCTTATGCCCAGAGGAAAGAAAAGGGGTCAGGTACTTTATTTATGTTACAATATCCTTATGCCCAGAGCACCGCGTTCACCAGTAGGAGGGATGGTTTACCATTGTCTTAATAGAGCCAATGCGCGTGCGCAAATCTTTGACAACGATAAAGATTACAAACTTTTTGAAGATATACTTGAGGAGGCAAAGGAGAAGTTCGATATGCGTATCTTGGCTTACTGCCTCATGCCCAATCACTGGCACTTAGTGTTGTACCCACGTAAGGACAATGATCTAGCCTTATTCATGCGTTGGATTACTCTAACTCATACACAGAGGTGGCATAGTGCACATAAAACTGTTGGCCAAGGCCATCTCTATCAAGGTAGATACAAATCATTCGTGTGTCAGGAAGACGGACACTTCCTTACGCTGGTACGTTATGTAGAAAGAAACGCCAAGAAGGCTAATCTGGTGAAGCAGGCAGAGAACTGGCAATGGTCTAGTGTCTGGAGAAGAGAGAAGGGGACAGTCAAGCACAAGAAACTACTTTCCCCCTGGCCAGTACCAAAACCAAGAGATTATCTTGAGTGGCTCAATGAAGCTCAGTCACAAGAAGAGGAAGAAGCTCTGGAGAGATCAGAGTTGAAGAGTTCTCCTTACGGCGACGAGACTTGGTCAACCAAGACTGCCGCGAAGTTGGGTCAAGAATCTACCATGAGAGAGAGGGGTAGACCAAGAAAAAGTACCTGACCCCTTTAATC